>JAAYPX010000174.1 GCA_012519565.1 Clostridiales bacterium | reverse complement strand
GGAATCAATTGTAGGTACCAAAAAGAGAATTAATGAATTCTTAGATAAAATCGATTGGTCCAAGGAAAATATATTAATAGTATTTCATGGTTTCATGATATATAATTTTCATAAAGAGTTGCGTAGACGGGGGTTTAAGGGAGAGAGAATAAGAGCTGTTAAAAATGGTGTTCTTTATGTATTCGAAAAAACTTAGTGGGAAGAATCTAACATAGGAAGCTAGTAAGAGAAAATGCATTGAATCTTTTGCAAATGTATCCAAAAGAAAGAAGTAGATTATGAAAATAACAATTATCTGTGTTGGTAAACTTAAAGAAAAATATTGGACTCAGGCTGTTGAGGAATATAGTAAGCGTTTAGGCAGATACTGTACCTTGCAGATAGTTGAATTACCTGACGAAAAAACCCCTGATAATGCTAGTCATGCAATGGAGGAGATTATTAAGAAAAAAGAAGGGGATAGGATACTTAAAGCTTTAAAGGCTGATTCTTATAAAATTGCTCTTGCCATAGAAGGGAAGATGCTTGCTTCAGAAGAACTGGCTGATAAGATCAATAACCTTGGAATACTTGGAAAAAGTCATATAAGTTTTATTATCGGGGGATCCCTAGGTTTGTCTGATGAAGTGCTTAACAAGGCTGATTTCAAACTTAGCTTTTCAAAGATGACATTTCCCCACCAAATGATGAGGGTTATACTTATGGAGCAGATATATAGAGCCTATAGGATAATCCATAATGAGCCCTATCATAAATGATATAATCTATCTCAGAAGAAAGATGGACCTCCTTATTAGGAGGTCTTTTTTTTCAGGAGACAACAAGGTCTATCTTATTTTACACATACACATTATTGAAATCCAAAATACCTCATAATACCAATATACATGCCATAGGCAAAACCATATTGGTTATCCCTTAGTTTTTGAGCATCGGAAGGATTGGTTAGGTATCCCAGTTCTACTAGAACTGAGGTCATCATTGTCCTTCTTAGAACATATAGAGTAGGATTTAAGCGGATGCCATTATTTCTTGTACCTACATTTTGGGTTATGCCATTCATTATATGAACTGCAAGCCAGTTGGCTTGGGTTCCGAATTGGAAGATATAGCATTCAGTACCATTGATTGCTGGATTTACGTTGGCATTGCAATGTATACTGATAAAATAATCAGCAGGCCATGAATTTGCCATCTCTACCCTTGCGGCTAGACTACTGGCGTTGCTTGTTCCTAAAACAGTGGTAGCTGTAGGTCTAGAAAGTCTAGCTTCGAATCTGGGATCGTTATTTAGTAGATTGGCTAAGTACACACCGACTTGATAAGTGACATCCCCTTCATAAACACCATTGCCCATAGCTCCAGCATTGACATTTCCAGCAGGATTATGACCTTGATCAATAAAAATTCTAATTGCCAAAGGGACACTCCCTTTCTTTAATTTATATTATTACGAAAATTCGCCGTTATTATATATTATTCAGTAAGTTAGAATTGGTAACTGTATATACATTAAAATCTTATCTTTTATTGACAAAGCTAGATTAAAAATGTAAAATGACCATCATAGTATAAAGCAGAGATTAATACAATATTTTAACTTGCAGAAGAATTGGAGGTAGGGAAATGAAATTAATTATCCCTGAGGGCTACAAGCCCGCACTAAGTATTAAAGATACAGAAGTAGCAATTAAATTAGTAAAAGATTTTTTTGAAAGAGAGTTGGCAAAGCAATTAAATCTAACTAGGGTTTCAGCACCTTTATTTGTAACACCTGAATCAGGCTTAAATGACAATTTAAATGGCGTAGAAAGACCTGTTAGTTTTGGTATAAAAGAGCAAAATGATGCTCCTGCTGAGATTGTACACTCCTTAGCTAAATGGAAACGTCAAGCTTTAAAGCGCTATGGTTTTGAACATGGCGAAGGACTTTATACTGATATGAATGCTATTCGAAGGGATGAGGAAACCAGTAATATTCACTCACTTTTCGTTGATCAATGGGATTGGGAAAAGATAATTAGCAAAGAGGAAAGAAATGAAGAAACTCTAAAAGATATAGTAGGAAAAGTATATAATGCTCTTAAAAATACTGAAAAATATATAGCTAGTAAATATGATTATATAGAAGAAATTCTTCCAGAGGAGATTACCTTTATTACTGCCCAGGAACTAGAGGATCTATATCCTAACCTAACATCTAAAGAGAGGGAACATGAGATAGCCAAGGCAAAAGGTGCTGTGTTCATTATGCAAATTGGAGGAGTACTAAGATCTGGAGAAAGGCATGATGGTAGAGCACCAGATTATGATGATTGGAAATTAAATGGTGATATTATAGTTTATTATCCTGTTCTTGATATTTCCTTAGAATTGTCCTCCATGGGAATTAGAGTTGATGAAGAAACATTGAGAGAACAATTGGAAATCAGTGGCTGCATGGATAGGGCAGAGCTACCTTTCCAAAAATCCTTACTTAATGGTGAACTTCCTTATACAGTAGGTGGAGGAATTGGTCAATCCCGTATCTGTATGTTCTACCTTCGTAAGGCTCATATAGGAGAAGTACAGGCATCTCTTTGGCCACAGGAATTAATGGAAGCCGCAGAGAAATATGGAATTCCTTTATTATAATTACGGTATAAATTACAATTCTGATGTAATGTAATATAAGATAATATTAATAGGAGGGGTTTAAGATGCTAGAGAAATTAAAACAAGAAGTATATGAAGCCAATATGGAATTACAGGAGAAGGGTATGGTAATCTATACCTGGGGTAATGTCAGTGGAATTGACAGGGAGAAAAATTTAGTTGTTATAAAACCCAGTGGCGTTAGCTATGAGGATATGAAACCAGAGGATATGGTAGTGGTTGATTTAGATGGTAATGTAGTGGAAGGTCATTATAAACCTTCATCTGACACTGCTACCCATCTTGTATTGTATAAAAAGTATCCAGCCATTGGCGGGGTAGTACATACCCACTCTACATGGGCTGTTACTTTTGCACAGGCAGGGCTAGCTATTCCTGCATTAGGTACCACCCATGCGGATTATTTCTTCGGAGATATACCTTGTACCAGAGAATTAACTGCTGAGGAAATCGAAGAAGGTTATGAAGTAAATACTGGCAATGTAATCGTTGAGACTATTGGAGAGCAGGATCCGATGGCTATTCCAGGTATCATAGTTAAAAACCATGGCCCATTTGCCTGGGGAAAAACACCTGCTGGTTCAGTTTACAATGCGGTAGTTCTTGATAAGGTGGCAGAGATGGCATATAAGACCATGACCCTAAATCCAAGGGTACCAAGGGTATCCCAGTATCTACTGGATAAGCATTATTATAGAAAGCATGGCGCCAATGCCTATTACGGTCAAGGATCAGAAGACCACTAAGAGTACATTAATGGGGTTATTGCAATATAGTTACAAGAGTATACAGATATAACAGTGTATAAACACACTTCCAGAGTGGGTTAAATCTGTATACTCGATACAATCCCATTCTCCATTAACCATAGGGCAACTGCATCTTGGGTATTGCTTTTAATTATAGTATCAGATTTTATCTTAAGCTCATCAACAGCATTGGCAACAGCAATCTTATAATCGGAGGCACGAAAGAGAGGAATATCGTTTCGGTTATCTCCAAAACAAACAACTCTATCTAGGTTCAGGTAATTTCTTAGAAAATTTACTGCATGGTATTTAGAAGCTTTCTTGCTATATATCTCCAAGTTCCAAGTATCAGTGGCATAATTGTCTTTATATAGAACACAGTTTAAATCTGGAGCATCTTTAATCAAATCATAAACAAAATCCAAATTTTCTTTTTTATCTATTAGAGTAAAATAAAGCAAGGGTTCTTGAGCTAGTTGATAGAAACTATCTACTTTAGTAAAAGGTTTCTTGTATTTATTAACCCTCTCATCATGGAATAATTGTAAAGGTTTTATATCTATATCTTCAAAATAGGTGAAAAGATGATTGTTTTTTATTACGTATGCGAAACCTTTTAAATTATTATCTTTGATTAAATCCAATAATAGCTTCCTACTTCTTGTATCTAAGGTTTCTATATTAATATATTCTTCTTTGTCTATATCATAAATACAGGCACCATTCATAAGTACAATAGGTAGATTGATATTGACATCAGCAAGGATGGATTTGACTGAAGCTATGGTTCTTGCGGTTGCAATTGAAAAAAGTAAACCTTTCTCAATCATTTCATTTAGAATTCTTTTTGTAGTACTGGATAACTCAGCATTAGGCTGTAATAGAGTTCCATCCAGGTCAGATATGTATAGTGTCTTCATGGTATTTGCCTAGCCTTTCTTATTATTTGACTGAATATAGTCTAGATACTTAGATGCCTTTAGTTACTAACTTTCAATGGACCCTATAATTATATACTAAATAGTAGATAAAATTCAACTTTTGTATTTATAATAGAACTGCTATATAGTAAGTAATCAATGACTAGATTTATAAGTTTTCTATAAAAGTATCTTATACACTTGCATTAATACATTTATCCGTGCATAATAACAAAATGAGTATATCATAATTGGGGTATGGTATTTTATCTCACTTAGTTTTGATAGGAATTAGGCCTATAAATACGCTGAAGCAAAAATTAATATAAAAATATAGCGAAAGAAGGTAGCTTTTGTGCAACAGTTAGCTTTGACATCATTAAATCAAATAATAATAATGTTTCTAATAATTATTATAGGTATTATATGTTACAAAATAAAATTGATAGATAATGATATGAACAAAAAGTTATCGGATGTTGTTTTAATGCTAATTAATCCTTTAGTTTTATTTGTGTCTTATCAAAGAGAATTTGAGAAGGATTTATTACAAGGCTTGATTATCTCGATTATCCTGGCAGTTATTATTCATGTCTTGGGGATTATTATTTCAATATGCCTAATACGAGGTAAGGATAAGAAAGATAAGATATCCATAGAAAGATTTGCAGCTATTTATTCTAACTGTGGCTTTATTGGTATACCCTTGGCCAATGGCTTGTTTGGTGGCGAGGGAGTATTTTACATAGCTGCTTATGTAACGGTATTCAATATCTTCCTCTGGACCCATGGGGTAATTGTTATGACAGGAAGAAGTGATTGGAAGGCCCTTGGTAAAGCCATATTATCACCTACAATAATTGCAACAATAATTGGTGTAGTCCTGTTTATACTACAAATTAAGTTGCCCAACCCCATGTTTGAAGCATTTAATTATATCGCCAGTATGAATACTCCAATGGCTATGTTGGTATCAGGTGTAACCATTGCCCAGACCAATGTTTTAAAGCTATTCATAAAGCCTAGGATGTATTATTTAACATTTGTTAAATTACTTGTAATACCTGTACTGGTTATGCTTATTTTTTCCTTGTTTTCAATACCAGAGGTTGTATCCAGAACATCGATTTTGGCTGTTTCTACACCAACTGCAGTTTCTGTTACTTTATTTTCCTTAAGATACGGCAAAGATCATATCTATTCATCAGAAATATTTGCCATGACAACGATTTTCTCGGCAATTACTATACCACTTATAATGGCTATAGCTGATATGATTTTATAATTATAAAATTGAATAGAAGTTGCTTGCACTATCAATGGTTATCATTTAAAATTAACCTATAGTGTTAGAGACCTAATATACTAGGTAATATTGGATATAAGATCATTAATATAATAAAAATATAAGTAAGTATAATAAAGGAGAATTTTAATGAGTGATTATGTTATCGTCAGTGACGCAACATTAGATTTACCCAATGATGTGATAAAAGAGTATGATATAAATGTAATTCCTATGGAGCTAGATATCAATGGTATAAACTATACCCATTATCCAGATGAAAGGGAATTATCTATTGAGTATTTTTACAACCAACTAAAAAATGGTGCTACTACTCATACTACCCAGATTACACCTTCAGTCTTTATGGATTATTTTACTGACATATTGAACCAAGGCAAGGATATATTATATATAGCTTTCTCTTCCGGGTTAAGCGGTACATATAATACTGCTCAATTGGTGATACAGGAATTAAAAGAGGAATATCCAGATAGAAAAATATATTGTGTAGATTCCCTATGTGCTTCTATAGGAGAAGGAATTTTAGTGTATAATGCAGCAGTACAGAAGCAAAATGGTTTAGATATTGAACAACTAAAAGTCTGGGTTGAGGAGAATAAAAGGTGTGCCCGTCACTGGTTTACTGTAAAAGACTTATTTCATCTCAAGCGGGGCGGCAGGGTGACCTCTATTGAAGCTATGGTTGGAACAGCATTGAGAATAAAGCCAGTACTTACAACCAATGATCTTGGTAAGCTGGAGGTATTTTCAAAGATCAGAGGAACTAAGGCTGAATTGGATTTTCTAGTTAGCAAGATGGAGAATGAAGGGGTAGACCTGGCATCTCAGACTATCTTTGTTGGTCATGGGGATAATCTTGAGCAGGCACAGCAATTGGAAAGCTTAATTAGAAGTAAGAATATAGTTAAGGATATAATAATAACTAAGATTGGACCAGTTATCGGAACCCACACAGGACCAGGAATGTTAGCCCTTGTATATATGGGAAAGAAAAGCAATGACTAGATGTATGAGTTTAAGCCTATAGTAAAACTTTTAGACTGTGAAGAAAGGCATGAGTGTTATAGTGAAGAATAATAATATACCAAAAGGCAATTCAGAACAGCAGATAAAGCCATATAAAAAAAGTTTTGAATATTCATATACCTTAGGAGCATTTCCGACCTATGAACTTATTCTTAATAGACCTGATATTGTTCGTAAGGTGTTGGTCCATACTGGATATACTGATTACGAGAACTTATCCAATATATGTAATAAAAATAATATAATTTTAGAATTCAATAATAAAACCATAGCTAAAATTAGTGATAAAGAAAATTGCTATGTGGCAGGTGTTTTTAATAAGTATGAGGAAGAATTAAATGAAGATAAACCCCATATTGTATTGGTTAATCCCAGCAATATGGGTAATCTAGGAACTATACTTCGCACCGCATTGGGCTTTGGTATCAAGGATATTGCTATAATAGAGCCCTGTGCCGATGTGTTTAATCCTAAAACTGTACGTTCTTCTATGGGGGCAATCTTCAAATTATCCCATCATATTTATAAATCCTTTGATGATTATAGGGCAAAATATCCTAGTCATGACATTTTCACCTTTATGCTTAATGGAAGCAAGACTTTAAATATTAACGACTGCCCAGAGGTGGAGAAATTTGCATTAGTTTTCGGTAATGAAGCAAGTGGACTTGATGATTCGTTTCTTGATATTGGTACAAGTATCTTTATCCCTCAGTCACCAGAGGTGGATTCCCTTAATCTAACCATTGCTGTAGGGATTGGGACATATATGTTCACAAATAAAAGAAAAATGTAGCATATTGCAGAAAGGGCATGGGGAAGGTATGAGGTTAAATTATAAGAGAACTATTTTAGCGGGCTTGGCTTTTTTATCAATTAGCGCTTTTTGGCAACTATATGATAATAATATTCCATTAATGCTAAAGAATACATTTGGCATGGGAGAAAAATTAAGCGGTGTTATTATGGCAATGGATAATGTTTTAGCCCTATTTTTGTTACCATATATAGGACTACTATCGGACAAAGTCAAAACACCTATTGGTAAGCGAATGCCCTTTATACTCTTAGGAACTTTAGGGGCAGTTATCTTTATGACACTAATTCCTATAGCCGATATGCAGGGGAATTTAGTTTTATTCTTAGTTGCCCTTGGTTTAGTCTTAATATCAATGTCTCTTTATCGTTCCCCAGCAGTTGCCTTAATGCCAGATATCACCCCAAAGCCCCTTCGAAGTATGGCCAATGCCATTATTAATCTAATGGGAGCAATCGGTGGAGTATATACTTTGCTTATGGTGAAAATATTTGTTTATGATGAAATGACTAGCTATATGCCACTTTTTCTATCTGTAGCTATACTTATGGTTGTTTCTGTTACTATTCTATTTTTAACAATCAAAGAGAATAAATTATCCCTATCCAATAATCCTGAGTATGGGGATGAGGTAAGAGAAGAGGATAGCCAGCAAGGTGAAACCGGTGCTAAGATGCCTAAGGATGTAAGGAAAAGCTATTATTTTATTTTAGCTTCTATCTTTCTATGGTTTACAGCCTATAATGCAGTGACCACAGCATTTTCCAGATATGTGCAAGAAGTCTGGGGACTGGCCAAGGGTGGTTATGCCAATTCCTTGATGATTGCAACTATAGCAGCCATACTAAGTTACATACCTGTTGGAAAATTTGCCAGCAAAGTTGGCAGAAAGAAAACCATTATTGCTGGAATTATTTTAATGACCTTATCCTATTTAGCAGGTTTTCTAATGGTAGAGTATTCCCCTATGATATATCTTGTATTTGCCCTTACTGGAATAGGATGGGCCTCTATTAATGTCAATTCTTATCCTATGATCGTTGAAATGAGTAAAAGTACTGATATAGGCAAATATACAGGTGTTTATTATACCTTTTCAATGACTGCCCAGATAGTAACACCGATACTGTCGGGTATATTCCTGGAGATATCCTATCGAACTTTATTTCCTTATGCATTCATATTCTCCATTGCTTCCTTATGCACTATGTTATTGGTAAAGCATGGAGATTCAAAGCCTATGCCAAAAGCAAGTGCTATAGAAAACTTCGATGTGGATAATTAAGGTGAATGTGGTAATAAAGGAGCCGTCATATTATGTTAATTAAGCTAATCATAGCAATTGCTATTTTTATCATTTTATATCTATTGTTAATTATGCCTAAATTAAGAACTAATCCTGACTATGCTAAATTAGAAGGTTGGTACTATGCCCATAGAGGATTGCACAATAATCGTAGCGATGCACCGGAGAACTCCATCAAGGCCTTTCAGCTGGCTGTTGATAATAGCTATGGGATTGAATTAGATGTACAACTAACCAAAGATGATATTCCCATAGTTTTTCATGATTATAATCTAAAGAGGGCCTGCGGAGTTAATCTTAAAACAGCAGAATTAACCTATGATGAATTAAGACAGTATAGTTTATTCAATTCTAAGCAGCACATACCAACCCTTAAGGAAGCCTTGGAATGTATAGGGGGACAGGTTCCAGTTATTGTTGAATTAAAGATACCTTGGAGTGCCAAGAAAATCTGTAAGCTTGTATCGAAGGTACTGGATGACTACAAAGGAGTCTATTGCATTGAATCTTTTAATCCCTTTGGATTAATATGGTACCGTAAGAATTGTCCCAATGTAATCAGAGGACAGTTGGCATCTGATTTTAATAAGGAGCATTTGGAAGGTAGTAAGATGCAGTATTTCATACTCAAACATTTACTACTGAACTTTCAGACAAAACCTGACTTTATTGCCTTTGATCATAAGTATAAAAAGGCCTTGTCCTTTAGCCTATGCCGCAAATTATTTAAGGCAAAAACTGCGGCATGGACTATTAAGTCCCAGAAAGAATTGGATGAATGTAGTAGATATTTTGACTTATTTATATTTGATAGCTTTATTCCTAAGGAGTAGAACACACTAAAGTAGTTTCGTATAACTTTTTAAAATATGGATATTTTATCATTAGTAGATGATAAAATATGAATATATAATATAGGTTTTGCGATATGGGAGTGTGAGTATATGAAGATTCTTGCTGCATTTGGACTTTATTTTCTATGGTGCTTATCTAATTTAATATTAAAACCCAAGAAATTATCCTGTGATGAATTATATGAAAGGGAAGTAGCTAAAGGGAAATTTGATTCTAACACCTATCAATCTATGAAAAAAGTCCAGTTTAATCTTAATTCAAAATATGGCTATACCCTATCCTGTGAATTACTTGGAGAAGATAATTTAAAGAAAGAAAATTCCAAGAAAAATATTGCAATACTATGCCATGGCTTTACCTGCGCCAAATGCGTCAGTTTAATTTATGCCAGGCTCTTTCTAGAAATGAATTTTGCAGTTGTTATATACGATCAAAGAAACCATGGCTTAAGTGGGAAAGCCCACACAACCATGGGGTATTATGAAAGATATGATCTTAAGAAAGTAGTTGATTGGTGTTATAGGCATTACGGGAATGATATTAATATCGTAACCCATGGTGAATCTATGGGAGCAGCAACTGTTCTTATGCATCTAGAGATAGATAAAAGAGTCAAGTGTACCATTGCAGACTGTGGTTATTCTGATTTAATGGAATTGCTAAAATATCAATTAATGAGCTTTTACCGTTTGCCTCAAGTTCTTCTAATACCAGTTAATATTATTACATTCCTTAGAGCGGGTTTCTGCTATCAAGACGTTTCTCCTATTCGGGCAGTTAGAAGAACCAATGTACCTATTTTATTTATCCATGGAAAAAATGATCATTATGTACCTACAAAGATGTCTGTAAATATGTATCAGGCTAAGAAGAGTAGCAAGGAGCTGTATCTGGTGGAAAATGCAGGGCATGGGGAGAATTGCCTTGTGAATCCTGAAGAATATAAAAAGCGTTTGGAAAGATTTCTTAGGGCTTATCTATAATAAAGGACTTATAAAAAGCTGTTTCAATGTAGGAGAGTATAAGCGTAATATACCTTATTACATTTTGAAACAGCATTTTTATATTCTTACGGTGGTTTTAAGATAGAATGCCATCATAAAATTTTCTTTATGTCATATTGTGAATTTATTATTAGCCACATTTGTGTAAAAAAGCGCATAATGTTCCATAGGCCAACCCCGTTAAAGCCATAAAAAGGCACCAACTGTGTCAGGGTTTCAATGCTTCTAGCGTCTTTAAACCATACAAGATTAGATGTATCGTTAGAATATTGAAAAAATGGAGTCTGTGTAGAGTAGTCAAAATATATGGTTGCACCAACCTCTCTAGCTAGATCAATAGCAAATTCAATACTTATGGAATTGGCTCTAGATTCTCCTTCTATAAAAGGCATCTGGGCTATATATCCAATAGTCGGTATACCGATTGATATTTTATCACTAGGGATTAGTGTTACGGCTAAATCCAAATATTCTCTTATTAAAGCGTAAGAGGTAACTCCAAGGGGGGCATTGGCAGTAGTAGCCCATTCATAAGACAGCAATAAAGTTTGGTCTGCTGCTTGACCTAGAGCAGCATAATAGTTTCTCTCGTTAATGCCAATTTCATGAGGTAATGATGTGGGATAAATTGTAATAAATAATTCAAAACCATCCTGCTTTAGTATGCTTGAAAATCTCTCGACCAAAGTAATAAAATTATCTCTATCTTCAGGTTTTACAAAAGGGATATTAATATTCAAGCCATAATACCCTTTACTTCGTAAAATTTCAAGAGCATTAGCTATTAGACTATTCTGCAATTCTTCACTATTTAATATAGTAGAGCTTAAATCAGTATCATGGCTACCGTCAGTTGCCATAGTTGAGATAAGCATAATAGGAGCCACACCATATTCTTTAGCCAATTGAATGATATTCTGATCATCTATATCCACTAAATTAGCACCTTCAGTAATTTGGTAATAAAAAACTGTTAAATAAGTTAGGAAAGGTAAAGTCTTTCTAAGGGTAGCTGAGTGTATAAATGGATAGGAATATCCATTGGTTGTTATCTCCCTAATTTTATCATCTGTATAGCTGATAACTAAAACCTCACCTGCTCTAAGCCCGAGATCAGCAATATGGGGATTATTTCTTAATAACTGCATTATTGATATGCCATAGTTATTGGCTATGCTATCTACAGTATCTCCTGGTCTAACCATATGAGTTGTTTCGGGATATAATATAACAATACTACTCCCTATTACCAAGTTGTTAGGATCAGTTATACTGTTTTCTTGTATTAGAATGATAGGTGAAACATCATAATAATCCGCAATTGAATATATAGTTTCTCCAGGTTGTACAACATGTATGATCATAATTGCCTCATATATTTGTTTTATTATATTATATGATTGCTTAGATAAACGGTTCTATTTTAGTCAACAATAAAAAATGGCTATTGAAAATCTAAATTCTTCAATAGCCATAATATCTTATTTATTATCTTTTAATGATGCCATTTTCATAGCTCTAACTTTTAAGGATAGACCAAATAAATTAATGAAACCTTCAGCATCTTTGTGGTCATATAAATCACCGGTGGTAAAGGAGGCAATGCTTTCATTATATAAAGAGTAAGGAGAGGTGGTTCCTTGCTTTATTATATTTCCCTTATAAAGTTTTAACTTAACTTCTCCAGTAACATATTTCTGGGTTACGTCTATAAAAGCTTGATAAGCTTCTCTTAATGGTGTAAACCATGTTCCTTCATAAACAATATCAGCGAAACGGTTGGCGATCTCTTTCTTAGCTGAGAGGGTAGCACGGTCTAGTATTAACTCTTCTAACTGCTGGTGAGCTTCCATAAGGATGGTACCACCGGGAGTTTCATATACACCACGGGATTTCATACCTACTACACGATTCTCCACTATATCTACAATACCAACACCATGTTTTCCGCCCAGAATATTTAATTCTGTGATAATCTCTGTAGGGGTCATAGCCTTACCATTTAAACTAGTTGGAATTCCTTTCTCAAAGGTTAAGGTAACCAGCTCGCCTTCATCTGGGGCTTTCTCAGGAGATACACCTAGGACCAAGAGATGATCATAGTTAGGTGCATTAGCAGGGTCCTCCAGTTCCAAACCTTCGTGGCTTATGTGCCATAGATTACGGTCACGGGAATAGCTGGTGTCAGCGGAGAAAGGAAGGTCAATGCCATGTTTCTTACAGTATTCAATTTCTTCTTCACGGGATGATAGATCCCAAATTCTCCAAGGAGCTATTATTTTCAGTTCAGGGGCCAAAGCCTTGATAGTTAATTCAAAACGTACCTGATCATTACCTTTACCAGTAGCACCATGGCAGATAGCAGTAGCTCCTTCCTTTTTAGCTATCTCTACCAATCTTTTAGCAATTACAGGTCTAGCCATGGAAGTTCCTAAAAGATATTTATTTTCATAAACTGCTCCAGCTTTAACACAGGGCATTACATAATCATTAACAAATTCATCTATTACATTTTCAATATAAAGTTTTGTGGCACCAGAAAGTTTTGCTCTTTCTTCCAGTCCATCAAGTTCATCCCCTTGTCCTACGTCTATACAAACGCATACAACCTCATAATCATAATTTTCTTTTAACCAAGGTATAATAGCAGTTGTGTCTAGTCCGCCCGAATAGGCAAGTATAACTTTTTCTTTCATATTTTAGTCCTCCAATCTTCCATCATGGTTTAAAGTTACCATCAATCATATGATTAAATATACAACAAAATTAATTAATATGCAATACCTAAATATAATATTATTTTAAATTATTAAGGATAATATGACAAAATAATGTTAAAATAACTTAAGTTTATATCTGAGCGCAAGTACCCAGGAGCGTACTTGCATATATATTATTGATGAAAGAGGTAGATACACATGTATAAGATAATATTAGCATCGGAATCACCAAGAAGAAGAGAGATTATGGAACTTATGGGAATATCCTTTACTACCATAGCAAGTCAGGTTGAAGAGGTGGTAGTAGAGAAAGAACCGGCAAAAATTGTCCAAGCCCTTGCAGCTCTAAAGGCAGAAGATGTGGCAGCTAGGTTTAAGAAGTGTAAGGATAAGATTATTATAGGGGCAGATACCATGGTCTTTTATCAGGATAAGGCCCTGGGAAAACCTAAGAATAAGGAGGAAGCTAGAGAAATGTTAGAGATGCTCTCTGGTAAAACCCATGATGTTTATACAGGAGTAAATATTATTAAAATGAATAATTCCTTGTATAAAAGTATCCCCCTGTCAGTCTGTACTAAAGTGCTAGTCAGTAATCTTTCCAATGAGGAGATAGAGGATTATATTCAAACCGGAGAACCTATGGATAAAGCTGGCGCCTACGGAATACAAGGGAGGTTTGGAATATATATTAAAGAAATTATAGGAGATTATTATAATGTTGTAGGCCTTCCTATATCCAGTATATATGAGGCATTATTAAAAGAAGGTATAAATATTAGAAATAATAATTATAAATCAGGTATTGCATAAAAATAAGTTTAGATGTATAATTATGAAAACATAAATACATTTATAGATACATTTAATGAAAGGCTGGTGCGATTATGATTAAAGTTGGTATCATTGGATCAACTGGATATGCTGGTCAGGAGTTGGTTAGATTACTTTTGCAACATAAGGAAGCTGAAATAATCTGGTATGGTTCAAGAAGTTATATAGATAAGAAATACTATGAAGTTTATCAAAATATGTTTCAGTTGGTGACTGCAAAGTGTATGGACGATAATATAGAGGAGCTTGCTAATCAGGCAGATCTTATATTCACAGCTACACCTCAAGGATTCTGTGCCTCCCTTATGAATGATAATATTCTATCTAATACAAAGATTATTGATCTAAGTGCTGATTACCGTATTAAAGATGTTGATATATATGAGGATTGGTATGGCATAGAGCATAAGAGTCCTGAGTATCTTAATGAGGCGGTATATGGCCTTTGCGAAATAAATAGAGAGTTGATTAAGAATGCAAGATTAATAGCTAATCCAGGATGTTATCCGACATGTACTATATTATCTATTTATCCTTTACTTAAGGAGGGAATAATCAGTGGAGATTCATTAATTATAGATGCCAAGTCTGGTACATCTGGAGCTGGTAGAGGGGCTAGGGTTAATAATCTTTATTGTGAAGTTAATGAAAATATTAAAGCTTATGGAGTTGCATCCCATAGACATACACCAGAGATTGAAGAGCAGTTAGGGTATGCAGCAGGAAAATCCATTAATGTTATTTTTACACCTCACCTGGTACCTATGAATCGAGGAATTCTTATAACTGCTTATGGAAATTTAGAGAAAAAGGTATCCTATAAGGAAGTTAAAGAAATATATAACAGTTATTATGGTAATGAAGAATTTATCAGAATATTGGATGAGGATGTATTTCCTGAAACCAGATGGGTGGAAGGTAGCAATTATACTGATATTAACTTTAAATTAGACCCAAGAACCAATCGAATTATAATTATGGGAGCCATGGATAACCTGGTTAAAGGGGCTGCAGGCCAAGCGGTACAGAATATGAATTTGATGTTCGGTTTGAAGGAAAATGAAGGTTTAAATTTAGTACCTATGTTCCCGTGATTCAATAAAAGAGATTAGTCTTTGGTCTATATTAATTGTATACATTCAAAATGGAGGATTGTTTATGAAGAAGATTGATGGTGGGGTAACCGCAGCAAAGGGATTTAAAGCAGGGGGTATCTATGTAGGTATAAAGAAAAAGAGAAAGGATATGGCACTGGTTTATTCAGAGGTTCCAGCTAAGGGAGCAGGAACTTTTACAACCAATGTAGTTAAGGCTGCTCCTGTAAAATGGGGGATTAAGATAACTAAGGAAAGCCCCTTTGTACAAGCAGTAATATTAAACAGTGGAGTTGCCAATGCCTGTACTGGCAAAGAAGGAGAGATAAATAATCAGAGAATGGCTGAGGCTATGGCCAATGCACTAAATATCAGTGTGGCTTCAGTATATACTGCTTCAACTGGGGTAATAGGAAAGCAATTACCCATTGATCTGATAGAAAGAGGCTGTGTACTCCTTGCAGAAGAGATGGCAGATACTATAGAGGCGGGAAATCTGGCTGCAGAAGCTATTATGACAACTGATACTTATCCTAAGCAGTATGCAGTAAGTTTTACTATAGATGGTAAAGAGGTTAAATTGGGCGGTATGGCTAAAGGATCTGGCATGATACACCCTAATATGGCAACTATGCTTGGGGTAATTACCACGGATTTGTCCATTTCAAAGGAACTGCTACAGGAAGCCATCAGTGAAAATGTAAAACATACCTTTAATATGATTTCTGTAGACCGTGATACTTCGACCAATGATTCGCTTATAATCATGGCCAATGGAATGGCTGGAAACAAGGAAATAACAGAGAAGAATGAGGATTATCAAAAATTCTATGAAGCTTTAAATATGGTTACAAGAGAACTATCTAAAATGATGGCTGCAGATGGAGAAGGGGCAACGAAACTGCTGGAAGTTGAAGTTATTAATGCTAGATCTAAAAATGATGCTATAATACTGAGCAAATCTATAATAACATCCAACCTTGTAAAGACAGCAGTATATGGTAGTGATGCCAATTGGGGAAGAATTCTTTGTGCTATGGGATATTCTGGTGTTGATTTTGACCCTGATGTTGTTGATTTGTATATAGAAAGTGAAGCAGGTAAATTAAAATTAGTAGAGGATGGGATGGCTACCGACTATTCAGAGGACTTAGCCAGTAAGATACTTTCTGCTAAGGAAGTAAAGGCAACGGCTGATATGAAGGCTGGTTCTGATTCAGCCACTGCCTGGGGTTGTGACTTAACTTATGATTATGTAAAAATAAATGCAGATTATCGCTCTTAATGCAAAATATTGCTCCTAAAGTCATAGACATATTTAGAAAGGAAGTATAGATGGAACATATGGATCAGATATTAATTAAAGCACAAACATTAATAGAAGCTTTGCCTTATATACAGAAATTTAATAATAAGAAAGTTGTAGTTAAGTATGGTGGTAGTGCCATGATGGATGATAATTTGCAGCTAAATGTAATTAAGGATGTGGCGCTACTTAAATTAGTTGGTATGCAGCCGATTATTGTTCATGGTGGTGGGAAAGAAATTACAAAATGGTTGGGACTTTTAGGTCACGAATCCAGATTCATTGAAGGTCTAAGGGTTACAGATGCGGTAACCATGGAAGTGGCTGAAATGGTTCTGGGAAAAGTAAATAAGAATCTGGTGCAAATGGTAGAAAAACTAGGGGTTAAGGCTGTTGGTATCAGTGGTAAGGATGGTTCCACCCTTAAAGTAGATAAGAAAACCGTCAATGGCCAGGATATTGGCTTTGTCGGGAATATAAAAGAGGTCAATGTGGACCTAATTAATACTTTAATAGAGAATGACTTTGTTCCCATAATATCACCTATTGGTTTAGATGATAATTTCCAAAATTATAATATTAATGCTGATGATGCTGCTTGCGCCATAGCCACAGCCATAGGGGCTGAAAAATTGGTATTCCTAACAGATATAGAAGGGGTGTATGCCGATCCTTCAGATAAGAGTAGCCTGATTTCAGTTTTGACGCTGGAGAAAGCTGATGAGCTTCTAGAAAGCGGTTTTGTAGGTGGTGGTATGTTGCCTAAACTTAAAAACTGTATTGATGCTGTTAAAAACGGAGTAAATAGAGTCCATATTTTAGATGGAAGAATTGAGCATTGTCTACTCTTAGAGTTCTTTACTAACCGTGGTATCGGAACGGCAATAGTAAAGAAGGATAGTATATTTGACCATGAGGAACTGGACTAATAAATTATATATTTATTGAAGGGAGGGCTTAAGTTGAAGCAATATATAAAAGAATTTGATAAGGTTGTGATGCAGACCTACAATAGATACCAGTTGGTACTGGATAGGGGCGAAGGTGTATATCTATATGATATAGAGGGGAAGAAATATCTTGATTTTTCCGCTGGTATTGCTGTATTTGCTTTGGGATATGGTAATAAAGATTATAATGATGCCTTAAAAGAGCAGATTGATAAATTAATACACACTTCCAATTACTATTATAATATTCCTACAATGGAAGCTGCTAAGAAACTAGTTAAAGCGTCGGGAATGGATAGGGTTTTCTTTACTAATAGCGGAACAGAAGCTATTGAGGGGGCAATTAAATTAGCCAGAAAGTATTACTATAAGAAACATGGTAAAGCTAATAGTGAGATAATCTCCATGAACCATTCATTCCATGGCAGAAGCATGGGGGCCTTAAGCATTACTGGAACAAAGAAGTATAGGGAACCATTTGAGCCTTTAATTGGTGGCGTGGTTTTTGCAGAGTATAATGACTTGGACAGCGTTAAGGCTTTGATAAAAGATAATACTTGTGCTATAGTTCTGGAAGCGGTTCAGGGGGAAGGGGGTATCTATCCCGCATCTAAAGAGTTTATAGAAGGTATAAGAAAGCTCTGTGATGACCATGATATACTTATGATATTTGACGAAATCCAATGTGGTATGGGTAGAACAGGTACTATGTTTGGATATCAGCAATATCAGGTAAAACCAGATATAATCACATCAGCTAAGGCCTTGGGATGCGGAGTTCCTGTTGGTGCATTTGCAGCTACTGAGATGGTTGCTTCGGCAATGGAACCAGGAGACCATGGAACTACCTATGGTGGTAATCCCTTGGTGGCAGCGGCAGTTAGTAAGGTTTTTGATATATTTGAAGGCAAGCAGATATTGGAGCATGTTAATGATGTTGCACCCTATCTTACTATGAAATTAGATCAGCTGGTTAATAAGTACAACTTTATTAAGGAACGTCGTGGTATAGGTTTAATGCAGGGATTGGAATTTACATCTCCTGTAAGTAATATTATCTCTATGGCCATTGAGGAAGGTTTAATACTGATATCTGCAGGAAGCCATACAGTACGCTTCCTACCACCACTTATAATAGAAAAAGAGCATATAGATGAAATGGTTGGGATACTTGAGAAAGTGTTCATGAAAACGGCTATTGATTAAACTTGCATTATCAAGAGTATATGGGACTTTTGTGATGATAAAGGGGTATATAGGTATAACTGATGAGATTATACTATATACCCCTTACTATATTTACATGTACCACTTCCATTGAATAGATCACGGGATAGTATGATATCAACCTCTTTTGCTAATCAATTGAATAGATACTATAGAATATGGAAATCTTAAAGAGTATCTAAATAAAATAGAAAGGCAGGAATATTTATGTGGGGTATTATTATAGCTATAGTATCTGGTGCATTAATGAGCATTCAAGGGGTTTTTAATACAGGAGTGATGAAGCAGACCAGTGTGTGGGTAACGTCAAGTTTTGTTCAACTGTCGGCTTTAATTGTTTGCCTGGGGGCCTGGCTGACAACAGGAAGACAGGGCAGTTTTGCTGATCTTTTTAGAATTGATAATAAATATATGCTTCTGGGAGGAGTCATTGGAGCCTTTATAACATTTACTGTTATAAAAAGTGTGGATACCTTAGGTCCGGCTAGGGCAAATATGTTTATAATCACATCCCAGCTAATTGTAGCCTATTTAATTGAATTAATGGGCATTTTTGGTTCAGAAAAAGTAGACTTTGAGTGGAGGAAATTAGTCGGTGTTGCCCTTGTACTTATAGGAATTGTAACATTTAAATGGAAATGAATTTTATCATATCTCTTTTTGCCTATTGTAAATAACGATTTAATTATGTAAAATAATAATATATCTAATCGTGAAAGTTTAGAGGGACTTTAAGTCTTCCATTTTAAAAGGAAGATGACGATTATGAGAAGAAAGTTATTAGTAGTTTTAATTAGTCTTTTCTTATTACTGGCTGGAGCCTGCTACAGCTTAACATATAAGCCCAAAGCAGATATTAAATCTGACCTGCTAACCCATGGAGAAACAGTGAGTGAACAAGACGCTGGATCTGGTCCAAAAGATGAAGGGCTAAAGTTAGGGATAGATGAACAAGGGATACAAAAGCAAGGGGCAGATGAACAAGAGTTTAATCAGCAGGGGGATAATATCCTGCTAGAAGATATTATTTATGTTCATGTCTGTGGTGCTGTGGTAAATCCAGGAGTATATAATGGAAGCTATGGTAGTCGGATTGTGGATTTCATCAAACTGGCTGGAGGTCTAACTGAAGATGCAGCAGGAGATTATATTAATCAGGCCCAATTAGCTATGGATGGCCAGCGGCTCTATATTCCAACCATGGAGGAAGTTAAGGAGTTACCTACAGAAGCATTTATTCAAGGTGACACTGGAGATACTGGGGCAAGTGGTAATGTTTCTAAACTGGTTAATATAAATACAGCCGATGCCAGTGAATTAATGAGCCTTCCTGGCATTGGACAGTCTAAAGCAAACAGCATCATAGAGTACCGTAAGGCCAATGGTAAGTTCAAAACTATAGAAGATCTAATGAAGATTAATGGAATTAAGGAAGGGCTATTTAACAAAATTTCCCCCTATATAACTATTAAATAATTATGGTGTATATAAATATATTCTATAAAATGAGGTGATGTGATGGCAAAGAAAGTTTTAGTAGTAGATGATGAAAAATTGATTGTTAAGGGAATACGCTTTAGTCTAGAGCAAGATGGAATGGAAGTAGACACAGCATATGATGGTGAGGAAGCTGTTGAGGCCGCCAGAAGAAAGGAATATGACGTGGTCCTTTTGGATGTTATGCTACCAAAACTAACTGGTTTTGAGGTATGTCAACAGATTCGAGAATTCTCCAGTATGCCAATTATAATGCTTACAGCTAAAGGCGATGATATGGACAAAATATTAGGTCTGGAATATGGCGCTGATGATTACATCACTAAACCTTTTAATATACTTGAAGTTAAAGCAAGAATTAAGGCGATTATGAGACGAAGTGCTATAAATAATCCTAATCAAGAGGATAATAAGATTATTACTCTTGGAAATATGAAGATTGATTGCGACAATAGAAGAGTATATATTGGAAATAAAGAAGTGAATTTAACAGCCAAGGAATTTGATTTGCTAGAGTTATTAGTAATGAATCCCAATAAAGTATACAGCCGTGAAAACCTATTAAATATTGTTTGGGGTTATGATTACCCAGGGGATGTAAGAACGGTAGATGTTCACATTAGGAGACTTAGGGAAAAAATAGAGAACAATCCTAGCGAACCAAAATATATACATACAAAATGGGGTGTTGGCTATTTTTACCAAAATCAAGAGTAAATTATGTGTGCTTAATAGCATGAGAATTCATATTCTACTCTTAATCATAACCGCAGGGTTGATACCTGTTTTGGTATCAACCTTTCTATTATTAAATGAATATGAAAATAAGGCTATGGATAAGCGACTTAATGAACTACAAAATCAAGGGGACTTGTTGTCCAAATTAATTCTACCCTCCGGCTATTTATCTGGAGCACAGGATAATACTATAAATGGAGAGATTGAACGAATATCGGAAATTTTTCATGGACGTATATTAATTGTAAATAGCAGTCTCAATATTATTAAGGATACCTATGGTCTAGAAGAAGGAAAATACTTAATTTCAGAAAATGTAATTCAAACATTCCAAGGAAAAAGTAGCAAAAGAAAAGATAGTAAAAACGATCTGATATTTGTAACTAATCCCATAGTCCACAACATTAGTAAAGAGATTATGGGTGTTATTGTTATGAATTTTTCTACCAAGGATATTCAGACAATGCGAGATAGCCTGGAGAAAAAGGCTATATTATCCTTTGCTACCCTTACGATATTGATTATGGTCTGTGCTGTATATTTCTCTAGAAAATTGACAAAACCATTAACCAGTATTGTATATTCCATAGACCATTTAACAGAAGGCTACATGGACGAGGGGGTATCAATTAAGGGATTTTATGAAATCGAAAAGATATCAGATTCCTTTAATCATTTAATTGGCCGAATGCAAAAGCTGGAAAGATCAAGACAGGAATTTGTGTCCAATGTATCCCACGAGTTAAAGACACCGATTACTTCCATTAAAGTTTTAGCAGACTCTTTACTTATGCAGGAAGACACACCAGTTGAACTATATAGGGAGTTTCTTGTAGACATAGCCGAAGAGATTGAGAGAGAGAATAAAATTATCAATGATCTTTTATCCTTGGTTAAATTGGACAAGACCGCAGGTGATATGAATATAAGCATCGTTAATATCAATGAACTATTAGAACAACTCCTAAAAAGGTTAGGTCCCATTGCTAAGAAGAAGAATGTTGAAATAATATATGAAAGTTTTCGTCCAGTTATTGCTGAAGTTGATGAAGTTAAATTATCACTAGCCATTACCAATCTTGTGGAGAATGCAATAAAGTACAATGTAGATGATGGTTGGATTAGGGTATCATTAAATGCAGACCATAAGTACTTTTTTGTTAAAGTGTCTGATTCGGGTATTGGTATACCTGAAGATGCACTGGATAATATATTTGATAGATTTTATAGGGTAGATAAGGCAAGATCTAGGGAAAGCGGTGGAACAGGTCTTGGTTTATCTATTACAAAAAATGTAATTCAAATGCATCGGGGGGCAATTAAAGTTTATAGTAATGAAGGGGAAGGCACTACCTTCAATGTTAGAATTCCTTTAAACTATATTGCTTAAGAATAGTTATATTGAAAGAGTTAAGGAATGGTGATAAATTATGAAACGTATATTAACTTTTCTTCTTATCTTAACAACAGTGGTCCTATTTACTGCCTGTGATAAGACAGATAAGCCTGATGAAGATGGTGGATATAATATTTATTTTTTGGATGGCAAGACCTCAAAAATTGTCAGTGAAACATACTTTGCTATGACAGATACTAAAGAAGAAATTGTTGAGGAATTATTAGCTGTTATGAGAATCGGGCCCCAGAATGTATTGTATAAAAAGGCCCTTCCAGATAGTGTTCTCATAAAAGAATATTATTTTAGTGAAGACAACCGCTTAACAATTAATTTTGATACTACCTATAATGACTTAAAAGGTGTTTCAGAAGTGTTGTGTAGGGCAGCGATAGTCAAGACTTTGGGCCAGATTGAGGGAGTTGAATATATTGAATTCAATGTCAATGGGCAGTCTTTGATGGATTCCAACGGTGTGCTAGTTGGATTAATGACTGATGATGATTTCATAGATAGCACTGAGGCAGAGATGAATTATCAATTATCTTTGTATTTTGCCAACAGGGAAGGGAATGCCCTTATAGAAACCAAGACCAATATTTATTATACAGGAGCGGTATCCATAGAGGAGCTAATCATCAAGCAACTTATAAATGGGCCTACAGAAATTGGTATGTACGATACCATACCCAGAGGAACTATATTATTAAATATTACCCATAAGGATGATGTCTGTATAGTAGATTTAAATGAAAAGTTTTTAGAAAAACTGCCAGATGTGAATGAGGAAGTAACCATATATTCTATTGTGAATTCATTGGTGGAGCTACCAGGAATTAATAAAGTGCAATTCCTAATCAATGGTGAAAGCCGGGATATGTATTTGAACAAAATTCAATTCGATGGATATTTTGAACGGAAGTTATCATTGATTGAAGGGGCAAAGTAGAGAGGGGGGCTGTAATTTGATCAAAAGACCATTCCTATGGCTCTTGGCTGCTTATTTGGCCGGAATACTCCTGGCATGGTTTTGTATTCCGAAAATTATTATAATTATACTTGCCTTATTATGTATTGTTGTCATCTACTTATTGATTTATAAAATTAAGAATAGATTTATTAATCGGCTTGATGGTTTCCTATGGTGCTTGCCCCTATTATTTATTTTGGGGCATTATGCCATGGGAGATCAGATAGTTAGACCAAAATTAGATGATATGTTTGATGATAAGATAGAATGTAGATTATCAGGAACAATTTCTATGGTGGTAGCAAGAGAGTGGGGAAAGATACTATATGTTAGGGATAATCGCATCTATCTAAATGATGAACAAGCATTTCTTAGTAAAAATGATGGACAGGTATCTCCCAGCGAAAATGATGAACAAGCATTTTTAAGTGAAAAAGTTATTGTATACATTTCTGACAATCAAGATTATCTTGTGGGCAATTCTATAACCGTCTTTGGTGAAATTCAAAAATTCTCTAAAGCCACCAATCCAGGTCAATTCAATGAATATATGTATTATAATATTGAAAATATTGATTATAAGATGAAGGCAGAGCATATTCATATAAATGATTCTAATTACTCTAAGTTCCATAAAATATTGTATACCCTGAAACAAAAGATGATGGAAGTCTATAGTACTATACTGGAAGGTAAGGAGTCAGGTTCACTGATTGCTATGCTGCTAGGGGATAAATATTTGCTGGATGATGAGTTAAAAGTACTATATCAAGAAAATGGTATCTCCCATATCCTATCAATCTCTGGTTTACATATATCCCTAATAGGAATGTGTATATTTAAAATGCTTAGAGAACTAAAGCTACCTCTTGTTATAAGTACTGTCATATCTATATTATTAATATATAGTTATGGGGTATTTACAAATTTCGGCGTCTCTACCAATAGAGCTGTTGTCATGCTAATAGTTAATCTTATGGCTAAAATATTTGGCAG
>JAAYPX010000173.1 GCA_012519565.1 Clostridiales bacterium | reverse complement strand
TTTTATTCAATATTTCCAGTTCATCCAAAAGGCAGTATATCTGATATGAGGCTTCTTCATAATATATCGATTGTAAATCTTCCTTAAGTTTCTCTAATCTTTCCTCCAGGATAAGCCTAGTGTTATTTTGCTCCTTGGTTAAAGATAAAAGACTTTGCCTTAAGTAAGCTATTTTTTCTTCATATTCTTCTTTGTTTATCTGGGCATCTAGAAAAATCGTAGCATGCTCCTTGATCTGCTGGGCATCGGACTGAAAGACCAGAATCGTTGCTTTTCTCTCAATCTTAGTTTGATTTTCTCTATACTGCAGTATAAATTTATACATTATCTTAGCAAACTCTTTTATTCTATTTTCATCTTTATTAAGTTTACTCTCTACCGCTGATAAAAACCATTTCTCCACCAGCCCTGCTTCATCTTTAGCATCTTTAAATAACTCCGATAAACCGGATTCCTTTAGATTCACCTTCTTAATAATAGTTTCCCACTCTGTATGATTAATCTGAAATTCCTTTAATCGTTCAAAGTATTTTTTCTGCTGAGCTGATTGATTCATATCATAATACTGAAAAACAATTCCAAGCTTTCGCTTAGCTTCCTCCAAGACCAATTTACAGGCATTAAAACCTTTTAATTTCTTTTGTTTACCAGTTAGCTCTATTACAGGTAAGTTATGAATATCATAATCATTGGGCTCCTTATACTCATGGATAAAGTTAATCATATCTAGCTCATCTTTTGCTTCTTCATCTTGGGAAGCCTGTTTTTGCCGAACCATCATTCCTACTAAGACATAACCTGCGCCGCCATCCAGTACCCATTCAGTCAGTATAAATGTAGGCCTATTAGTGGTGAAGAAGCTGGCAAATTCACGGTCTGGGGTATCCCTATACCGTTTGCGAACAAAGGGTGCTACCATCATCTGTACAAGAACCGATTTACCACCACCATTTTGCAAGGATAATAAAGTACTATCCCCTTCGAAACGAAAGGTTTCATCCTCTATCCTCATGGTATTGCTATTATAATTTAAGTTAATAGCTCTAAAACAGTTTATCTTACTCATCTTCACTCACCCCCATCACTCTCATTACCCGGTTATAATTGTTCTTATTCAGCAAATTATAATCCATAAAGTGATCTAATTTTTTAGTTGTCTTAAGCATCTCATCAGCTTCAATATAATCTATAAGACCTTGTTTTTGTAAAAAACTTAAGATTGTATGGATAAATCCAAACTTACTTGTTTTAAATTTGGATCCTTTGTCATCACTTCGAAGTGCTTCAAAGGCTTCTAACATATTGGTAAATGCCAGTCCACCATTATCATTATCTTCCTCTTTACTCCTTGCTCCTTCTTTTAATCTTTCAGATATGCAATTTATAAGTTCTCCAACTTTCATAAAACTCCTTGTTTTACTGGAGCTACCTTGACCGTCATAAAACTCTGCCAGAATTGTAAGGATAACAAATTGAGAAAGGTAATAATCCTTATCTGTGGCAGTGGATTTACATAGAGTAGATTTTAGTAATGCCTTAGAGAAGCCAAGAAAATCATTGTCTTCCTTCGGGATTAGATATACTACATTACCATAACGCTCAATTATGCTCTCGGCAACCTCTCCCTGACATTTAACCAAGTTCATTATCGCTTCATTTTCAGTATAGGCTTTATATAGTTCTAGCTCCTCTTCTTCCCGTAACTCCCTATACTTGAGCAGATAATAAAATATCATCTGACTAGTCCTTATATCTTCTAATTCATAAGCCATAAAGTACCTCCTATTCCACTAAAAATACTACGTTGCTACAACGTATCTTCTTGAACTCTCCTGCTTCGTCAATTATATTATCAAATTCTACAATATCACCATCAGCCCTAATTACTTCTAGGCTCTTAAGCCTTCTGAAGATATTATTTTCATCAATTAGCTCCAGCAGGCACAAGTTAATCTGAAAGTCATTGAGCTTATCCCAGAAATGCTCCTCTCGTTCTTTACGAAGTTCCTCAAAATTAAAACTTTTATTTCTAATAAGCTCTATCATTACTTCTCGAAATATTTCAACCTTGGGAATTAAATCTTTCTTCTCCTTCTCGCTAATGACATCCTTAAGTTCCTTTAAAGATATCTCTTTATACTGGTAAGCATATCGGAGTATGCAGAGAACACAGTCTTTATATATCATGAGTTTTTGCTCCAGCTTCTCTTTCTGCTCTTGCAGCCAAGCCTCCTCATCAAAATTCTCAAGAACTTCCGACTCCTCTATCTCCCTATCCTTAATATGCCTTTGATATTCAAAAGCTATGCTGATATTATAATTCTTATCCATATCCTGATTAAACAGTGGTCTAAGGAATATATCTATTTTCTCCAGATACCTTGGCTCCTTAAGCACCTTATCATATAGTTCATTTCTAATTGAAAATCGTTTAATTAATGACATCTGTGATAGAGCTTCTAATTCTTTGGTATACATAGATTTTAAATCGAAATGGGTGGAGAGTATCCTCTGATATTCATCTAATGCCCGATTTATATAACTTTCGATGATCTTTAAATGCTTCAGGTTATCAGCTTCCTTTGAACCTAGCTTTTCAATATGAATATCCTGCTGCTCCAAACCTTCAACCAATTTGCTTACATTCTCCTTATAGCTACTGAACTTCTGCT
>JAAYPX010000172.1 GCA_012519565.1 Clostridiales bacterium | reverse complement strand
TGAAACTCTTTTTCTACTATTTTGGCTTCACTTTTTAAGTGAAAGCAATAATTAGGTGAAATACAGTAACTATGCGGTGCTAGGCACCGATTAATGATTTATCATGAATAATTCAGGTTAAATATATTATTATTAATTTCGATATATATTATAAAACTTTATAATATGATGAAATGATTATATATTATTAAGCGAATAAGTATTAAAGCATTATTGGGCGTCTAGTTTAACAGAGGGAGGCAGATATGAGAATTATCCCATTGGATTCTGTCAAAGGAAATGAGATTTTAGCTAAAGACATAGTAAATAATAATAATACTACTTTAATACCTTCTGGCACTATAATGAAAAAGGAATATGTAACAAGACTAAAGGAACTTAACATTGAGTTTATTTATGTAGAAGATGAGTTAGGTGAGGGTATAGATCTTGTAGATAGTTTAGAGATGCAGATTAAAGATCAGTGTCTAGAAAATATGAAAGATATATTACTTAAATATTCGTATAATAATGAAACAGAACTACAAGAAATTAAGGCTGTTGCTGATGATATAATTGAGAGCATTCTAAGTAATCCTGAGGTTATATTCAATCTATCTAGCATCCGAAGTAAAAGTGAAAGTATATATTCCCATTCTTTGAATGTATGTGCTCTCTCTGTATTAGTTGCTATAAAACTAAAATTAAAGCAAGAAATCATAAGAAATATAGCAATAGGCTGTTTGTTACATGACATAGGATTTACATATATTACAATAGATTATCAGGATCTCATTTTAGATAATTGTAGGCAAAAAGAGATAATAGAGATAAAAAAACATGTAATCTATGGGTATTCAGCTGTAGAAAACATGGATTGGTTGTCTCCGATTGCAAAGGATATTATTTTAAATCATCATGAAAGAAATGATGGATCGGGTTATCCTTTTCGTCTGACAGATAAAAGGATAAAGATTTGGAGCAAAATCGTTGCAGTATGTGATGAGTTTGATAGTAGGGTATATGGTAATCTTACAAAGAAAATGAAAGTCCATGAGGCTATTGATTATATTGTTAGTCAGGCGGGAGTAAAATTCAATTTAGATGTTGTGGATGCTTTTGTGGCATCTGTAGCAGCTTATCCTACTGGAGCCTTGGTAATGACTAATGAAGGCGAGATAGGAATTGTACTTAGACAGAATCCTAAGTGTCCTACCAGACCAGTTATACGTATAATTCAAGATATAAATGGTGATAAACCAGAAATATGGACTGAAAAAGATTTGACCAAGGAATTAACTTTATTTATTACAGATACAATTTTGGATTAAAATATAATAACCTATCAAGCAGGTTGTTTGGTAGGTTAATTCATTTTATATGAATGCTTGCCAGTGATATAAAAATATGATATAACTAAATAGCATTGCATATGACATGTATGAAGGTGAATTCAGAGATGAAACGATATAACTTCGTATAATATATAATAAATGAATAATACATCGAGATTAGAGTATAAAGATAGGCAGGTGAAGTTATGCATAGTTATTTAAGAACAATAGGTTTTAGTAAAATTACAAACCGTGTGACTTTGAATAAAGTATTGGATAGTATTATAATGGATCCAACTGCGAAAAGACTAGTACAGGTAAATGACATTGTTTATACTGAGATGTCTATGGAAGTAGCAGATGGAATTGGTATAACATTACGGGGGGAAGTTGATAAAAATAATAATTTCTATATGGACCATTACTTTCCCTATTTAATAGGAAAAAGTATCAGCGCCAAGGAAGAGGTAAGTATTAATAAGAAAGTAGACACAGAAGCCTATACTGGAATGTGTGATGATTATCGCCTTGGGGTTTCATTAATTTTTTATCTACAGAATGTTATCGAATATTTAGATAAGAAAAATAGTAATAAGCTATTAAAGATTCCTTTATCGATTAGCTTATCAGCACTGTCCTTAGAAGGGAAAATACTTTTACCTATAGAAAAGGATGAGGTGCATGTTAAAAATCTTACTGCAGAGAAAAAATATAGAAATAAATTGATTGCTGAAGCTAAAAAGGGGAATCAAGATGCTATAGATAGCCTAACTATAGATGATATTGATACTTATGCCATGGTATCAAAAAGAGCTAAAAAGGAAGACATTTATTCTATAGTTGATACATGTTTTATTCCCTATGGTTCTGAATCTGATAATTATAGTGTTATAGCAACCATATTAGATAGTAACTTGATAGTTAATTCATATACTAAAGAGGAACTTTATGAATTGCATGTGATATGTAATGATATTAGCTTTAATATCTTAATTAATCGAGAAGATTTGCTCGGGGAACCCTTACCAGGAAGAAGATTTAAAGGTAATATATGGCTGCAAGGTAAAATAAATTTTAATAATTAGTTGGATTTAAGCTTAAAATAAATTCGTCAGTTTGTACATAGGATTTTATATGTCAAATTGACGAACTATTTTTTATTATATTCCAATTGGGAAAACTTTGTTTATGTTAGTTCTTGACTTAATGTAATGAAAATAGTAAAATATATATGTTAAATATTTGTGTTTGTAGCTCAGCTGGATAGAGCGTCCGCCTCCTAAGCGGAAGGCCGTGGGTTCGAATCCCGCCAAGCACATATTATCTGAGAGTCGTAATAATTCTGTCTAAGGCAGATTTATTGCGACTTTTTTATTGAAAAGAATAAACAATAATATAACTATATATCCCTTGCTGTATTTATATGGGAATACATCAAGGGTATTTTTGTATAGAAAATTCTTAAATTCATTTATATAAACAAAAATTAAAGCCTGTAAACTTAGGTTCATGGAGTGCTTCTAGCGAAAAAATCACATTCATTGGCTCTTTGTACTGGTGCCGATAGTTAGACAAGGGAAACACTAATTTTTGTATAGTAAATTAATTGTTTTGGAAAGATATATAATACTTATCACTTTACACAAACTTTACAAAATATAAACAGAAACATGATTTATCTATAAAGATATTAATGGTAACTTATATTTGTAAAGGGAAGAATAAGAATAGGAAATCAAGGAGAGACGATGATTATGAGAAATAATACTAAAAAAATAGTTATATCAATACTATCTATTATTATGTTAGTAGGTTTATTTACAGCATGTAGTAATAATAATGAGGGAGACAACAAATCAAATTCTACAAATGTACCAACACAAAGCCCAGTAGGAAATAATAATAACCAAGATACAGAGAATAAATTAAAAGGCAGTCTTATCATGGCAGGATCTACATCTATGGAAAAGCTTGCTAATGCTTTAGCGGAATCCTTTATGATTAAGTATTCAGATGTGACTGTTACAGCAGAATTCGTAGGATCCAGTGCTGGTATAGAGCAGGCCCTGGCAGGCTCTGTAGATATAGGTAATGCTTCCAGGGGACTAAAGGATAGTGAAAAAACTGCAGGAGCAGTGGAGAATGTGGTAGCCATTGATGGAATTGCAGTTATAGTAGATAAGGCAAATACAGTCACAGATTTAAGTAAAGAACAATTAGTAGATATTTACACTGGAAAGATAAATAATTGGAATGTGTTAGGCGGTAATAATCAACCTATTGTTGTTGTAGGTAGGGAAGCAGGTTCTGGAACAAGAGGTGCCTTTGAGGAAATTCTTGAAATTGAAGACCAGGCAGCATACTCCAACGAAATAAACAGTACAGGAGCTGTATTGGGTATGGTTGCATCCACACCAGGAGCTATAGGCTATGTATCATTAGATATATTGAATGATACTGTATCTGCTTTAAAGCTAGAAGGTGTAGAACCCACTTCCGAAAATATAAAAGCGGGCAATTACTTCCTTAGCCGTCCCTTTGTAATGGCAACAGTAGGGGAGATATCTAGCCAAAATGAAATCGTGCAAGCTTTCTTTGAATATATCTATTCTGATGAAGGAAGTCAGCTAATACAAAGTATTGGATTAATCCCAGCCAAGTAAATAATTAGGGGATGACGTAATAGGGCTTTGGGGCAGAACCCCATACATATTGCGACATCCCCTAAATTTGTTATTTTATTTTTAGGATTTGGAGGATAATTATGAGTAGTGAAAGTAATTCTATAATGAGTAGTTATAAAACCAAAAATACTGTAGAAAAAGCCGCAGAGGTAGTCTTTATAACCTGTGCATTTTTTGCTGTCTTAGCGGTATTTTCTATTAGCATATATATGATAATCAGTGGTACTCCTGCTATATTTGAGGTAGGCATAAGAGAAATTCTATTTGGGACAGTTTGGAAACCTACTGCAGCTGACCCCAGCTATGGTATTTTATTTGTAATCCTAACATCTATAATAGGTACATTTCTAGCTATTCTTATAGGGGTGCCAATAGGAGTTATGACAGCTGTGTTTTTGGCTGAAACAGCACCACGGCCTTTAGCTATGATAGTAAAGCCAGCTGTGGAACTTCTAGCTGGTATACCTTCTGTTATTTATGGTTTGCTAGGAATCCTTGTACTAAACCCCATTATGTATAAAATTGAAATGTTTGTATTTAGAGATAGGATAGATCATCAATACACTGGTGGAGCCAATTTAATGTCTGCAGTATTGGTACTGGCTATCATGATACTGCCTACAGTAATTAATATAAGTGAATCTGCCCTTAGAGCAGTACCAAAGTATTATAAAAGTGCTTCTTTAGCATTGGGAGCCACCCATATTCAGACTATATTTAAAACTATATTACCTGCAGCAAAATCTGGTATTATTACAGCTATTGTTCTCGGTGTAGGAAGGGCGATAGGAGAAGCTATGGCCATTAGTTTGGTGGCAGGAAATGGTGCCAATTTCCCCTTACCATTTAATTCAGTTCGTTTCTTAACCACAGCAGTGGTAAATGAGATGTCTTATGCATCGGATACCCATAGAAGAGTCCTTTTTACCATTGGCTTAGTTCTATTTACATTTATTATAATTATTAATCTGATATTAAACAAGGTAATGAAAGGGGAGAAAGAGGATGGTAACTAATAGCATATATAATAAAAGACCTAGACCTTTGGATAGTTTGCTCCATGTAATAATATATTTGTGTGCATTTATTTCTATAATACTTTTAATTGGAATTGTAGCCTATGTAGTCTATCGTGGTTTCTCTATATTAAGTTGGTCATTTCTTACTACTATACCAAGTACTATAAAAGGAACCTTTGGAATTGCGGGAAATATTATCAATACCATCTACATTATTATATTAACATTGATCATTGCAGTTCCCTTTGGAGTTGGGGCTGCCATATACTTGAACGAATATGCAAAGCCTGGAAGGCTAGTGCGCCTAATAGAATTTACTACGGAAACCTTAGCAGGTATACCTTCCATTATCTTTGGCTTATTTGGTTTTGTATTCTTTGGTACGACCTTAAAACTAGGATATTCAATATTAACTGGAGCCTTAACCTTATCTCTTATGGTACTACCACTTATCACCAGAAATACCCAGGAAGCCCTAAAGACAGTACCTAATAGTTATCGCAATGGAGCATTAGGAATTGGTGCTACAAAATGGTATATGATAAGAACCATATTGCTACCATCGGCTATGCCTGGCATTATAACAGGGATAATACTAGCAATTGGACGAATTGTAGGGGAATCAGCAGCGCTCTTATTTACTGCTGGAAGTGATTATCTACTACCTAAGTTAGGTAACTACGGTGAAGGATTATTTAAAAAGATTCTTCAGCCAGGGGGAACTCTTACCATAGAATTATATTTGAGAATGGAAAAAGCACAGTACAATGAAGCCTTTGGTATAGCATTGGTACTTTTAATAATAGTATTAGGAATAAATTTATTAACTAAATACCTGTCTTATAGATTTAGTGTTGATAAATAGTTGAAGGGATGGATATTATGCTTAAAGATAAAATATGTACAGAAAATTTGAACTTATATTATGGAACTAACCACGCATTAAAGGACGTTAATATGAATATTAAAGAGAAGGCTATTACTGCTTTTATCGGGCCGTCTGGTTGCGGTAAGTCAACTTTTCTAAAGACCTTAAATCGTATGAATGATTTGGTTCCAGGAGTAAAAATAGAAGGAAAAGTAATAGTTGATGGGGAAAATATATATGATTCTAGGGTAGATACTACTTTGCTCAGAAAAAAAGTTGGAATGGTTTTTCAGCAGCCAAATCCATTTCCTATGTCAATCTATGATAATGTTGCTTATGGTCCTAGAATCCACGGTATAAAATCGAAGGCAAAATTAGATGAAATCGTTGAAAAAAGCTTAAGAGGTGCGGCTTTATTTGAAGAAGTTAAAGATAGATTGAAAAGGTCTGCTTTAGGTCTTTCAGGAGGGCAACAGCAGAGATTATGTATAGCCAGGGCACTGGCTGTAGAGCCAGAAGTAATCTTAATGGATGAACCAACTTCTGCTCTAGATCCTATATCAACTCTAAAGATTGAAGAGTTGATGGCAGAATTGAAAGAGAAATATACAGTAGCTATAGTTACCCATAATATGCAACAAGCTGCCCGTATATCAGATTATACTGCCTTCTTCTTAGTAGGAGAAGTAGTCGAGTTTGCCCCTACAGATATTCTATTTACAAGGCCTGTAGATAAAAGAACAGAGGATTATATTACAGGAAGGTTTGGATAAGACTAGTTTGACATTGCTAAAGTCAGAAACTATAATTTAATAAAGGAGGAGTAATATGACAACGAGATTAAGTTTTGATAATGAACTTAACATATTAAAAGCAAATTTAACAGAGATGGGTAGTTTGATAGAGAATGCCATTGATATGTCCCTTAGTGCATTTCAAAATCAAGATTATGAACTGGCAAAAAAAATAATTCAAGGTGATAGGACGATTAATGATATTGAAAAAACCATAGAATCAAGATGCCTGTCCCTAATTCTAAAACAACAACCGGTAGCAAGAGACCTAAGAATAGTAACTACTGCATTAAAAGTTGTTACAGATATGGAGCGGATAGGAGATCATGCTGCTGATATTGCCGAACTGGTTTTAAGGGTACAGGGAGAAACTATTTATACTTTAGTCAAACATATACCTGAGATGGGTAATGTGGCTAAAAAGATGGTAAGAGAAGCTGTCAATGCCTTTACCACTGTTAATCTACCAAAAGCTAGAGAAATCATTAAAATGGATGATAAGGTAGATGAGCTTTTTGGTGCTGTTAAGGAAGAAGTAGTTAGGATACTTAGAGAATCTGCTGAACATGCCGATCTATGCGTTGATATTTTAATGATAGCTAAATACTTTGAACGTATTGGAGACCATGCTGTTAATATTTGCGAATGGACAGAATTTTATGAGACCGGAACCCTTAATAACATAAGAATACTATAATAATTAATAACTTTCTGCCTGGTATTAAATATAGGTGAGGATATGTAGCTTTAAAGAAAGGCGCGGATAATATATGGATAAGATTTATGTTATTGAAGATGATGATAATATTAGGGAATTGCTGAAAGTGGCATTGGAGGGTTTTGGATATGAGGTTATTACCTTTGAAGCTGCAGAACCAGCACTGGATCAAATACTGGATGATAAACCGGATTTAGCTATATTTGACTTAATGTTACCAGGGATGGATGGATTGACAGCAATCCGCAAGATACGTGAGGAAGCTAAGATAAAGAACATTCCCATACTCTGTCTAACAGCCAAAGATAAAGAGCTGGATAAGGTAATAGGACTTGATAATGGGGCTGATGATTATATGACTAAGCCCTTTGGAGTATTGGAATTAGGAGCAAGAATCCGCTCCCTACTTAGGAGAACTGCAAAAGAAGTTAATGAAGATATTATAACCATTGATGCTTTAACAATTAATCCCTTAACAAGGGAGGTAAGGATTGATGATCAATTAATAGAGCTAACATTTAAAGAATATGAGCTATTAACTTATTTAATAGAAAATGAAGCTAGAGTAGTTTCAAGGGATGATTTGCTAAATAAAATTTGGGGTTATAATTATGAAGTAGAATCTAGAACTCTAGATATTCATATACGAACCCTACGACAAAAATTAGGCAAGTTTGGAGCTGAACATATAAAAACGGTACGTGGTGTAGGGTATCGTTTTGTAATATCTGGGGAGTAGGTTGTTTAATTTGAAAAAGGCGATTTTTAATAGATTTATAATAATCTTGGTACTGGCACTATTGATAAGCAGTATTATATTTAGCATAACAACCAGTACTATTTTACGTAAAAAAATACGTGAAGATATGATCAGTAATTTACGAATTATTGATTATGCCTTAGATTATAGTGGTAATATAAATGAGCAATTAAAGAATATCAAAGAGATACTTAAGCAATATAATAATCAAGCAATACGTTATACCATTATTAATCTTGAAGGTATAGTTGTTGCTGATAGCAGTGTGTCAGATATTAATTTTATGGAAGACCATAGTTATAGGGAAGAATATAAAGAGGCTCTGGCTTCAGGAGAAGGATATGCCAGAAGAATGTCTGATACACTTAAGGTATCCATGGTCTATGTAGCCATAAAATCCCTGGACAGTGAGTATATTTTAAGAAGTTCAATGCCTCTATCAATAACAGGCGAATTTATCGATATGTTATGGCCAGCTTTGCTACTTGCTGTTGGAATCTCCTTGATTTTTTCCATAATTATTTCCCATGGCCTATCCCGTTCAATCATAATGCCTCTTCAAGAGATAACAGAGGAGTTGCTAAAATTAAAGGATAAAGATCCCGAATTTCATTTTAATGAATATAGATACGAAGAAATGAATGTAATTGCTGATACAGTTATGAAGATGTCTCAAGCAGTGAAATCATCAATGAACCAAATAGAGTTTGAAAAAATGATTCGTCAAGAATTTTTCTCCAATGCATCCCATGAACTTAAAACTCCTTTAACTTCCATCAGAGGTTATATTGAGCTATTAGAAAACGGTATTGCAAACAATAAAGAGATGGAGAAGGATTTTATGCAGAGAATAAAAAAGGAAACCCAGAATATGACCAACCTTATCAATGATATTCTGATGATTTCCCGTTTGGAAACCAATGAGGTAGAAGTCGAGCTGTCAGATGTAAGAATCTGCCCCTTGATAGAGGATGTAATTTCATCTTTAAAACCAATGGCAGATGAAAACTCTATTGCAATAAGAGTCAGTTGTAAGCCCTTAATCATCTGGGCCAATAACCAGCAAATAAGAGAGCTGTTTACCAATTTAATAACAAATGCTATTAAATACAATAAGCCTGGTGGAGAAGTATATGTAACTGTAAATTTGGAACTGGATAAGATAAAAATAATAGTTCAAGATACTGGGGTTGGCATTCCTGAAGATGCAATTCAGAGGGTTTTTGAGAGATTTTATAGGGTTGACAAAGGCCGTAGTAAAAAGATAGGAGGTACGGGGCTAGGTTTATCAATTGTTAAACATATAGTAAATTATTATAATGGAACAATAAAATTGGAAAGTGAACTGGGACTTGGTTCTAAATTCACAGTTCATCTTCCCAACTTACAAAATCCTAAGAACAAAAAATCAAATTATAAGAAAAAGGGGATATCAAGCTATAAATCTAAATAATCATTATCTAGATATCTTCTTCGATTGGCCCTTCTTTGATAGTATGCTCTCCTTCTTTTTATACGTGGAAGTTCAACCAGCATAATATAAAGAATTATCAATATAACAATCAAACCAATAATTGTACCAATAATAATCGGCCGTATGCTGCTACCGGGATTTGGTGCATCTTTATTTTCATTGGAATTAGGTGTAATTACTTCATCTAAAATATTATAATCTATCTCTTCTGGTTCTTCTTTCGTGTAATCTATTTCAGAATTATCAAGCACAATATCTGGACTAAAGTCTTTATTATAAATTATATTGGCACCACCAACATATTTATCCATATAGGTATAGGATATGGTACCTATAATACTCTCATCCACTATATTATCAAAAAAACTTACATCTTTTTCTGCATCTTCAAAAGAGGCGGTATTGGGCAAAACAACATATCCGTTGCCATCGGTCTTTAAGGGTGTTTCCTTCTTACTAAGCAAGGGATTAAATTTGGTAAACAACTGTGAATCCTGTGTCTCTTCAATATTTACTAAGTCTGAGATTGGATAGATAGAAAAATTATCAAAACCAAAATCCAGTAGTTTCGCAGTATCACGATATTGATTAGCAGAGGTATCTACTTTCATAATCACTGTTATTAATTCCATATCTCCCCGTTTTGCCACGGTAGCTAGGGTATATCTTGCTGCATTGGTGTATCCGGTTTTGCCTCCTATGGCATCGTCATAAAAGTAATCTTGTTTAAGGATAAAACGATGGTGGTTTCTAAGATACCTGGTCTCTGATTGAATATTAGTAGGAGGAATCTGGTAAGTTCGAGTACCAGTTATTTTACGGAAAGTATCGTTCTCCATGGCAGCCCTAGTGATAAGAGCCATATCATAGGCTGTTGTAACATGATTCTCATCAGGGAGACCATGAGGATTAACAAAATTAGTGTTTAAACAACCTAAACTTTTGGCCTTGTCATTCATCATTTCAACAAATTTATCAACAGTTCCTCCAACATGTTCAGCTACAGCATAGCTAACTTCATTGGCTGATTCTAAGAGGATACCATATAGACATTGCTGCATAGTTAATTGCTCACCAACATCAATACCAATCCTACTACTTTTTAAATCAACCTTAAAAACAGCATCTCGGGAAAAGGTAACGATATCATTTAACGACGAATTCTCGATTGCGATAAGAGCTGTCATTATTTTCGTTATACTGGCAGGATATCTTTTAGCATGGATATTTTTTTCGTATAGGATAAGACCTGTAGAGGCTTCCATTACTATAGCTGTTTCAGCATTTACACTGGGACCTTCAGGCCACGTATTGGTAGTGGTATTACTGGCATTAGATGTAGCTAATACATGTATAGATGAAGATAAATATATAATTAAACTAAAAATAGTAATTAAAATCCGTTTCATACTAATCACAATACCTTTCACATCAGTATTTTACTTTTAAGTGGTTGCATTATAAAATAACTTGAGTTTCCGTACTTTTATCCACAATCCCTCTTTTTACAG
>JAAYPX010000171.1 GCA_012519565.1 Clostridiales bacterium | reverse complement strand
TCTGATAAGATACCAGAAGAATGTAAAAAGAAAACATCTGACTAAGATATAACTATTATACTTGGTCAGATCTTTTTTATATAGGCGTGTATTCTTTGACGCTTACAGAATAATACCTTGGTAGCATTGTAGATGTATTAACGCTTTCACTTTTGTGGGAATATATACTTTTCTTAAAGAATATAAACTATGTGATCGATTTAATGGAATTTAGTATTTCAAACATATTAAATAATATACACCATAAAAAAATTTGGAGATGTTGAATTTGCCAAACCAAGATGAAAACATTATCATTGTTTCGCATGGTGGTACTTTAAGTATATTTAATGCTATATGGCTTGGATTGGATGCTGAAATGCTTAATAAATGTGACCTGTTTGGTAAAGCAGGTGGTGTATCATTTATGCACGAAAATACTGACGGAAAACATATTATTACTCGCTTAAGCGATTTTTCATATATCCGATAATAAGCATTAACTATAGTGAATTTATTACACATTTTTCACAATTGCGAAAAGAAAAGGAGGGAGATTATATCCCTCCTTCAATCATGTCCATAAACTAGTATTATTTTCTATCCGAGCTTTTTAAAATAAAAAGTTCATTATTATTAATTTTTAATAATATTTTATTTTAAGTTTTTATGAAAATAAAGTTTATAATTTAGATATTTTTAGAAATATTTTTTCAGTTATCCCTCTCTCTTAACTTCACTGCTGATGCAGCACTGCGGCGCCTGCTATCCTCAACGGCTGCATAGTGTTTCCTTGTGGTATTAACATCTTTGTGGCCTAGAACATCTGCAACCAGATAGATATCGCCAGTTTCTCTATATAGACTTGTACCATATGTACTACGAAGCTTATGGGGGGTAATATTTTTTAACTTGGTAACAGTGGAAGAGTACTTCTTAACCAAATTTTCAACAGAACGAACACTCATACGTTTGTTTTGAAGAGATAAAAACAGTGCATTGTCATGTCCATCCACAGGTTCTATTGTTTTACGTTCTTCTAGATAATCTAGTAGGGTTTCCCTTACCTCTTCACTAAAATAAACTATAACCTCATTACCACCTTTTCTACGGATTTTAATACCATTATTATCAAAATCCACATCATTAATATCTAGACCTACACATTCTGAGACACGGATACCCGTTCCCAATAGAAGGGTCATTAAGGCTAGATCCCTAGTTTTTGTTTTCTCGTGAAATCTCTGTTGTTGTTTGGTTAGGTTTTCACCGCTTTCTACATTATCCAATAAACGGGCAACCTCATCAATCTCTAAGCGAGTTATTTCCTTCTCGTGGAGTTTAGGAGTGTTAACCAAGGCAGGTGGATTGCTTGATATAAACTGTTTCTTATAATAATAATTATAAAAACTTCTTAAAGAAGCTAACTTGCGCTTCTTACCATGTTCACTATTGATATACTCCTTATCTTCAGATTTATAATAACCCAGATATTCTAAATATTCTTCAATATCCACAGGCTTAATTTCATCTAAAATTTCTATCTTTATATCTGTTATTGGAGTGTCTTTTAATAAGGGATTGTTCTTCTGAAGGAATTCAAAAAACACTCCTAGGTCATAGGCATATGCCAATCTTGTTTTTGACGAAGTTGTTAGTTCTATGCCTCGAAAATAATCCCTACAAAATCGTGGTAACTTTTCAAGAAGAGATCTTAATTTCACCGCATTTTCTATATTAACTTGATCATGATAATTATATTCAGCCATAGGTATCCCTCTTTCTACTACTGTACAATGATTTACTAATCAAGTATCCATTTACTTATTTAATTACCTATATTCAGTATACCATGAACTTGTAATTTTTTCTATAAATTCAGCATTAATAATCTTAATATAATGGATATTTCTAGAAACAACATGGAATTAATGCGGTCTATTGCTGTAGAATTGTGACAAGTTATATACTTTATCATTTTCTACAACCATAGTATAAAATATTAACTGTTATTTTAGAACTTGATAATCAAAATTTTAGCACATACTGCCTTCTTTTGCCTATTTCCATGGTAAAATATAAAAGAATTATATAATATTTATAATTTTGTTATAATGACACAGTTTTAACACTTTTTAACACTATTGTAATAAATGCATTAATAATACTAAAAGCTAAACTCTACAAAAGATAAGATGACTAATACCATATGTCTTTACATATAGCCAATAATTGGCACAAATGGAACTGACAACATGAAGCAACATAAGGAGGTAAGCACATTAGATGAAGAGTAATCTGCCAAAGAGAAACCTTATTTCAGAATTTCCCAAAGATAACAATCATAAGAGTAGTTGGCTTATAATGCTACGATTATGCTGTATGATTGTATTTGCCTTAATAATAGCTTTGTTACCAGCGAATCGTATCAGTGCAGCTACAGGTTTGAAGTTATATGATTATAAAACCAAAAAGAAAGTAACCTATACCGGCAAACAAGTTAAAGTTATATACAATGGTAAGAAGATAAGTAAGGATAGTACCCCGGGTATTATCGAGAAGGGTATCGCTTTATTATCATATAAAGACATCTTTGATAAATCTGATATCAATGCAGAATGTATCTATGATAAAGAAAAAGGTACAGTAACCATTTCCCAGTTTGGAACTACCATTGTTATGACTCTATATAGTGATATAGCATATGTAAATGGTCAAAAGGTCACATTGCCAGTGGCACCAACTAAAGTAAAGTATATTAATGAAAATGTAACTAAGATTTTAGTACCTTCAAGATTTGTTGCAGAAACTCTTGGTTATAAGTATACCTGGAACAGTAGTAGCAGTACTGTAACTATTGAAAAACCTTTTCTCTGGATTTCCTATAATGACGATGCTCCCTTTATGTATACAGGATATCAAGGTCAAGTATCAGTTGATGGTCAAGAAATCGCTTCAGGTAAAATGCCATCAGTTGTAATCAATAATACTGCATTACTTAGGGCTAAGAGGATATTCGGTGATAGTGATATTAAAGCCAAGTATCAATATAATAAGAATAATGGCACGGTGAGATTAACTAAAGATGATCTTGAATTAGAGATGACTATTGGTAGTACCACAGCCTATCTAAATGGTACTGCTATTGAAATGGATACTGCTCCTATGGTGGTGACAAATCATGAGGTTAATACATCCTACGTTATGGTACCAGGCCGTTTTGTGGCAACAAATTTAGGTTTTGATTATCAATGGGATGCCAATACTGCCACATCTCTTATTACTAGCAAGAATGATAATAATGATACTGAGATACCATCTAATTCTGAAACTGATGATGAATTTTCAGATGTAGAAGAGCCTGAAATTGAGACTGAACCAGAATTAGGCGATAATCCAGTTATTGTTGATACAGGTAGTATACTACATCAGTGGAATGTTGACCTGTCCCACATCGGTATGGCATCAGGTCAACATGAATTTCTACCCAATGATGATAACGAATCACTAAGATATATATATTCAGTTGTAAGAGATGAAAGTTTTACAAATAATGATAATATTGCAAAACTAAATGTGGAGACATTTGCCATTTCAGGAAACACACCCTTTGGGAAGGTAACTTCAAAAAGTGATAAGAATGTAATTTCAATTAATGTCACCAACTCTATTATTGATAATGCAACCTATGGAATATATGGTTACAGCAGTTATATGGTCAAAAATATTAGTACCAAATATAAGGGCGATGACATTAGTGCTGATATTGAGTTTGACCTAGTTGATGACGCTTACACATATGACATATCCTTATCAGAAGATAAGATGATTCTATATGTTTCAATATACTTTAATAGTATTCAGGAAGTTGTTGTAGGCACCAATGATAATGGAGATTATATTAAGATTAGTGGTCTAAATGATTTTGATATTGATGTTACTAAGCAAGACCGTTTATTAACAATAAACATTCCTAATGTCCATAGTGCATTTAACAATCAAGTTGTTGAAATTACCAATGCAAAGTATATTAATCTCTTATATCTGCTAGGTTCAACCAATTATTCGCAGATTGTATTAGATTTAGATACTTGTGATTATTATATAGCTGAAAATCAAAATGAATATATAATCTTGTTGGGTTCATCTATTGGCAATGAATTGCCTAAAGATAATGGTAACACAGATTATTCAGATGATAATAGTGATGGGCCATATGACAATTATGAAATATTAATTGCTAAACCTTTCGGAATTCATGAAAAGGATATTAGCCATGTGGACTATTATTATAATAATCAATTTTCCATTATAGTACCTGGAGACCATAGGGTTTTCTATGCCAATAATCCTGTAATTTATACTTCTTCAGTAATAAAAGATGTATCCGTATTTCTAAATAGTAATAATCAGACAGAGATACGATTTACTACTACAAAACTACAGGGTTATAAGTTCGATGTTACAGACAAATTTATATATGTAGACATTGGCAATCCAAAGGAAATCTACAAAAATATTGTGGTCCTAGATCCTGGCCATGGCGGCCCAGCTAATGGTGCCAGATATGGTGGATATAAGGAAAAGGATATAAACTTTAAAATACTTTATACCTTAGCAAGTAAATATTTTAATTCCCCTAACTCAAATATAAAAGCATATTATACAAGAATCGGGGATTATGATATATCATTGGCAGATAGGGCTGCATTTGCTAAGAAAGTAGGGGCAGATCTATTTGTAAGTCTGCATATGAATGCTTTTACAACAAGCGCACCATATGGAACTGAAGTTTACTATTCCACCAATAATAATTCACCAAATTCATCAGGACTTACAAGTAAAAAGATGGCAACTTTATTTGTCGATAATCTATGCAAAAAACTTGGTACATATAATCGTGGAGCTAAATCCGCTGGATATACAGTTGTAAAGAATAATACTGTACCAGCTGTATTGATTGAATTAGCTTTTATGTCCAATAAGAATGATCTTAAATTAATAACCGATGCTACTTTCCAAGAGAAAACCGCTCAGATCATTTATGAAACTCTCTGCCAAGTGTTTGAATTATATCCAACTAAAAGATAAGTATTGATATCTATATATAAAATATGGTAGTACTATCAACCTATTTATTGTTATTGGGAAGATAGTACTACTTTATTTATATCATTTTCTATCATATTATGTAAGATAATGATATATTTTGTTTGACTTGTTCTATTAGGTTGGGATATAATAAGCTAAAGAATTCGCAATTTATGATATTATATACTGTAAGGATAAAGGAGGATAATAAATGAAAGGCACAGTAGTTGCAACTTGGGTTAAGTCCAGTAGGCGACTTTATGGAGATCAAGTTGTTGATGACGCTTTAAAAGCACACGGCATCGAAGCTAATCATATCTTTACACCCTTAGAAGATGTGGATGATAGTGTAGCCAAAGGTGTTGTTGAATATATTGGGGATGCAGTAGGTAAATCCAGTAAAGAAATATGGTTTATCATGGGTGAGGAAAATATCAGGACATTTAGCAAAAGTTATCCAGGGTTCTTCCGCCATGATACAGCCTATCAATTCTTAAAATCTATGAATGATGTACATGCTATTGTAGTAAAGCGTATTAAAGGTTCAGTTCCTCCAGGTCTTGACATGGTACCTATATCATCAAATGAAGCTTATTTTATATATCGTTCAAAACGAGGTATGGTTGATTATCTTAAAGGATTAATAAGCGGGGTATCAAATTTTTTTGAAGAAGAGATTCAAATAGAAGAAGTAGAGGCGGATAAGAATTCTTCTGAGGTTAAATTAAAATTAACATTTCAACAGAAAATACAGTACACCAAAAGATATTCATTTAATCAGATTCTATCTTTAGGAATCATAAAAAATACTTCCATTAAGACATCTATTGTCAATTCCCTAGTTGTAATTATTTTGGCACTTCTATTTTCTATAGAAATAGATAAGTCCCTGCTTATAGGTGCTGGCACCTTGGCCATATCCATGATTTCGTCTATGTTATGCCATCGTCCGATGAAAATGATAATAAAAGAAATACAAAAACTAAGCTCTAAGAATTTTTCTGAAGATGTCAATGTCAAAACAAAAGATGAATATGAGCAAATAATGAAGGAAATAAATAAGGTTAAAAATAGTATCAAGGAGGAATTTATCGGCTACAATTCCGTGGTAGATGAAATGTATGTCTTCAATAATTCATTATCGAATATATCTAAGAACATGCAATCAGCCTCTGGTGATTTAACTGAGGTAATTGAACAAGTTGCCCATGCAGCCATAACTCAAGCGGAAGATACTGAAAAAGCTATTAACGTTCTAGATGATAGCATAAGAAATGTTCGAATTATCTCCGATGAAAGTCAAGAAAACAAAGAGCGGATTGAAGGTGCTGTTGAAAACATAGAAAGTAGTTTCTCCAATGTTCAAGGTACTGCTTTAGAAATTAATAATATATTAGAGACATTTAATACTATTACCCAGCAAGGCGTTACCTTAAAGAAGAATGCGGATAACATTAACGATATCGTAAATATGGTTTCTGCTATTGCAAAGCAAATTAATCTTCTGGCCTTAAATGCCTCAATTGAAGCTG
>JAAYPX010000170.1 GCA_012519565.1 Clostridiales bacterium | reverse complement strand
TTAAGGATAGTATCCATCATACCAGGCATTGATGCTCTTGCACCGGATCTTACAGAAACTAACAGAGGATTCTCAGTATCACCAAACTTCTTGCCTTGCTCAGCCTCAAGTGCAGCCATAGCTTCTAAAATCTGTTGTCTAATCTCTTCTCTGATTTGCTTACCGTTGTTATAGTAATCTGTACAGGCTTCTGTGGTTACAGTAAATCCTTGTGGTATAGGAAGACCTAGATTGGTCATCTCGGCTAAGTTAGCACCTTTACCACCAAGAAGGTTTCTCATATCAGCGTTACCTTCTTTGAATAAATATACCCATTTTGTTGCCATTTTTATTGACCTCCTAAAATTATATTTTACAAAACCAATTGTCAAAATTAATCACATCAGAAATATATCCCTTTATTATATCCAACAAGTATGTATGATAAATTTCTGACAAACTAAGGCACCAGATTGGATTATACCATATAAAGCATTAGATATAAAAGTCTTTTTTGCTAAAATCTAAACTTATTCTCAAAATAATCCTTCAAATCTTCTATTTTTATCCTTACTTGCTGCATAGTGTCACGATCTCGGATAGTTACAGCACCATCATTCTCTGATTCAAAGTCATAAGTTATACAGAAAGGAGTTCCAATCTCATCTTGTCTACGATAGCGTTTTCCAATATTTCCTCTATCATCAAACTCACAATTATACAGCTTGCACAAATCAAAATATATTTTCTCTGCAGCTGGAGTTAATTTCTTAGATAAAGGCAATACTGCAATTTTAACAGGCGCAAGAGCTGGATGGAAACGCAGTACTGTACGTACATCACCATCTTCTAATTCTTCTTCATCATAAGCAGCGCATAAGAATGCCAAGGTTACTCTGTCTGCACCCAATGAAGGTTCTACTACGTAAGGAATGTATTTTGTCTTCTTCTCATCATCATAATAGCTCATATCTACTTTGGACAGATTTTGATGCTGGGTTAAGTCGTAGTCAGTACGATCCGCTATACCCCATAATTCACCCCATCCAAATGGGAATAGGAATTCGATATCAGTGGTTGCTTTACTGTAGAAGGAAAGTTCCTCTGGACCATGATCCCTTACTCTCATCTCTTCTTCTTTAATTCCCAGACTCTTTAACCAATTAATACAAAACTCTTTCCAATAAGCAAACCACTCTAAATCTGTACCAGGTTCACAGAAGAATTGTAATTCCATCTGTTCAAACTCCCTTGTACGGAAGGTAAAGTTTCCAGGAGTTATCTCATTACGGAATGATTTACCGATCTGACCTATACCAAAAGGTATCTTCTTACGGGAGGTTCTTTGTACATTTTTAAAATTAACAAAGATCCCTTGAGCTGTTTCAGGTCTTAAATACACCACATTCTGTGCATCTTCGGTTACCCCTTGGAAAGTTTTAAACATAAGGTTAAATTTCCTGATGTCAGTAAAATTATGTTTTCCACAAGATGGGCATGGAATATTATGTTCATCAATGTGTTTTTTCATATCTTCTTGGGACCAAGCATCTACAGCTCCTTCAACGCTAATACCATTGTTAGTATTAAAGTCCTCAATTAACTTGTCCGCTCTGAAACGCTCATGACATTCCTTACAATCCATTAAAGGATCAGAGAAGCCACTTAAATGCCCTGATGCCACCCAGGTCTGTGTATTCATAAGTATTGCGCAGTCTACACCCACATTTAATGGATGTTCTTGTATAAATTTCTGCCACCATGCTTTTTTAACATTATTTTTTAATTCTACACCGAGATTACCATAATCCCATGTGTTGGCAAGTCCGCCATAAATCTCAGATCCAGGATATACAAATCCCCTTGATTTGGCTAAGGCCACAATTTTTTCCATTGTCTTTTCCATAAGTCATCCTCACACATTCTATTCTTGATATTAGGCTTTTGCACAGGACATTCCGTGCTTGGCCATGATTTATAGTGTTATTTTAAGTATTTATTATACTTTGCTTACCCATAATTCTAAGGCTTGTAAACTACTACAGACAAACCATCATCATTACTCTGGACTTTATTATTATTAATTAACTTAGCATTGTCTGTATAATACTTGATATTACCTTCAACGATAATATCATAAGCCCCTTCAATAGCTAAAACCTTAAATTTACTATCCAATACTTTAACTAAGGATACAGGTTTACGGTCTTTGGCACTAACAAAGCTATCAGGTAGTGGAAAATCATCCGTTGCTTGATTGGTATTAAAGTAAGCAGCAATCACATTATTAAAAGTAGCATAATGCCCCATGCCAGCATAATTAAGAATTATAACAGCATTACCATTATTTAGCTGACGGTCCAGCATAGTGATTACTTCACTACCAATCTCCTTATTGTATTTATTTATCTCTGCCATTACAAACTCTTCTAATTCTGATAAGCTGTAATAGGTTTTATCAAAACTCTCTACTAAGGCTACTTGGAGACTACCATCTTGCTTCATTAATATTGTATTTGAAGTTACTTCATCCGCTGAGAGAATAAAATCTTCTTTTTTACAAGCGGTCACAATAAAAATACTAAGTAACAGGATAATACATAAGGCAAGTTTTTTCATTAAGCACTTCCTCCATTATCTATGATTAGGCACATTTTATTTTAACCTTAATAATAAATAATTTCAACTGCATTTTAGAATTATTATACAATCTTATATAATCATAGAGATTTAATAAATTCTAATGACTTAAATCTATGTTCTATATGAAGTTTTAAATATCTTTCCATGCATGATTGCAGTTCTTTCAGTACTGGAGCAGATACCACAAATGTATATAGTTTTTCAATTTCTTTTGAAATTATGTACTGCATTGCATATATACATGAAGTGCTTAGTTTACTTGCGCTTTTATCACTGGAGCTACAGCCTTCACACAACATTCCACCACTAATAGGACTAAACCTGGGCTTAATAAAATCCCCCTGGCATTTAACGCAGTAAAAGACTTGAGGTCCTACCCCCTCTAAAGTTATCATTTTTAATTCAAAAATAACCCTTATTAAAGGATTAGGAATAGTCTTTTTAGTCAAAGCCCTCAGTGTTTGATACAAAAGTTTTAATACTTCTTTCTCATCATTATTTTCCTTGGTGAAATAATCAGTGAATTCACAAAAATACGAACCATAGTAAACACTTTCTATATCGGTTCGCAACTCAGCAAAATAATTAGTTATATCTGCACTGATTATACTATATGAATTTCTACCCATATATAAATTGAACTCACCAAAGGAAAATGGTTGACTGCATGCCAATAAGGCACTATTGGGTCTCCTGGCACCTTTGGCAAATGCAGAAATCTTACCATATTCTCTAGTCAATATGACTACCCGTTTATCAAAATCACCTACCGGCATGGCTGAGAGCACCATTCCCAATACGGTTGTTGATGCCGGCACATAAATCACCTACTTATACTAACAAAACAGCACGATAAGTCACCTATATTACAAGTTTGGGTGGGGATGTCTACTATAACGACAGCCCCATCCAATTATAAAGCAAATTTATTTTATAAAACTATTTATTATATAAAGCCAATTTATTATATACATCAATACTAATGTTAAATATTTGACCTGGAATTGTCAATGATATCTTTTATATTATTCTTATCTTTAATTTTATTTTGTACCATGGGAATATCACTGACAATGCCTAATTCTTCTGAGCTTTCTTCCCTTGTACAGGCAATATAACTTAAATAATCATCTATTTTTCCCGTATTAAAAAACCTTTTCCAATAATCACAATTCTTCATAAATGAGCCCCCTAACTATGATATTTTAGATAACATTTTATAAAATATTATCTAATAATTAGGTTTCCCATTTAGTAGATTTCTAATCAAAAAATGTGTTATTGTAAAAAATTTCTTAACAAGATTTAATAAATGTCTTTCTGGTTATAGCCATAATTCTTCATTAAGAAATCACTGTCTCTCCAGTCTTTTTTGACTTTTACCCATAGCTGAAGATTAACCTTGCAGTCCAGAAGATTCTCAATCTCCATTCTTGCCTGTGTTCCAATTTTCTTCAGCATAGCTCCACCTTTACCAATGATAATCCCCTTATGTGAATCTCTTTCGCAGACAATTGTTGCCTCAATATCTATAAGATCACTAGAGTTCATATCCTTGGTCTTTCTTTCTTTCATTCTATCTATACTTACTGCTATACCATGGGGCACCTCATCATTCAATAATCGAAGTGCCTTCTCCCTAATTAACTCCGCCACTATCTGTCTCTCTGGTTGATCAGTTATGGTATCTTCATCAAAGAACTGAGGTCCCTGAGGCAGATAGTTTAGAATAATATTAATTAACTCCTTGGTATTATCACCTTTTAAGGCAGAAACAGGGACTATCTCGGCAAAATTATAGACATCTTTATAGGCTGCAATAAAGGTTAGGATTTCTTCCTTTTTAACAGTATCAATTTTATTGATAACTAAAACCACTGGTGTCTTTATATTTTTTAATTGTTCAGCAATATACTGCTCTCCTGCACCAATAAATGTTGACGGTTCTACCAGCCACAATACCAGGTCCACTTCCTTTAAGGTCCGCTCTGCTACACTAACCATATATTCACCTAGTTTGTTTTTGGCTTTATGAATACCTGGGGTATCTAGAAATATAATTTGCCCCCTATCATCTGTATAGACAGTCTGTATTCTATTTCTTGTTGTCTGTGGCTTATTAGAGGTAATGGCTATCTTTTGACCAATTAAATGGTTCATAAGAGTTGACTTACCAACATTAGGCCTTCCGATTAAAGTTACAAACCCAGATTTATAATTGCTATTTATCATTCTTTCCCTCTCTAGTACTAAATTTCACTATAGTTTTATATTACTTAATTAACTTCTTTACTTCTTTAAATAAATCTTTATTTTCTTCTATCTTACTTTCACTACCTAATACACAGATACAACCCTTATCAGTAATTGACCTTACTATACCCGATAGCTTCTGTATATCTTCTTGGGTAACATTTAGGATTTCTTCTCTTTCCTTCTGCAGCTCTTCATAGCTGATACCAGCCATATAAAAGCTCAGTGACCGTCTCCCTTTAGCCTGGGGAGTTAGGGGTGCATCCATAGAACTAAATGTTCCTATAATATATTTGGTCATATCCCTTTCATCTGCTGTGAATTTCTCTACATATTCAGCAGCTTCCTCATATATCTGGTTGGTTTCTTTAAGATTTGGGTCACGGTAGGAAGTAAAGTAAGCATCCCCCTCTACCCCAGAGAAACCGCACATACATCCATATGCTCCGCCCTTAACCCTAACATTGTTCCAGAGATAATCATAGCTAAGTATGACCTTTAGTACCCTTAGGGCCCCTGAATACTTATAGCCAGCTTCAAAGAAATTGCCTACCCTTGCCACATACTGTACCTGTAGGGCTGTCTTAAATCCTTCATTTAAGCATTGTGGTGTCAGTGACTTTCTATCATATTTACTAAAGAGATCCTGGCCCGCTTCTGTTTTTATAAGGGAAATAAAACCATCAAATGCACTCTTGAACTGGCCAATTCCAGCCTCATCTGCAGTAATACTAATTAACATATTCTCTTTTGTAAATATCATCTGCTGCAATTCCTTGAACTTCTCAACCACAGTATCCTTCATCATGTCAAAGTTATCGGATAAATCCTCTAGGAATTTATAAAATGCAATTCCTGTGGTCAATTCTTTAAATAAGCCATGGGCCGAATAATAGGAGGCGGCACGATCCACTGCAACCATATGACCTGACGAATTAAACCTCATCTGCATTCTGGATTTCATCTCATCAACAATTTCCCTTATGCGCTTAATATCCTCCAATTTAGTACGATGGATAATTTCATCAATTATGCGGAAAGCTTCTGGTAATTTATCATAGAGAACTTTTGCACTAAATTCAAACATAGGAATATATTTATGAGTATCTCCCTTGACTGAAAAGCTCATTACATTGGTAGATATACCTCCCGTGTGTATATTAATTTCATTGGATAGTTCATTGTAACTATAATTTTCAGTATCCATATAGCCCATAACCAATGACAGTAATGAAAGATATGGTAGTAGTTCTTCAGGTGTATCCTTTACATCAAAGAATAACCTTAAATAAGCGATTCCATTGGTATATACATTGTGATGTATAACTTTAACTCCCTCTACAATAAGTTCTTCATTATAAAGGGGCTGGGCTTCTTTGTCCATATCATCACGGGTAAGCAGGGGTATAGCTTCCAATTCTTCCTTAGTAGAAGGCGCTTCCTGATAGGCTTTTAACCTCTTTTTATTTTCTATAATTTGCTGTATTTCTTCCTTGGATAAGGTTTTCTTATATTCAGCCAGCTTATTACGAAGGGCCTCTTCCCTTTCCTTATTTAATCCCTCTTTAGGTTTCAGAATAATAAGAGATGAATGCTTATTGTTTAATAAGTAATCATTAATAACTTTCTCATAATATCCTGTGCCAATCTGCTCCTTTAGGAATTCAAAGCCCTCATTATCTTTAAGATGCATAAAGGTCTTATTTTCATCATGTAGCCAGCTTCCCATAATTCTTAAACCATACATAAGACCTTTGGGATATCTACCATAATCAGCTTCTCTATATCTAAATTCAAAGAAATTAATAGCGGCCCTAAGGGAATTTTCATTCAGACCATTCTCTACTAGCTTTCTTAGCTCTCCTTTTATAATTGATACAAATTGTTCCTTTTTACTCTCTTCGGAATTCTTAGCTATAATAGAAAAGCAGGATTGACGAATCTCATCTTCAAAGCTACTAAATATATCTTTACCAATTCCCCCATCCAGTAACGCCTGCTTAATAGGGGCACCAGGGGCTGCAAGTAAGACATATTCTAAAATTTGAAATGTTAAAGATAAGCTCTTATCTAAGGCATCCCCTATCACAGTATTATAGCTTAGGTAGGTGTTATCTGCTATGCCCTCTCCCTCGCCCAATGGATAGTATGCTGTAATCTCCTTTGTAGTATTAAAAGGCTTTTGCAATCCTATTTCTGATTTTACATCTAATCTATCAAATTTACTAAGATACTCATGATCCAGCCAATTTAATCTCTCTTCAAAGTCCATATCTCCGTATAGATAAATATAACTATTGGAGGGATGATAATATGTCCTATGAAAATCAAGGAATTCCTCATAGGAAAGGTCTGGTATAAAATCAGGATCACCACCGGATTCAAAACCATAGGGGGTATCCGGGAACATAGAACTCTTATTTAAACGAAATAACATAGACTCTGGAGAGGAAAAAGCCCCTTTCATCTCATTGTATACAACACCATTATACTTTAATTCACCATCCTCATTCTCCAGATCATAATGCCAGCCTTCCTGCCAGAAGATTTCTTCCCTATTATATATATTAGGATATAATACGGCATCCATGTATACATGCATTAAATTCTTGAAATCCTGATCATTGACACTGGCAATTGGATATACTGTCTTATCAGGATAAGTCATAGCATTTAAAAATGTATTTAAAGAACCTTTAGCTAACTCTACGAAGGGATCCTTGGCTGGGAAATTCTGAGATCCACATAATACAGAGTGCTCTATAATATGAGCTACGCCAGTACTATTGGCTGGTGGTGTGCGAAAACCAATATAAAATACTTTATTTACATCATCTGTAGAAACTATGGCTACCCTAGCACCAGTTTTCTTGTGAACTAGCACTAGACCATGTCCATTTAAATCATGTAACTTCTCCTCAAACTGCAATTCGTACGAGGATGGAATCTGAAACTTCATTGCAATACCTCCATTCATAATATTTAATTTTATGCTATATCATCTACAAAAATCAATAATATAGTTATACTTTCCTTGCTATAATTATTTATCTTCACTATATTATTAAGTATTCCATATTTTATTAGTTTACCATATTATATTAAAGATTAAAAAGTATTCAATAGTTTAAACTAAATTTTAAATAATATATATATAAATACTTGAAAATACTGCCTTAAATATAAAATTCAAGCATAGATTAATGTCATATTTTGCCACTTAAACAAAAAAAGTATTCTCCAAGAATATTTGACAATTTTACTAAATTTTGATATATTTAGTCTATCATTACTAATGGCGGTAATGCAATCACATTTTGTTTTAGGAGGCATTTATGAAGACGGGAACTGTAAAATGGTTTAATGCAACAAAGGGGTATGGCTTTATATCAGACGAAGAAGGAAATGATGTATTTGTTCATTATTCAGCTCTATTAATGGAAGGCTTCAAGGTACTTGAGGAAGGCGATAAGGTCAATTTCGAAGTTGTAAATGGCGAAAAAGGTCCACAGGCTGCCAATGTAGAGAAATTATAATATATTAGATGATAGATATTATAATTTATTTATAATAGAGGATATATAATTTACAAAATTACAACTTTCCAATATATCAAATTATATGTACAAAAACTAAGGGCATGATGTAGATCTCTTTTCAGAAATATACATCATGCCTTTTATTATAGAAATATTGCGACTATACTGCTTATTCTTTTAGTGTTTAAAATGCCTCATCCCTGTAAACACCATGGCTATTCCGTATTCATTACATTTCTTAATTGAATCCTCGTCTCTAATAGAACCTCCCGGTTGTATTATGGCAGTTATCCCTGCCTGATGGGCTGCCTCTACACAGTCATCAAAGGGGAAGAAAGCATCTGATGCCAAGACTGCTCCTTTAGTAGCATCTGCATTAATCAATTCCCCTGCATGATCTATAGCCTGCTTTGTTGCCCACACCCTATTGACCTGTCCTGGTCCTATTCCCACTGTTTGCCTATCTTTGGCAATGGCTATACCATTGGATTTAACATGCTTCACTACTTTCCAAGCAAATCTTAAATCATCCATTTCCTTATCTGTGGGAATCCGTTCTGTAACAACCTTTAAGTCACCTTCTACCAGCAGCTTACTATCAATAGTTTGTACAATAACCCCACCATTTACCTTCTTTATATCATAGGCAGCTTCACTCTGGGGTATTTCGATATCCTTCAGTTCTAATATACGCAGATTTTTCTTGGTTTGCAATAATTCCAAAGCTGCTTTTTCATAGGAAGGTGCTACTAAAACTTCTAGGAAAACAGCTTTTATCTTTTCTGCTAGGCTAAGGGTTACTTCCCTGTTTAATACCACAATACCACCATAAATAGACACCTTGTCAGCTTCAAAGGCCTTATCCCATGCTTCTACAATATTCTCTCCACTTCCAACTCCACAAGGATTGCCATGCTTACAAGCAACTACTGTTGGCTCTGTAAACTCTTTCAGCAGTTCCAGTGCTCCATTGGTATCATTAATATTATTAAAAGATAAATCCTTACCATTTAACTGAACTCCATCCACGATTGACCCCTTTCTCTTACCTATTTCTCGATAAAAGGCTGCCTTCTGATGTGGATTCTCCCCATATCTCATATCCTGTACCTTTTCATAGGTCAGTGTTAGCTTCTCAGGTAAATCATAATCTTCCCGTTCTTTTCTTAGATATTCAGCTATCATAGCGTCATAGCTGGCAGTGTGCATGAATACTTTCTGCATCAGATAGAACTTGGTATCTAATGAGACAGCTCCTTCTGTTTTTAACTCTGTCAGTACCTTATCATAATCCTTAGGATCTACTATTACAGTTACATCTTGATAATTCTTTGCCGCTGAACGAAGCATGGTAGGCCCACCAATATCTATGTTTTCTACGGCTTCTGCCCTGCTCACTCCTTCTTTTAATATGGTTTCTTTAAAAGGATAGAGATTCACTATAACTATATCAATAGTATCTATATTCAAATCAGAAAGCTGTTTCATATGAGAGGGATTACTTCTCATTGCAAGTAAACCGGCATGAACTGCTGGATGTAGGGTTTTTACTCGGCCATCCAAACACTCAGGAAAACCTGTAATTGTGGAAATATCTATGGTCTTTATACCGGACTCGCTTAATTTTTTATAAGTCCCCCCTGTGGAAATAATCTCAACCCCCAGATTAGACAATTCCTGTGCCAATTCTACTATACCAGTTTTATCCGATACACTAATTAATGCTCTCATGATTTCTCTCCTTACTTAATTTATTTATTCCTTATTTAGATATTACAACAAGGATTTTACTAATTCAATGAATTTATACTAATGTATATTATCGGTTTTACTAATATAACTTAGAATTTTTAAACAAAATAATTTCATTAGTTGCAATCCAAATCAAAGTATAATATAATTCCATAAGAGCGACGTGCAAAATGAAGGAGAATAGTGTATATGAGATTAAAGCAGTTTAAATTTACTGATATCATTATTAGCATCATACTGACCCTGCTTTTACTTTCCGTTGCTGTTATATTTACACTTAATTTTAAACCACTATACTATTGGAGTATCGACCATTTAGACATTGCCCAAACTTCAGGATATTCCAAGGGCGAAATCATTGATAATTACAAGGCATTAATAGAATATAACTCCCCCTTCTATAATGGCGAGTTATCCTTTCCAAGTCTGCCTTCCTCTGCTGAAGGTATCCAGCATTTTGCAGAGGTTAAGGACATTTTTATTGCGTTTTATTTCATAGCTCTTACTACATTTGTAGTTAGTATAGTAATAATACTTTATAAACATAATAAAAGGGATTACAATTACCTACTTGTTTCTTCTATCATGGTGGTTATTTTACCCCTCATAGTAGGAACACTTCTGTTTTTAGATTTTGATACCACCTTTCGGGTTTTTCATGAGATTTTTTTTGACAATGATTATTGGCTGTTTGATCCCTTAACAGATCCAGTTATCAATATACTGCCATCGAATTTCTTTCTTTATTGTGCCTTACTAATCATATTTTTTGTTATTTTGGGCAGTATTATATTATTTATCTCTTATAAAGCTTTAAAAAAGCGAACTGGTATTAAATATCGCAAAAATAGGGGATTAAATATCTAAACCTTGAATATACACTTATGGTCTTGGTGATAATTACTAATAAGAAGCGACACTGTATATTCTAATGATATAGTTATAATTAATTAAAGTTATAGCTCTAAATATAGATATAAGGATAGATTTTATTTTTAACATAAGAAGGAGTAAATATGTATGAGAAAAACTAAGATTATTTGTACCTTAGGACCATCTACAGATAAAGGGGACGTGCTAAAGGAATTAATACTTGCTGGTATGGATGTTGCTCGTTTTAACTTTTCCCACGCTGACTATGAAGAGCACTATGGCAGGTTAGAGAAGATAAGAAAGTATAGAGAAGAATTTAATATACCTGTAGCCACACTTTTAGATACAAAAGGACCTGAGATTCGTATAGGTGCTTTTGCAGACGATCAGAAGATTGAGCTAAAACAGGGTGATACTTTCATCTTAACTACTGAGCAAATTGAAGGAGATAAAACTAGGGTCTCCATCAGCTATCCAGATTTGATTAATGATATTTCCGTTGGAACAACAGTTCTCATTGATGATGGTTTAATTGAAATGACAGTTACCCAGATAACCGATAAAGACATTATCTGTAAGGTGAAAAATGGTGGAGTTATCTCCAGCAAGAAGGGAGTAAATGTTCCCGGGGTTCACTTATCCATGCCATTTATTAGTAATAAGGATAGGGAAGATATCTTGTTTGCTATAAAGCATGATTATGATTTTATAGCCGCATCCTTTGTAAGAACAGCAGATGATATTATACAGATACGTAAAATATTAGATGAACACAATTCACAGATTAAGATTATTGCAAAAATTGAAAATCTTCAAGGTATAGAAAATATTGATGAAATAATCCAAGCAGCCGATGGTATCATGATTGCCCGTGGTGACTTGGGTGTTGAAATTCCATATGAAAAAGTACCTGCAATTCAAAAGCAAATAATTAAAAAAGTCTATAAAAGCGGAAAGCAAGTTATTACTGCTACACAGATGCTGGATTCAATGATCAAGAATCCTAGACCTACTAGAGCCGAAACCACCGATGTTGCCAATGCTATCTATGATGGTACCAGCGCAATTATGTTGTCTGGTGAGACTGCGGCTGGCTTATATCCTGTAGAAGCCCTAAAGACCATGATTAAAATTGCAGTACAAACCGAACAAGAAATTGACTACAAGAAACGCTTCCATCAATTGGACGAAGCTGTAGATACTGATATTACTGACGCAATTTCCCGTGCAACAGTTACTATGGCTCATAACTTAGATGCAAAAATTGTTACTGTAACTACGTCCGGAAAAACTGCCCGCATGGTATCTAGATATCGCCCATGCTCTCCTATAATTGCTTGCACAACCGACCAGAAAGTATGTAGACAGCTAAACCTAGCTTGGGGTGTGACGCCTTTACAGATGGAAGTTGAACATGATACTTTTGAATTATTTGATCATGCAGTAGAAATAGCTGAAAAAGCTGGTTATATTAAAGAAGGCGAATTGGTAGTTCTAACAGCTGGGGTTCCTCTGGGTATGTCAGGAACAACAAATCTAATAAAAGTGCAGGTTGCTGGGAATGCAGATAAATAAAGCATTCCTGTACATATACCAGCAAATTAGCAGAAAGGATGATACTTATCAAAAGACAGGATTATCTCAAATGGGATGAATATTTTATGGGAATCGCCCTTCTGTCTGCAGAGCGGAGCAAAGATCCCAGTACCAGTGTTGGTGCTTGTATCGTCAGTGAGGATAATAAGATACTTTCCGTAGGTTACAATGGTATGCCCATAGGATGTTCCGACGATGAGTATCCCTGGGCAAGGGAAGGAAGTAACCTGGAAACAAAGTATTATTATGTATGCCATGCTGAGTTAAATGCTATCTTAAATTATACTGGTACCAATATGAAAGGTTCTAAAATCTATACAACCCTTTTTCCATGTAATGAATGTAGCAAAGCTATTATTCAAAAGGGAATTAAAGAAATCATATATAAAAGTGATAAATATGCTGAAACAGACGCAGTTATCGCCTCAAAGCGCATGCTGGATTCTGCTGGCATTAAATACAGACAATATAAGCCAATACAACGGGATATTATCATATCCCTGTAGAATTATATAAGATATCTATTCAGGACATAGGATTTCCCTTGGTAAATCCTATGTCTTTTTATTAAGATGACAAATCCTTCTGCCATAGGCAAAAAAGGAGCTGTGCACTAATTACTGAGTGCTACAGCTCCTTTTTATATCTAAATTTATTGATTAAAGTAAGATATGTCTCTAATTATTCCTCAACACTATAGTTGGGAGCTTCTTTGGTTATATGGATATCATGGGGATGGCTTTCTCTTAGGGATGCTGCTGTTATCTTCATGAACTTACCAGTTTTCTGTAAAAGTTCTATATTTTCAGCACCGCAATATCCCATACCTGCTCTTAATCCTCCGATTAATTGGAATACAGTATCTTCAACAGTTCCTTTATAAGCAACCCTACCCTCTACACCTTCTGGCACAAGTTTCTTCGCATTGGACTGGAAGTAGCGATCCTTACTACCATTTTCCATGGCTGCTATTGAACCCATTCCACGGTATACTTTATACTTTCTACCTTGGTATAATTCAAAAGTTCCTGGACTTTCATCACATCCTGCAAAAATACTACCCATCATACACACATTGGCTCCAGCTGCTAAGGCCTTAGTGATATCTCCTGAATATTTAATACCACCGTCAGCTATTACTGGAATACCATATTGCTTGGCCACTTCATATGAGTCCATAATTGCAGTAATCTGTGGTACACCAATACCTGCTACTACTCTTGTAGTACAGATTGAACCTGGTCCGATACCAACCTTAACTGCATCAACACCAGCCTTAATTAAAGCTTCTGTAGCTTCTCCCGTTGCCACATTACCAGCAATAATTTGAACTTCAGGAAAAGCTTCTCTCACCATCTTTACAACCTTAATAACATTGGCTGAATGGCCATGGGCTGTATCAATTACTATTGCGTCAACTTTGGCATTAACCAGTGCTTCTACTCTATCCATGATATTAGCTGTTATACCTACTGCAGCCGCACATAGCAGTCTACCTTGCTCGTCCTTGGCAGACATAGGATATTTGATTTGTTTTTCTATATCTTTAATGGTAATAAGTCCTTTAAGATTACCTGCCTCATCTACTATAGGAAGCTTTTCTTTCCTAGCTTTTCCTAATATCTCCTTAGCCTCATCCAAAGTTATACCTTCTTTGGCCGTAATTAAACCTTCTGAAGTCATAGATTCCTTAATCTTCTTAGTGAAATCTGTTTCAAACTTAAGGTCACGGTTAGTTATAATACCTACTAATTTTTTACCCTCTGTTATAGGAACGCCAGATATCCGATATCTAGCCATTAATTCATTGGCATCTTGTAAGGTATGCTCAGGAGATAAATAAAAGGGATCTGTAATAACCCCATTTTCGGAGCGCTTAACTCTATCAACTTCAGCCGCCTGCTCCTCTATAGACATGTTTTTATGGATAACACCAATACCACCTTGCCGCGCCATAGCTATAGCCATTCGGTGTTCTGTTACAGTATCCATTCCCGCACTCATTAAAGGAATATTCAGCTTAATTTTCTTTGTTAAATTCGTAGATAAATCTACTTCATTGGGAATAACTTCTGAATAAGCTGGCACCAATAGGACATCATCAAATGTTATTCCGTCACCAATAATTTTACCCATTATTCTTCCTCTCTTTCTTATTCTACATCTTATATCTATTTAATATTTGATGCTATCAAGTTTATTGTGTTTATAATTTTAAAAAGTATAACTAAAATTCCTGGCCTTGTCAACACTAATTCTCCGTCATTGTTGAATGTTTATATTGAAATTACAATGAATGAATAGGTATAATTCTATTTGTTTATCAAAAAACTGGGTAAAATGCTACTAGGGTGCATAGTATTCACAAGGGAATACTATGCACCCATAATAAACTTAATTTATATCTAATATACTGATACTTTTCTAGGACTCTTTTGTCTCATTAAGTTAATCATTTCCTCACTGGGCTCAAATATAATCTTATATTTCTTGTTATCCACATTAGATATAATAGTGTATGTTTTACTTGTCTTGTCATGGGAAGAATAATCCTTCACAATTAACTGCATATTTTTATAGTTATCTAAAGCATGGGAATTACTAGGAGCAGCTATTTCCATCTGTTCCATATCAATTCTAAGCATTGTTTTTCTAGAGGATTTTCCTGATATTTTATCAAAATCTATCTGTCCATCTACAAATACATACTCATATTCAATACTTAATTTAGGATATAAATATCCTAAGACAACCACAATTGCAGCCCCGATAATACTAAAAAAACTTCCTAAAAAAATAACTACAACAGCCCCTATAATCATTCCTAAAATCAATAGAGCACGAAGACCCATCGTCTTCGGTGTATCCTTACACTTTACTGCCGCTTCCGCATACATATGATTCATAAATATTCCATTCCTTTCATCAAAACACAATGTCAACTTATACTTCAACGGTCCAATTAAATCTGTCTTCTACTCTTCCTAGTTGTATTCCTGTGATTGTATCATATAATTTTTGGCTAAGCGGTCCAATTCCTCCGTCCTTAACCTGCATAATATGTTCATCCCAACGGAGTTGTCCAACCGGGGATATTACTGCCGCTGTACCTGTGCCAAATACCTCTTCCAGGGCGCCACTCTGATAAGCCTCATAGATTTCATCAATCGATATTCTACGCTCTTCTGTAGGAATTCCCCAATCCTTACATAAGGCTATTACTGAATCCCTAGTTACGCCAGGAAGAATACTACCGTTTAATTCAGGAGTAATCACTTTACCGTCTATCTTGAAGAATATGTTCATAGCCCCTACTTCTTCTACATATTTTCTTTCAACCCCATCAAGCCATAACACTTGAGAGTATCCCGCTTCATGGGCTTTTACTTGGGATTTTAGGGATGCTACATAGTTGCCTCCTGTCTTTGCCTCACCGATACCCCCTCTAACAGCTCTTACATACTCATCTTCAATCCAGATCTTTACTGGATTAAGCCCTTCTGGATAATATGCTCCAACTGGGGAAAGAATAATAATAAATAGATAGGTATCAGACGGCCTCACCCCAAGGAAAGGATCCGTTGCAATAATAAATGGTCTAATATAAAGGGATGTACCTTCTTTAGTAGGAACCCAGGCTTCGTCCACTTTGACAACAGTCTTAATGGCTTGAAGGAAGTCCTCTTCTGGAATCTCTGGTATACAGATTCTCCTATTAGTTCTATTGGCTCTTTCTATATTCTTATCAGGTCTAAAGAGTAAGGTTCGCCCATCCTGGGTTTTGTATGCTTTAAGTCCTTCAAACATTTCTTGACCATAGTGAAAAACCATAGCTGATGGTTCCAGTTGCAATGGTTGATAAGGCACAACTCTTGGATTATGCCAACCTTTATTAGTTTCATAATTCATTAAAAACATATGATCGGTAAAGATTGTTCCAAATTTTAAAGGATTATCTGCACCAGGTAATTCCTTAGGATTATTTGTCTTCTCAATTTTTATATCAAGCATTAAACTCATCCTTCCATATTAATTAATACCATTTATTATAAAATTATATTTATACTTTTTATAGTAGACTTTCTTGCCTATTTTTTCAAGTCTTATTTTTCTTTTTATACTTGCAAAAAGTATAAAGCAAATCATTATAAGTCTGTTCTTGGGATTCTTCTACCAATTCCCACTGAGCATTCTGATCTAGATTGGGAAAATAGGTGTCCGCTTCATAAGAATAATCTATCTTAGTTACTATAGCAGTATCACATAGGGGAAGCATCTGCTCATAGATACTGCCTCCACCGATAACAAATATATCTTCTGGCCTATAGTCTTTGACAGCCTCCAAAGCTTCTTTTATATTTCCAACCACTACCGCTCCTTCAACATTGTAGTTGGGATTAGAAGTAATTACTACATTTAATCTATCCTTAAGGGGCTGCCCACCAGGAAAGCTCTCTAAGGTTTTTCTCCCCATAATTACTGCATTATTAATTGTTATAGCACGAAAGTTGCGATGGTCAGCTGGTATTTTTACCAGTAGGTTATTCTTATATCCTATTGCCCAATTTTTATCAACTGCTACTATTAACTGCATCTTACCACCACCTTACTTTATCTAATTTATTTATATGGTTATTAGATTTATTACTAGATTGCCACTGGTATTTTTTCCACCTTAGGTCCATGTTGATAATTCCTTAATTCAAAATCATCCACAGTAAATTCATAAAAGTCCTTTATCTCAGGATTAATCCAAAAGGTTGGTGCATCATAGACAGGACGGGCAATTAACTCCTTGATTATAGGTATATGCCTATCATAGATATGGGCATCAGCTATTACATGAATCAGTTCACCTACTTCATAACCGCAAACCTGAGCCAGCATATGAACTAACACTGCATATTGGCATACATTCCAGTTATTGGCAGTTAAGATATCATTGGATCTCTGGTTTAAGATTGCATTTAACACCAGCTTATCCTTATCTGGCTTTTTTGTCACATTAAAGGTCATACTATAGGCACAAGGATAAAGGTTCATCTCGTGTAGATCTTGGT
>JAAYPX010000169.1 GCA_012519565.1 Clostridiales bacterium | reverse complement strand
ATGAAGTAATTACTTTATACTAATGGGAACTAGATAACTTTTCCCTTAATATATTATAAGTGTATACTTCTTGCAGCAGTTCTTTATTGTAGCTTAAGTATTCCAAGTAACATTTTTCGACAATCCGAATATTATAATATTGAACAAAAGATAAGGTAAGTAAAACAGAAGCCTTCTCTATACATAGAAAGGAGGTGAATTAATGGGCTGGAAATTGGAAAAAATTGATCTATCTGGATATTATCAGATTCAACCTAATGAAGAAAAAGATCTTTGTATCATACTAGAGGAAGAGAAAAGGGCAGCTATCCATGGTGAAGTAAAATTCCCCAATGGAAAACCAGTTAAAGGTGCAGTTGTCAAATTATTTAAGAAAAAATCATATAAGGAATACGATGAGAAAAAAGAGTGCTATGACAGATGTGAGTTAATACCGATAACTTTCACATTTACAGATGATTGTGGTCAATTCTTATTTGGAGTAGAATCCGAGGTTGATTATGTTATTAAGGTTTTCTATTATAAACCTGAAAAATACGAACCACGGAAAGACGATGCCTTATAAGTAAAGGGTTTAATATAGATAGCCAAGGATAAAGCATATAAAAAACTAAAAATTGCATAGAGTTGCAATTATATAGGGGTATACAGGTATAGCTGTAAAGCTTCATACCTGTATGCCCAATTGGATTTTGCAACAGCATTATCAACTATCTAATCCATCCCGTCAAATCCATAATAGATGCCTTAGAATATTCTTCTTCTGTAGGGAGTAGCTGTTTTCTCCAGGAGCTGGGAGAGGTGCCTATTAGCTTAGTAAAACAGCGGTTAAAGCTTGAGATGGAATTAAAACCAACCTGTTCTGATATTGATATGATTGATGCTTCGGTGCTTCGAAGTAATCTACAAGCTTCATCTATCCTGATTCTATTAATAAAATCCAGGGGAGTTGTCCCTGTATTATCATGAAAAATCCTTCTAAAATGACTCTCGCTTAGATGACAAATATTAGCCAGCTCTTCTATGGAAATCTTCTGCATATAATTTTTGTTAATATAATCTAATGCCGTACTAATTGCACTGATATTATCTAATTTTTCCTTGGTTAAAGGTGGTAAGGGATAATGTTGATTATTATATTGGGTTCTTAAAAATTCCACATAAAGAGAGAGAAGATGACCTTTTACGCTTATCTGGTAATTGAACATTTGCTCAGTAATCTCCTCTATTATTGATGAAACCAAATTATATATCTTTGGATATGATTCTTTACTCATAATAAATTGATAATTATGTATATCAAGGGTGGGGCTTTCTAATTTATGGGTTGTGAAGCAGAACAAATTCCCAAACAATTCTTTGGGATCTACGAATATGTAAGACCATAAACTTTCTGTGTCTTTATCACTATATGTGGTATGGGGGATATAACGGGGGATACAGGTGACATCTCCAGCCTTATATCTTAGCTGTTGATCATGAATTTCTATGATACCGCTATTGGTATGGCAAAGTCCTATTTCTAGGCAATTGTGAAAATGTAGCCGCTCACTCTTTTGATCAGATATTCTCCATTTATTGCCAGTGAGTAATAGAACAGGAAAATTAAGTGGAAGGGTATAATGACGGTATTCAAATACAGTTTTTTTCCGTTTTATCATCATAGGATTCCTTTCTTAAGGTATAAATCTTAATGATGTATTGATCTAAAAATACTATACTTGCAGGTCCATCTTTATTCTAATGTCATAGGTATTATAACATAAAATATTAGATATGTAAAATAATGCTTTATTTATACAAGATATATAAATGACAGTAT
>JAAYPX010000168.1 GCA_012519565.1 Clostridiales bacterium | reverse complement strand
ATTTTCTCAAGATAAGGAAAGTCTTCAGGAAGAACCTGAAGAGTATTATTCATTCCATACATTATATAGTTAACCTCTCGAATATCTGAATAAAGAGCAATCCATTCTATCTGATTGTCCCTAAGCATCATCTCTAATAGGACTTGTTTTAACTTTAACCTTTCAATTGGTGTAAAATCATTAGAGGGCTTAAAGGAAAAATATTTAAGTAATACAGAACGAGCATCACTATAAGTATTAAAAAGGGGCATAAAGATTTGCCAAAAATTATCAACTGTATTTGAATACTTCTGCTCAGTCTTTGTTAAAGTCATGTCCATCTGTGATATTAGTTCTTCCTTACGTTGCTGAAAAGAGAAAAAGCAAGCTAAAAAACTAGACACAGATAAAAGGCTAATATAAACAATGGTTAAGATCATAAAAATCCTATTTTTCTTTATAGCTTGTCTAAGAGATTTCATAGGAAAATCCTTTCTATATAAAATAGGTCTCTCTGTACTTAATGGGAGAAAGTCCAGTTTGTTTTTTAAAACATGATATAAAGTAGCTGGTGGAAGAGAAACCCACTTGTTTAGAGATTTCATTAATTTGATTATCTGTGTTTTTAAGTAAACTTATCGCACAACATATTCGGAATTGAGTTAGATAGTTGTTAAAAAACATACCGGTCTCTTTTTTAAATAAATAGCCTAAGTATGCGGTGCTCATCTTGTTTTTGTTACAGAACTCTTTGATGGAGATGCTATCGGCATAGTTGTTATGTATATAATTAATAGCAGCCTGAATAACTGGGCTTAATTGCTCAAAGTGATATCGGAATAGAAGAAAGGTATAATCCAATAATTCTGAAATAGCCTCTATAAAGTTTTCAATTGTTAAATTCATAGTAAATAGTTGCATACGACTTTTAATTTGCTCTTGTATTCCTTCTACATTTGGAAACTCCAGTAGGAATACACGAAGTATGCTATGATATAGTGTAGATATAACACTATCTTTATCCCTAGTATCCATAAGGGCTAACATATTATGGGCAAGTATTTTGTATTCCTCAGCTCTTTTCGTCTCGTCTTGCTCAAGCAAGATGGAGTGTATCTCCTTGGCCAATACATCGTCCTCGTGATTTGATATATTTTGCTTAGTAAGAACAATCATCTCAGGTGCTGTCATATCGGCTGCTTCTATAAGATTACATGCTGTCTGATAACTAAGAGGAAGGGAATCGCTATTATTTACTACCATCCCAATGGAGAGGGCTATACTAGCCCCAATCCCCATATTAAGGGCTATGGCTTGCAAATTATCTGCAATTTTCTCTGGTTGAATATTTTGACCGCCGACAATAAATATTAATCTTCCCCTATTATCCCTTAGTTTATGAATTTCATATTCGGCAATCAGTGCCTTAATACATTGTGCTTGGTAGGCGGATAAGGAGACTGAGGGCTGTTTTTTCTTAATGCATATAACGCAATAATTTGAAAGATAAATATTTATGTTCAACATACTGGCCCGTTCACTTAGCTCATCGCTGCTGATATTGCCAGTAGCCCATCTTAATAGAATATTATTTCTAAATAGTACTTTGTTGTTATTTTGATTGGTATAAATATTGTCTATAGCTTTCTCTATGGTATTTTCTATTTCCTCTGTCTGAATTGGTTTTAATAGATAATTTTCTACCCCTAAGGTAATGGCCTCCCTTGCATATTCAAACTCGCTGTAAGCTGAAAGTAATATACAATGGGTATTGGGATATATGCTTCTGACCTGTTTTAATAGATCCATTCCGTTCATATGAGGCATTCTAATATCTGTAATCAACAGATTGATTTTATGGATCTCCATGATTTCCAGTGCCTTATTACCATCTGTAGCTGTAAAAACTTCATCAAATCCAAATTGATTCCATAAAATTGTATTTCTTAAAGTTTCTAATACAGTAGGCTCATCATCTACTAAAAGTGCATTAAACATGGGAAATCACCTCATCCTTTGGAATATATAATCAAGTGTAATCAGGTAAAATAACTTTGCTTAATATACACAAATTATTATGTGCGATTATAACAAAACAAAGTAACTATATTAAAACATATTTAGTAAATAGAGTCAAATGATGTGTGGGAAGTAGATGTAATTTTATCTCCTTCGGTACTTATTTCTATATTCTCTCATAGTCATACCGATTTTTTCTTTAAAGAGCTTATGTAAATAACTATTAGAATTGTATCTAACTCGGTCCGCAATCCCTTCTATAGTTCGGTCTGTGTTTCTTAAAAGATCACATACCCTGTCTATACGGAGAGATTGCACATAATCTTGTATGGTCACACTAGCCACCGGTGATATTCCTTCTATATCAGTTCAAAATAAAATACCAGAGTTTATAAATGCAGTTGAGAATGATGCTTTCTGGGATATCTCGGATTATATCTATGACTATAAGAATATAGGTCAATT
>JAAYPX010000167.1 GCA_012519565.1 Clostridiales bacterium | reverse complement strand
AAGAAATTTACGGTTTCTAGTAGAAACTTCTGAACCATATTATCAGAAATATATGGATATTATCTTATTTTTTTAGTAACCACTAATATATCACACCTATTGACAAAAATGCAACATGTTTCACTATTATTTATAAATATTTTATAATCTACTTATAAGCAAGGTTAATTAATGATGTTTCCCTGTGTAAATGAAAAAGCTAATCTTATATTCTAATAAGATTAGCTTCATATAATAATATTTGGTTTTCTAACTTACTTATCTAAAGCTATCGGTTTCATATAGATGATTTAATGGTACTTCTTGGCTATAGTGAGGCTGATCCAGATAATGAATGCTAGCTGCATCTTTTACTGGATTGACATTTTCAATATAAACAGGTTTGCCGTTGTAGAATACATTAGCCATTTCTAAAGAAGATGATATTTCCTTAGCCCGCTGTCTATCCATAATAAAAACCCCCTGTTTAAGACCTATAATCCATTATCTTCAGTTACAAGTTATATTAAGTTTAATTACATTCCTATTATGCAACATAATAATATTTATATTACATTATTAATGCGTTAAAATATGTAATCCTTTTTTATGGCATAATATGAAAATATTTAATTGATAATATTATAAAAAAGATAATGTTATTATAAAAATATAAACAGATAAGCATTTTTGAAATTTTAATTTTAAATGTTGAATTTTTTAATTAGCTATATCTTTTACCAACTGCTTATAGTCTAAGACTTCATAACCAATACGACGGTATAATTTTTCTGCTGCTTCATTTTCATTAGAAACCTCTAATCTATAACGCTTTACCTTATTTGAATATTTTTCCTCAATAAATTTTAATAATTCTGTACCCAAGCCCTTGCCCCTATATTTATCATCTATATAGAGCTCATCAATAATTACAACTATTCCTCCTGCCTCATTGGAGTAGGTTAAACTGATAAGAGCATATCCTGCCATTTCATTGTCACATTCTATAATATAAGCCTTAACATAAGGGGAGCCTGATATTACCTCCTTAAAGGTCTTGTCTATGTTATCGTCAGATATGGGATATAGTACCGCTTCACCTGAGTACAGTGATTTTACCATTTTTGCAAATGTTTCTTTATCTTCTTTACATAATTCTCTAATCATATATTCACCCTTTTAAAATAATATTTAATAATTTGATTATCTCATTTTCTATAACACTTTTACATTTATATAAATCATCTATCAAAAACGATTAACCTATTGCCTTAAGAGCAATAGGTTAATCTATCAAAGATTTCTATAACTTTTTTACAAATTCAGATTTTAATTTCATTGCGCCTAAACCATCTATTTTGCAATCAATATCATGACCATCACGGGAATCATGTATCAATCTGATATTTCTTACCTTTGTACCTTTTTTCACTGATGATGAACTTCCTTTAACTTTAAGATCTTTGATTACAATAACAGAGTCACCATCATTTAACTCATTTCCGTTAGAATCTCTGATAACACTATTATCAACATCATCCCCTTGTGCTTCTCTAGACCATTCATGAGCACATTCAGGACAGACTAGCATATGCCTATCTTCATAGGTGTACTCTGAATTACACTGGGGACAGTTAGGTAATAATGACATGTTTAACACTCCATTCTATTATGTTTATAAACATATCATATCAGACAAAGGAAATTAAATCAAATTTGCGCCATCCCGGATTTAGAACACAATAGGAGATACAATATTTTGAAGCACAGCAACCACACTCCAACCTGCAATGTCGCAGGTTCTTGAGTAGATATTTAGGTCTGTTGCCACCTGTTCCCCAATTATTTGTATTTTATACTCGTCACCTCTAAAATTAGGAACTGCATTAATATTTAAAGTTGTGTTTTCAGGTCCTGCACTGGCAAGGGCTGTAGCAATTGCCACATTAAAATGAAATGGTAGCATTTCAATAGCCTCTTTAGTGGTACCACTGAATACTTGCTCTGGTTCAGTAATATTCATAAGCCCCTCTTTATAAAGTGGTGTATAGTATAAGGAACCTGGCCATTTTTTAGATGTCATTGTTGCCTTTATAGGACTCATTAAAGTTGCTGTACGAAGTACATCAAAACCACCTACTGCACCGCTAGCAATATAAACTTTAGTATTGTGCTCTGCTGCTGTTTTTTTGACCCTTTCATAAAGGGAGGCGTCTGCAAAGGCACCAATGGATAGGACGATTATGTTGGCTCCATTTTTAAGGATAGTTTCGGTATAATCTCTAACCGCCTGTGGAGAAGCAGCTTCCGCTATATATTCTGGCTCTAGTGCCAATAAATCTTCTATACTGGTGCAAGCCTTACAATTATAATGGTTAGCAAATGCCTGTGTACGATCTGGATTTCTGCCCATAACACCAACCAATTCATATTCTGGAAGATAATTGTTTACGTATGCATCGGCAACTATTTGATTTAAATATCCACATCCCAGTAATGCTAATCTTT
>JAAYPX010000166.1 GCA_012519565.1 Clostridiales bacterium | reverse complement strand
TATCATTTCCTTAAACTTCCATGTGGTATCTACATGAAGTAATGGAAATGGTGGCTTTTCTGGGTAAAAGGCCTTCAATGCTAAATGCAGCATAACAGAGCTATCTTTACCAATGGAATAAAGCATAACCGGCTTTTCACATTCAGCTACAACTTCTCGCATAATATAAATAGCCTCTGCCTCTAATTCATCTAAATGAGTTAATTCACCCATAACAATTTCCCCCTTATTATTAATATTTATTTGCTTCCTTTTTATCAATTTCAATAATATGTACTTCTTTGTTTCTTTTTTCGATTTTCCAGCGGAGAATATCCCCTTGGTTTTCAACAGTGAGTTTACTTCCCCTGCCTCCTATGTCTGCCCCAAGGTAAAAAGCTATGGCCCCTTGATTACATTCTTTTATGCAAGAGGTACAGCCCCAACAGTCTTTCGGATACTTAATATAAGCCTTACCAGACCCCTTACTTTTAATTAAGTTACCAGGACAAACTGATAAGCATTTTCTACAAGCTACACACTTTCTTTCATCAATTATTATGCTCATATACATCCTCCCGTCCCACCAGATCTCGCAGGATTATTTGTATTTGCCCATTTTTATATATGGAATTCACATACTTAAGCCAATTATCATCCCTATGGGGATAGTCTAAGTTATCAGCAAAGCTATACCATCTGGTTTCTTTTCTAGCTTCTAAATGGGCTATCACTGACAGGCATAATATAAGCCGATCCTTTAACTCATAGACAAATAACAATTCGTGCATATCCTCAGCTGCCAGTTCTTCACTTAATTGTATAAGTTCCCTGATTTTTCCTTCAGCTATCTTTAACTTGTTGCTATTATACTGATAATGACTTCCAATACCCCCTGCATAAGCATCCATAACCTTTTGCATTGCTTCCTCTACTTCTTCCACCGAGAACATAGGCTGTTTTCTATTTAATATGGTTTCAATTTCTCTTTTTCTGGCTTCTATTATAGATGTGATTTTCTCCTTTAGCCCATTATGTTTGGCTTCCTCCCCTTCTAATTCCCATAGAATTGTTTTAGCTGCAATTTCTCCTTCAACCATAGCTCCGGTTACATACTTCTGAGGACATCCCCCTGCCACATCTCCAGCAGCGTATAAACCATCAATAGTTGTTCTTCTATAAGTATCTACCCAATAACCACTGGCAGTATGACCACCCACAATATAAGGCTCTGTTCCTTCTATCTCTACATTTTGCTCACTGGGGTTTTTCCCTTCCTCTATCCACTTTAAGGTTTGGCTTGGTGCCATATTAAGGTAGGCTTTCTTTAATTCTTCATCCTGCTTTGGGCTAATCCCAACAGTTTTAAGATAACAGGGGCCTCTACCCTCAAGATTTTCTCGGACAGTTCCATAGACCCTTTCAGAAGTAGTAAGCCCATATTTAGCTTCATATACTTCACCTAGAGAATTAATCTGCTTGGTCCCTACCCCTTGGGCTATAGTTCCAGTTGGGGCTATAGTATCCTTACATCTTAAGGCTATAAACCTCATCTCAAAGGTAGTCATCTCTGCACCTGCCCTAATTCCCATGGCATAACCTGCCCCTGTATTAAAGGGAGGATACCAGATCTTATGCCTGGAGAAACCAGGGTTGTTGGGTTTGTATAAGCCCGATGCCCCCCCTGTGGCACAGATTACTTTATCAGCATAAATTACATATAGAGTTTCCTGGTATACATCTATGGCTAAGGCTCCATATATCTTATGGTCTATAACGATATAATCTATAACGTTCACATGATTTAAGACTTTCACATTGGGACTTTTATTAACTGCATTGGCTAAAATTACTTTAATATTCTCTCCGTTAATCTTAATATTTCTATCTCCCCGGGCCATGTATTCGCCCTTATCATCTTTTAGAATTACCAGCCCCAGTTCCTCAAGCCTCTTAGTCACCGTATTTAGCCCCTGGGCCATAGTTAGCAGTAAGTCTTCCCGGGCGATACCCCCAGCGTCTTTTACTGCATAATCCACATAGTCCTCTGGTCTCTTACCTTTAACTATATATGCATTAATTGCATTAACCCCTGCAGCCAGACAGCCGCTTCGCTTAATATTGGCCTTATCTGCAATTAAAACTGAAACTTTGGGATTCTGTGCTAAGGTTAAAGCTGCATAACAGCCAGCTGTACCTCCACCTATAATAAAAACATCAGTCCTTAATTCTTTAATCTCAATCTCTTTGATCATCTTTAGCCTTCTCACCCCTTAAATAAATACTGAATTATTATCCACCATAGCTGGATTTTCCAGCAAAATAGTTTTATTATTCCCAAATAGATATAAACGATAGATTAATACATAAACTTGTTCTCCCACTGATAATGAGGACTCATCCAGGGACCGATTGGTCACTAATTGCATATCCTTGACCCTGACTTTTATTTCTAGATGCCCTCCACGAAAGGATATATCTTCAATAATTCCCTCTTCAGCCAGGCTCATATATTCCCTTATTTCATTGCTTTTTCTTATGACAAAAAACTCCGGTCGAATAACTGCCTTGTCATAATTATCTAAATCTTCATAGCCTTTTAATACTCTGTATTGACCTATGGTAGTCGATTGCCCGATAAATGTGGCAACAAAGGGTGTTGAAGGAGCCTTGTAAATATCTATGGGAGGTCCTATTTGCTCAACTTTACCTGCATTGGTTATAATAATTTCATCTGCTACTTCGATAGCTTCATCTTGATCATGGGTTACAAAGATGCTGGTCACTCCTACTTGATTTATCATCTCCTTTAGCCAACTGCGTAGTTCATAGCGAACTTTAGCATCAATTGCAGCAAAGGGCTCATCCAGTAGTAAAAGCTGGGGGTTAGGGGCCAAGGCCCTGGCAAAGGCTACCCTCTGTCTTTGGCCACCTGAAAGCTGATTGGGATAGCGCTTTTCTAGTCCCTTTAGGCCAACTAATTCAATTAATTCATCTACTCTCTCCTTTATTGTCCCCTTATCCTTTTTCTGTACTTCTAGGCCAAAGGCGATGTTATCAAAGACATTCATATAAGGAAACAAGGCGTAGCTTTGAAATACAAAACCTATTCCCCGCTTACTGGCTGCAATATCATTAACCCGTACGCCATCAATTAATATATCTCCAGAATCCGGATGTTCCAGACCGGCAATCATTCTCAGTATCGTAGTTTTCCCACTGCCACTGGGCCCCAGGAGGGCAACCAATTTACCTTTTTCAATTCCAAAACTTACATTATCTGAAGCTTTAAAATTGTTATATGTTTTATTAATATTCTTAAGTTCCACATACACTATCTGCCACCAACTTTCTTACCTTTGTATTCAACTATATTTTTTAAAATCAATATGACTATAGCCAGTATCACCAGAATCGAAGCTACCGCAAAGGCCTCCGATAATTTAAATTCGTTATATAGGATTTCTACATGAAGGGGCAAAGTATTAGTTTTCCCCCTCAAATGTCCAGAAACCACAGATACAGCACCGAATTCCCCCATAGCCCGGGCAGTACACAGGATTACTCCATATAGGAAGGCCCATTTAATATGTGGAAATGTGATTTTCCTAAATATGTATAATCCCCCTGCCCCCATTAGGGCCGCTGCCTCTTCTTCATCGGTCCCCTGGGCATTTAATACCGGGATAATCTCCCTGGATACGAAGGGGAATGTAACAAAAATAGTTGCCAGAACTATACCTGGTACAGCAAATATAATCTTGATATTATATTGACTTAAGAAGGGATATGCCCACCCCAGTCTCCCAAAAGTTAAACTAAATAATAAGCCTACAATAACTGGTGACATAGCAAAGGGTATATCAATTAAGGTAGTCAATACCTGCTTACCTTTAAATCTAAACTTGGTAATACACCAGGCGGAAAATAAGCCAAATATAGTATTAATAGAAACAGATATAATGGTTGCAAACAATGTTAAAAACAGGGCTTTGATGGTGTATTTATCAAAGACTGCATCTATATAAGCCCCCCAACCTTTTCTTAAGGCATATACCAAGACCACTACCAAAGGTATGACAAGCATAATGATAATAAAGACAAGGCTGATAAATATTAATATATGTTTTATGTTTAGTCCCCCTATTGCTTTTCCCAATTCTAATACCTCCTAAGCTAATTTCTTATTTGTTCTTACCTGAACAATATTAATGAATAATAATATTGAAAATGAAGCCGCTAAGATAACTATGGCTATTGCTGTAGCATCGGTATACTTAAGCTGCTCTAATTGAGAAACAATAAGCAAGGGTGCTATCTGAGTCTTATAGGGGATATTACCTGCTATGAATACTACACTTCCATATTCCCCTATTCCTCTAGCTAAGGCTAAACCAAAACCCGTTAATAAGGCTGGAAATATCTCTGGCATAATAACTTTAAAAAATATCCTTCTGTTACTTGCCCCCAGTATAGCTGCTGCCTCCTCATATTGAGTATCCAGTTTCTCTAAGACTGGCTGGACAGCCCTAACTACAAAGGGTATGCCTATAAATACCATGGCAATGGTTATACCGATTCTTGTATAGGCAACCTTTATACCTAGCTTAGCCAATCTACTTCCCAGCCAACCCTGATCTGAATACAGGGAAGTTAATGCAATCCCTGCCACAGCAGTGGGCAAGGCAAAGGGAAGTTCTATTAGTCCGTCAAGGAGCCTTTTACCAATAAAGTCATATCGCACTAATACCCAGGCTAGTATTAAACCGAAAAAACTGTTTATTAAGGCCGCTATAAATGCACAGCCAAAGCTGACTTTATAACTGGCTACCACTATATCCGAGGTAACAAGAGCAATAAATTCATTAAAACTTAAGCCAGAAGCTGATATCACTAAGGAGGCCATAGGTATTAAAACTACCAGACAAAGTATTGACATGGTAACAGCCATGGATAGTCTATATCCTGGAATAACATTTTTATTTTTTGTAAACTTTTTTCCCATTATCTAATCCCTCTTTATGCTAATGTTATACTGCCTATCGATTAAAACTTGTAAGTACATACTGTCTTTATGAGGCCTTATTTCCTCTCATATATCTGATCGAATATTGCGCCATCGGCGAAGAACTTTTTATATGCTTCATCCCAACCACCAAACATTTCATGTAGAGAAATTAATTTCATGTTGAGATTGAATACATGGCTATACTCCTTTAAGATCTCTTGATTGGATGGCCTATAAAAATTATTGCCTATAATTCTTTGGGCTTTATCAGAAAACATATATTCCAAATACGCTCTTGCAACTTCTACACTTCCTCTTTTCTTCACTATCTTATCCACAACTGCTACCGGAGGCTCAGTAAGAATACTAATACTGGGGTAGATGATTTCAAAATTATCTGGCTGTTCTTGAACAGATAGAAAGGCCTCATTTTCCCAAGCTATCAACACATCTCCCTGACCATTTTCTACAAATGTAGTAGTGGCTGCCCGGGCCCCTGAATCTAATACGATTACATTACTATAGAGCCTTGTTACAAATTCCTTTATCCTATCCTCATCCCCACCATACTCCATATGGGCATAGGCCCAAGCAGCTAAGAAATTCCAGCAGGCACCACCAGATGTTTTAGGATTTGGAGTAATAATCTCAACACCTTCCCTTACCAAATCCCCCCAATCTCCTATATTCTTATCATTAGCCTTCCTAACCAGTAAAACTATGGTAGAAGTATATGGAGAACTATTATAATCAAACTCCTCCTCCCAGCCCCCTTCAATTAAGCCCGCTTCTTCGATTGCTGTAATATCCCTAGCCAAAGCCAAAGTGACCACATCTGCTTCATTTCCTTCAATCACTGATCGAGCCTGTTTTCCTGAACCTCCATGGGACTGGATAATAGCTAAATCCTGGCCCTTCTCATCCTTCCAGTAATTAATGAATTCCTGATTATATTCTTCAAATAATTCCCTAGTAGGATCATAGGATACATTGGTTATCTCAATTACAGCATCCTTCTTTGAACACCCACTTAATCCTCCAAGGAGTAAAACTGTTAGTATGATCCAGATTAATATTTTTTTCATAATAATTATCTATCTCCATTCAATTTTTATATTCCTTAATCCCCTAATCATAAATAATTACAACATCGTATATTACCGTATTTAATGAAAATATTATTAGGCAACTCTTTCACAATACGCTCCCCTTTCCATGAATTAATAGAATATAAAATAAATAGACAATTATTTCATTTATTACCTAATTTCTTATTGTTTGTTTTTCCATATATTATCACCTATTTCATACCATGTCAATAGGAATAATATGATATAATTTTTATTTTTATTCT
>JAAYPX010000165.1 GCA_012519565.1 Clostridiales bacterium | reverse complement strand
ATTTAATTCTTCTGATAATGAACCAACTGTTTCACCTTGCTCTAATCTTTTTAATACAGAAACTTTAAACTCATTGGTATAACTTCTGTTTTTATTGGTATCGTTAGACATAATCATTCTCCTTAGGCTATTGTCGTAAATCTATTATACATCATTTTTATCTTACGACAACTATCCTACCACATAGGGGGTACTCCTCTTTCATTCCACAACCTCTTGATTTACGATTTCGGTTTACGTTTACCATTAGTGCTTAAGCTTGTTATGCAACCTCACCCATCTAATCGCCTTATCAAGTTTCTATTCGTAGGCTCGATATTTTGCTACACCACTTCCTTCATCTATACCATTACTGGTACCAACTTGTGGCTCGCTACTCTTGGCGGTAAATACCCGTGGCTAGACTTTCACTAGCTAGATTAGTGCCATGCCTGGCACACATAAAAACAGCCTGAAGATCCAGATAACTGAATTTTCAGGCCTAAAGCTTCTATAATTGCATTTGCTTTGTAAGTTTCTTTATTAACTTATATTTAGTTCCATTTCTCTGCCCATTTTTGTATTTCATCCATTACACTTTGAAGTTCTGCTCCTTTTTCTGTTAGCTCATATTCTATTCGAACAGGAACCTCAGGGTAGACTTTGCGAATAACAATTCCTGCCTTCTCTAATTCCTTAAATCTTTCCGTAAGCATGCGGGCGCTCATATTAGGAATTGCTTCAGCAATATCAGTAAATCGCTTTTGTCCACTCAATAATGTTCTAATAATTAAACCAGTCCATCTCTTACCTAATAATTCAAAAGCATTTTCAAACTTTGGACACATATGAAAATTATCCATATAATCACCACCTAGGTTATAATATCATACTTACTTGGCAAAAGAAAGTTACTAATTAAACTATAGTATGTACATGTAGTTTATTCAAACTCCATGCCACTCGTCTGTCTTTCCCGCATCCTAGCCAACTGTTACAAGATTGTGAACCTGTTAATTAAAGTGGGACATTTCCTTAGAATTGCCCCACTTTAACCCTTTATTTATGTTGTTAAGCATTTATTATCTTAAAGATATCAGTGTATCTTATTTGGCTATTTTTACTCTTTCATCTAAAGGTAGGAAATCTTTATCACCAGGCTCTGATGTTGGTTTGCCAAAAGGCATTTGCGCAATCAATTTCCAGTTGTCAGGGATGTTCCATTCTTTTGCAACTTCTTTTTCAATTAGTTCTGTATAATGCTGAAGGGATGCTCCAAATCCTTCACTTTCAAGAGCTACCCATATTACCAGTTGAAGCATACCACTGGACTGTTGTGACCATACCGGAAAATTATCTTTATAAAGAGCAAATTGTTCTTGAAGGGATTTTACTACATTTTGATCCTCGTAAAACAATACGGTTCCATATGCACTTGCAAATGAGTTAATTTTATCCTCTGTAGATTTGAAATCCTCTGCTGGCACAACTTTTCTCAATGCTTCCAATGTAATATTCCAGAATTTATCATGTTCTTTGCCTAATAAGACTTGAACTCGTGCACTTTGAGAGTTAAATGCTGATGGCGTATATTTAACTGAATGCTCAACAATTTCTTTTATTCTGTCATCTGAAACTACGGTTTCCTTGCTTAATCCATAATAAGAACGTCTTTCTTCTATTGCCTTTGCAAAATCTTTATTCATACTAAATCCTCCTGTAATTGTTTGTTTATTTTTAATTCCAAATATATTTTTTACTTTATCGCATAAAGTCATCTTATTTTCCCTTCTAATGACCAGTTTATTAACTAGTCCTTTAAAACATCAATTAGTTTATTAAGCTTTTGGTTTCTCCTTTCCCATAGAGTTATATAATTGTGTAGATGATAAGGCATTGAATGGTAGGGATACATTATGTTTAATCCCTAGATTGTAAGATGCGATTAGGTCTTTTTGTAAAACCGCCAAGGCAGTGTCTGCTGTCCATTCAGAAACATCGCTCCAATTTCTAACAACCCAACTATCACCTGTACTTACTTTTACTAAGTTTATTATCTCTTCTTGAGGTAAGTTATAGTGTTTCCCTAATCTAAGTCCTTCAGCCACCGCATTCATGTTAGTAATATGATACCTAATAATGTGAGAATAGGCAGCAAACTTACAATGAATGATGGAAGCTGTTTGTTTTCAGATGTCCCATCAATACTTTTGATCTCTTCATCCAAATGAAATGTTTCCTTATTACGCAAGCTTTTGGATAAGGAGAGCTTCATAAAAACTAGTAGGAAAACAATTGATACGATGGAAGTGACAATTCCGATAACTGGCCCTGCTGTTAATGTAGTTCCCAAAGCCATTGAAGGCACAATATTGTGTAATGAAGGTGCCCCAGGCAACATCGTCATAGTGAATGTTGAAGTCCCACCAAACACAGGAATAGTTACTAATTTCCACGCAATATTAAGTTTTCTGAAGATAGGTTTGGCCATGGGGATTAATGCGAATATTATGACGAATACATTAATACCACCGTAAGTAAGAATGGCTGAGATAATAAATAATGCCACTAATGCGTTAAACGGGTTCTTGGTTCCTACCACCGACAATATCTTATTTGAAATTGAAATCGTCGCTATGGGTGCAGCAATTATGACATTGAACTTCTTAGTAATGAAAAGAATAATCGTTAATATCCCCATCACTATCCCCAATATACCTAAGATATCCACTCGTTCTTCACCTCCATTTCTTCTCTAGCTGCTAAAATATTAACTTGCTTCCTCTCATTGCATCTATCAATCTTCATATAAGTTAGGTTACTATTTAGTACTTCGTTACTTAATATAAGTACATTATATAACCTTACTAATATTATGTCAATATGCAACATATTCCATACAGCTTAAAAGTGTATTTTTTTCTTGCAGCAATTCTTGATTCACCGTAAGCGTCAATTAAAACAGTGCATAGCAAAAGCCAGCAAAGTAATCTATAATTAATTCAAATTACTTACTGGCTTTATTTTTACAGAATGCCTGCACATCT
>JAAYPX010000164.1 GCA_012519565.1 Clostridiales bacterium | reverse complement strand
TCATCATAAGCAGGCCAAGTTTCCTTAAATACAGATGTGGTATGACCTAAAGCAGCCCATAACTCTTCACTAACATGGGGCGCAAAAGGTGATAATAGAATAACAGCTGTCTCTAAGGTTTCCTTATCTATACAGCTGTTATTCTATTATCACCTTTTGCGCCCCATGTTAGTGAAGAGTTATGGGCTGCTTTAGGTCATACCACATCTGTATTTAAGGAAACTTGGCCTGCTTATGATGAAGATAAAATGAAAGATAGTGAGATAGAGATTGCAGTCCAGGTAAATGGTAAGACAAAAGGTACAGTAATGGTAGCTGCTGATGCAAGTAAGGATGATGTTATTGCAAAGGCTAAGGAAGCTTTTGCTGATAAGATCAGTGGTAATATTATTAAGGAAATATATGTTCCAGGAAAGATTGTAAATATTGTAGCTAAATAATAAAAAATATAAGCTGTCACATTATAATGTGACAGCTTATTACATAAGAAGCCCTCTGTTAAGGATGCATGGCAGCCTCTTTGTTATTATACTAGGAAATTGCTTTGAAGCTCATATATAATAAAGAAGCCCACAGAGTAGGATGCGGGCTACATATTAATTTGTTTAATTGATTAGATCTTTGTAGTATGTGTAAATGATGATAAAATAGGTAATAACAAGATCAAGATGTGATAAGTACAGTATTTATTTATTACATAATATTGCATGAGAATCACAATTATGGAAAAAATAAATAAAATAATAAAAATTGTTTTCTTTCTTTATGAATAATGGTAAAATACAGTAAGAATAGTTCTACAATTCTAGTATTTAAGCTTTGACAGGAGGACACATAATGAGGTTATTTTCAAAATTTTCCAAAAGGGATTTAATCAATATTCCTAATATCCTATGTTATATTCGTTTCTTGCTAATCCCTATATTTGTTACGCTGTATGTAAGAGCAGACAGCCCTAAGGATTATATTTTAGCTGCGGCAGTTGTTCTAGTGTCCGGATTAACTGACTTTGTAGATGGATTTATAGCAAGAAGATTTAATATGATTACTGAATTCGGGAAGTTGATCGATCCTTTAGCCGATAAATTTACCCAAGCAGCCCTAATATTTGTATTAATTGTAAAGATAAAATGGATGTATCTACTATTAATACTTTTTCTTACCACTCAACTTTTTTTATTAGTTGCAGGTTTGTTTATGTTAAAGAAAGGCAGCAAGTTGAATGGGTCAAAATGGTTTGGCAAGATATCTACTACTGTATTTTATGCTGTTATGTTAGTACTAATAGCAGTTCCTACACTGGATGAGTCGATAGTAAATATTTTGATGTTAACATGTGGGGGGTTCTTATTATTATCATTATTATTATACGCCAGGGAATATGTTGTGATGTATCGTAATTTAGAGAGGGATAAGGAGTAATATGGAGCTTAATAATTCTAATGTAAAAAAAATATTGCAGATAATAGTATTTACAGTATTATTATATTTGGGAGTTAAGAATCTAAATTTAGTAGCTTATTTTATATCATGGTTAATTAATTTATTATTTCCATTCCTTTTAGGAGCAGGCATAGCATTTATCTTAAATGTTCCAATGAGAAGTATAGAAAATGGTATTAGTAAGATAAAAAGAAAGAAAAAGCCTATATCTCAAAAATTAAACAGAGCTATAAGTTTATTTACTTCAATTATTCTGGTAATCGGAGTAATATTTATGGTGGTATTTTTGATTGCTCCAGAACTGGGAAGAACATTTATAACCATAAGTGTGAGACTTCCAGTGTTCTTTAAAAATCTGGAGAACATGTCAGAAGAGTTATTGTTACAATATCCAGCAATAGCAGAATATATATCTGATTTTCAAGTGGACTGGGAACAGGTTGGTCAGAACATAATCAGTTTTGTAAAAAATACTGGTGGGCCGATGATACAATCAACAGTTGGGATTGCATCCTCTATAGTTGGTGGCTTAATTAACTTTTTCATTGGCTTTATTTTTGCAATATATATTCTTATTAATAAGGAGAATCTTCAAAGACAAGTTAAAAAGTTAATATATGCTTTTATTAATGAGAGAATAGCTGATAAGTTTATATCCATTTGCTCTCTATCCAACAGAACATTTTCAAAGTTTTTATCAGGACAGTGTTTAGAAGCTGTTATCTTGGGAACTATGTTTTTACTTGTTATGAGTATTTTTAGGTTCCCTTATGCATTGATGATTAGTGTACTTATAGCCTTTACTGCTTTAATTCCAGTGTTTGGAGCATTTATAGGCTGCATTGTGGGAGCCTTTCTAATACTGATTGTGAGTCCAGTAAAAGCACTATGGTTTATTGTTCTCTTCCTAGTATTACAACAGCTAGAAAACAATCTAATCTATCCCTATGTAGTGGGCAATTCAATAGGACTGCCAGGTATGTGGGTATTAGTGGCAGTTACAATAGGTGGTAGCACCTTTGGAGTTGCAGGTATGTTGATATTTATACCTATGACTTCTGTTATATATACATTGTTAATAGAAACTATAAATAAGAGATTAAAGAATAGAGAAATTCCTTCGGATAAAATGTAGGACTATTATAATATAAGAAGAGCTGTTTCATAGAGTCTAATACAGTCATAGGGCGTATTAGCATTATAAAACAGCTTTTCATTATTATTATTATTATTTCTTATTGGCCATAATTTTCTTTATCATTTCAAATTGCTTTTTCTCTTTTGGACTTAAGTTCTTGGTTAGTATATCTATCATTATGTCACTTTCGTCCTTAGAAAAGGTAAGATTTTGTTCTTTTAGTTTCTTATTGGTATTCATAAGTAGGGGTACCAATCTATCCATAGGCATTCCTTCTGCTTCTTTTGCCAATTCTAATAGAATAGCTAATTTGCGGGGATCAACATTTTTCATTTTAGGATTGTTAGTCCATGAAGTATCTGCCACATTAACCACCATACCTTTCTACAATTTTATATCTGGTCTAGTAACCAGAACCTAGAATGAAGAGATTAATCTTTACACTAGGCACCTTCTTCATGATTAGATTTATTATTATCATCATATGACATCATATTAAAAAGCATGCTTAGGTTTTCGAAAGTACTCATTTGTTCTGGTGGTATCATGTTTTTAAGCATATCAAACATATTGCTATTTGATGTTTGAGAGTTAATATTATCCGATGCATCAGATTGCTTATAATCTCTATCATCGGAATATTCTGTGGCTTCTCTTGAGTAGATTGTATCATCCTTAGTTTCATCATTTGTTGCATATTCATCATTAGCCGCATTTTCGTTATTCGTCATATATTGATCATTTGTCATATATTCATCATCTTCATTATCGCTATCAGCATTGAATTCATTCATGGCTTGCATAGCAGCCATATAAGTGCTGTAAGTTTCATACATTCTCTTGGCATTAAATATACCTAGAATTTTATCTACAAATGCCCGCTCTTGTGGGTTACATACTGGCCTTATACCGGTTAACAAAGATTCTAAATTAAATTCTGTTTGTTCCTCAAAGCCACAGGCAGCCAAATTATGTTGTGTAAAATGACGTAAACATCCCATAAATTCCATAAAACTAGAAACTAGTGCAATGGTTGTCTTAGTTCTGGAATTAAGATACGGAACAGCTGCTTTCAACACTTGTGCGGTATGAATATAATCATTGTCTGCCATAGCTTCTCCCTTTAATAGTACTCAATATAATATATTCAAGGGTCAAGTAATAATGCACTGAAAGCTTATGCAAGTTATTTATTATGCTAGGAACTTTTCAAAATTTACCCATATAATTATAGTAAGCTTAAGCCTTAGCAAGCGAAACACTTGGTTACAGAATATAGTATTTCATGATTACACAGGATAATTAAGATGTTCTTCATCGATTTTGTATAAGATATCATCAAGAAATTTCTGTGAATATAATTTGGCCATCTTAAGGTCCATATCTAAATAATTACCACAGTTGATTGCTGTAGCTCCTGGTATATCTCCCTCAAAATCACGGATAAATTCAAACATCTCAGTCATAAGAGGAACAAGCTCACTGGATAGGTAATCTCCACCTAAAATCAAATAAAATCCTGTTCTACATCCCATGGGGCCAAAGTAAACTACCTTATCACCGTAGCCTTTGTGATTTCGAAGATAGGTTGCAGCTAGATGTTCAATAGTATGAATCTCTCCAGTATTCATTGCTGGCTCAAAGTTTGGTCTGGTCATTCGGATATCAAAGGTTGTAAGTATTTCTTGGCCTATCTTATCCTTTCTTGATACATAGACACCGGGTAATAATTTCATGTGGTCAATTGTAAAACTAGCAATTGGTTTCAATATAGCACGTCCTTTCATTATTTATTTAACTTTACAGGATAATTATATATTTATATTATTAGAAACTTCCTCCGAATTTCCTATAATATTCTAATTGATAATAATGCTTATATGAAAAAGGATAAGCATTTATTTATGATATAGAAGATTATAACATGGAGGATTAAGTTTTGCACTACTGATTATCTTAATGAATTTTTTGCTATTGGGTTGACATTTGCAAGGTAAAATGTCATGATAACATCAAGGGTTTAAGTCTTTACAAGGCTTTAAATAATAAAGATAAGGAAGAAGAAATATGTACGATGGTATAATTTTTGATCTAGATGGTACCCTGTGGGATTCCACAGAGGAAGTAGCTATTTCTTTTAATAAGGTACTTAGAGAAGAATTTCCAGAGGTAACAGAAGTTGTTACCGCACAAAGATTAAAGGAGTTATTTGGTCGCCCCTTGCATGAAATAGCTGTGAAATTGTTTACCAGCGTTTCAGAAGAGCATGCGAAGAATGTTATAGATGTTTGCTGTGATTATGAAGTCAAATATCTGGCGGAAAATGGGGCCAGACTGTATGAGGGATTAGAGAGTGTATTAGAATTCCTTCATAAAAAATATAAATTATTTATAGTGAGTAATTGTCAGGAAGGATATATTCAATGCTTTTTTACTGCATATCCCCACCTGGAAAAATATTTTACTGATTATGAATATCCCGGAAGAACTGGAAAATCTAAAGCAGAGAATATAAAGCTTGTTGTGGAGAGAAATGGGTTGCAAAAGCCGATTTATGTGGGGGATACCATAGGTGATGCCGAAGCTTCTAAGAAAGCAGGGGTACCTTTTGTATATGCTAGATATGGTTTTGGACATGTTAAAGAATATGATTATGTAATTGACTCCCTAAAGGGATTAGTCGATATACTACAATAAATTATTATTTAAGCTACCAAAGAATCCTTACTATTCTAGTTAAATAATAGTGATAATCTAAGTACAAAAGTGATCAATTATCCCTTATTATCTAAGTATACTAAAGCAATAATTATTCTATAAGTATATTAAAGAATCATCATAGTTAATTAATATTAAGATTAGGATGTGGTAATAATATGTTAGATGGAAAAAAAGTTTTATATAGTGGTATGCAATCTACAGGAACGCTCCAATTGGGTAACTATCTTGGAGCTTTAAAAAATTGGATAGAATTAGAAGAAGATTATCAGTGTTTCTTTTGCGTGGTTGATATGCACTCTATAACAGTAAGACAAGACCCAGCTGAACTTAGAAAGAAGGCTAGGGCATTATTGACTCTATATATAGCAGCAGGATTAGATCCTGAGAAGAATTGTATATACTATCAATCCCATGTACCAGCCCATGCGGAATTAAGTTGGATTCTAAATTGTTATACCTATATGGGTGAATTAAATCGTATGACTCAATATAAGGACAAGGCAGCTAAACATTCTAGTAATATAAATGCAGGCTTATTTACTTATCCAGTTCTAATGGCTGCTGATATTTTACTATTTCAAACTGATCTTGTTCCAGTTGGATCTGATCAGAAGCAGCATTTAGAGCTTACTAGAGATGTGGCTGAGAGATTTAATTCTATATATGGAGATGTGTTTACAATACCAGAACCATATATAGCAAAAGCTGGGGCTAGAATAATGAGTCTGCAAGAACCATCCAAAAAGATGTCTAAATCCGATGAAAATGTCAATGGAAGTATTTATTTAATGGACGATCCAGATACTATTGTCCGTAAATTTAAGAGAGCTGTTACAGATTCCGATAATGAGATTCGTTATTCAGATGATAAACCGGGCATAAAAAATCTAATAGATATATATGCAGCGGCAACCAAGAAAACAGCTAGCGAGATAGAAGCTGAATTTGCCTCCTCAGGATATGGGGATTTTAAGTTGGCAGTAGCTGAAGAGGTTATAAAAATGTTACGACCTATTCAGGAGCGTTTTGCTGACTTATCTAAGGACAAAGCATATATTGACAGTATTATAAAGAATAATGGTGAGAAGGCAGCCTATTACGCGAACAAAACCCTTAGGAAAGTTCAGAAAAAGGTTGGATTCCCTGAAAGAATAAGATAGCTAGGGGGGTAATATTATTTTGAAAATAGTATTTCTGGAAGCTAATACCTTGGGTGATGATGTTGATTTAACTCCTTTTGAGGAACTAGGCCAAGTTATAAAATATCCACTGTCAGAACCTGAGAAAAATGCTGATAGAGTTGAAGATGCAGATATAATAATTGTCAACAAGGTTCCAATGAATGAAACTACCCTATATAAAGCAAATAAATTAAAACTTATCTGCATAACAGGAACAGGCACCAATATAGTGGACTTTGATTATACTAATAGCCGTGGGATATCTGTAGCAAATGTGAAAGGTTACTCCACCCAATCAGTGATACAGCATACATTTGCTTTGTTTTTCTATGTATACGAAAAACTAAGCTATTACGATCAGTTTGTGAAATCAGGAGACTATATTCGATCAGATATTTTTAGCCATTTTGATGTTAAATTCCATGAATTATGGGGTAAAACCTGGGGGATAATAGGCTTAGGTGAAATCGGAAGAGGGGTAGCTGAGGTGGCTAAAATTTTTGGATGTAATGTGATCTATTATTCAACTTCCGGTAAGAATAAAAACCCTAATTATCAGCAAGTGGATCTTGATACATTACTTACCACTTCAGATATAATATCAATACATGCCCCTTTAAATAATAGCACCAAGGATCTTATTGGAGAAACCCAGCTGAGAAAGATGAAGAAAAACACTATAATTCTTAATCTTGGTAGGGGCCCTATCATCAATGAGGAAGCGTTGGCAAAAGCCCTTAAAGAAGACTGGATAGGGGGAGCTGGACTTGATGTTCTAACAGTAGAGCCAATGGAAGCCACTAACCCACTTTTTGATATTAAAGATAGTAAAAAATTAATAATTACACCACATATTGCATGGGCAACTGTCGAAGCAAGACAAAGATGTGTTAAAGAAGTGTATGAGAATATAGTAGCATTTCAAAAGGGCCAAGTAAGGAATATAGTAACAAATTGATATAAATAGTTATACAAATCAGAATAAATATAATTAATAATAAAACTAAATCTAGTTAAAGCCAATTAAAACGATAAAACAATTTAATAAGCAATATTAAATGATTAAGCATGTTTCGTTAGGAAATTTCCGATGGAAACATGCTTATTTATTATCTGTTTCTTTGTTAGGTATGGGAGAAGTGATACAATTCAAAAGTATAATATAGAAGCAACTACAGATTGACACAATATTGCAACAAATGTATAATTATACCAAAGGCTGTAAACATAAACCCAGCCAGTAAGCTAATAAATAAAATAGGCTATCTAGTCTTGGCATTAAGTATGTGGTTATTAATATATTATTGGCTAAGATTTTCTAAAAAAGATTTATTAAATAAATAATTTGCAGCAACCATAACTATATTGAAACGGAGCGATTATATGGAGTTTTGTAGCATATTATGGAGGGATAAAAGTTTATTAGAGCGGGCAGATAAGCCAGATGAGGAAGAAAGCTATTTTGAAGATTTAAATTTGACAATGATTATAGATAAGATTACTGAGAATGAAGATGCGATCAATATTAGGAAGTACTTTTATTACATCAATAATGACACAGATACAATTAAGTACCGGCAAGATATTCTAAAAGATATTATGCAGTCAGACGTTTTTAAGACATTCTCAAATTTTTTAAATGAGCAAAGCAAATGTAATAAACTGGAGGATTACAGTAATAAGGCTACATACCCTTGGCAGAAGATGGGACATTATCTTGATTATATATATGAATATTGCAGTGTAATAACTAAATTACATAAGGATTTATCCCTGTGTCATCTAAATTCACAAGGTTTAACTGATTTTAAGCATTGGTTAGATAACTATATATTAAGGCAGTCATTTATTGAGTTAAAGATGGAAGCGGATAATCTAATCAAGGAAATTAATAAGATAAAATATAGTCTGCAGTTCGAAGAGGATAGGGTAATAGTTCATACAGATGTACCCAGCACGAATTATTGTAAAAGTATAAGAGAGATGTTTAATAAACCCGATGATGAAGAATATTTAATGGAAAATCCTTTTAAGGGAGTATTTCAGATGTCTTTATTGGAACAGAGAATTATTGATGTATTGGCACAGGAGTACCCACAGGTTTTTAAAAAGCTTGAGTCCTTTTATTATAACAATACAGATCCTATACCTATGGTTATAAAGAGGCTGGCAGAAGAATTGCCTTTTTATACTGAATATTTATCCTTCATAAGAAAGCTTGAAAATATGGGACTTCATTTTTGCTTTCCCCAGGTGAAAGATAGCTCTAAGGAGTTCTACTTTATGGAGCTTTATGATTTAGCCTTAGGAATTAAGAATATGGAAAGTAATATTGATACTATTACCAATAGTGCTTACTATACTAATAAAGAAAAATTTATGGTTGTAACGGGACCAAATCAAGGGGGCAAAACTACATTTGCTAGGGCTGTCGGCCAGCTTATATACTTTAGTCTCTTAGGTTTAATGGTACCTTGTCAAAAAGCTGTACTTCCTAGGTTTGACGGAATTATTACGTATTTCTCAAAGGAGGAGCTTTTAGAAACGGGTATGGGTAAGTTAAAAGAGGAATTAACCCGTATCCGCCCGATGATGCTTCAGGAGTTTAATAATCAGTTTGTAATAATCAATGAACTATTCACAACTGCAGGAACTTATGATGCTATTTATATGGGTAAAAGGGTAATAAGGCATTTTATTAAGTCGGGCTGTTACGGCATCTACGTAACCCATATAGTCGAGTTGGCTGAGGAAGATGAGACAATTGTTAGTATGGTAGCTTCGCTAGATAAGGAGAATAAAGAAAAGCGTAGTTATAAAATTAATAGGATGCCTGCAGAAGGTATAGGCTATGTAAACTCCTTAGTAATGAAGTATAATCTGACCTATGATGATATTAAGGAGGTATTAAAAACATGCTTGTAGGACTGTTATATCAAAAAAGAGATCATAGTCTAAGTGGTGGCTATCATTATCAGGATACATTATGCAAGGATTTAAATCTATCATTTATATTAGAGGAAATGTCTAATGAAGATCCATACATATACAGAGCTGCTCATTGTGTTATGATGCTTCCCCTAAGTAATACCTCTGCCATTGAATATCGACAAAAGGCTATTTTGGATGCTGTTTCTAATAGAGAAAATATAAAAGAATTATATAATCAGGTTTCAGAAGCATTTATTAAGATTGAAAGGCATAAGGAGCAATTAAAAAAAGAGTATAAAATAGGAAATGTCAAGCCTGAGTCTATGCAGCTTCGTAATTCTCTTGAGATACTAAAAATATTAATAGACAATATTTCCAAGATTAAAGATATAGTTAACAAAGGAAATGCCCGCTATAGATCTGATGCATTTTCCAGATTTCGTGATAGATTAATAACAGAATATAGTGCTCAAATGATAATCGATATTGATAAATCTATAAATGACATGTCATTTTTATTAAATAATTCTTCGATTATAATGAGTGCTTCAATTGGTAAGGGACTGCGCAGCCGTGATTTTATAATTAACGCTTTGGAAGACCAGGCAAAGCCTAGTAGTATTAAGTTTATAGAAAAGTTAAAAACTACATATACTAAATTATTCCAAAAAAATATTATACTTTTGAACCAAGCAGAATTGCTTCAAGATTCCTATTTATTTCAGAAGGCAGGTCTTATCCAAGTATTAAAAATGTACAATAATTTTATTGATGAGATGACAGGTTTTTTTGAACAACTTCGCTTTCAATTGGCATTCTACGTTGGTTGCATGAATTTATATTATAAATTAAAACATTTGAAGATGCCCTTTTGTATGCCATCATCTCAAAAGAATACAGAGGGGGATGGTTTCAAGTTTAAGGGCTTATATGATTTAAGTATGGCTTTAATGACTATGCAAAATCTGGTTACAAATGATTTGGAATTTGAGGATAATCACCTATTTATTATTTCAGGTGCCAATCAAGGAGGTAAATCCACATTTTTAAGAAGCATTGGGATTGCTCAGGTTATGATGCAATGCGGAATGTTCGTACCAGCTGAAGAATTTTCAAATAATTTGTTTGATAATATATTCACTCATTTTACCCGGCGTGAAGATCAGCTAATGAATAGTGGACGATTAGATGAGGAACTTAGCAGAATGAAACTGATAATAAATGCTATTACAAGGAAATCACTATTGCTAATGAATGAATCCTTCTCATCCACTACGGAAAAAGAGGGAAGTATGATTATGTGGGATATTGTGAGGGCTTTATATGAAAGTAAAATAAGCGTGATTATGGTCACTCACCTTTATGAATTTGTTAAAACACTGTACGAAAGAAAATTAAAGCATGTTCAATTTCTATCTGCAGAAAGGAAGAATAATGGGGAGAGAACTTATAAGATAATTGCTTCAGAACCTACATATACTAGCTTTGGAATAGATTTATATAAAGAAATTATCGGAAATTAGAAGGTTCAATATAATTTATAAATGGTTTTGAGTTAGTATAGTGGTAATGTAAAGTGAATTATGAAAGCTCAAAGTCTAAAAATGGCTCTTTTAGACCTTAAAGATTGATATAGGAAGTTGTTAACTGACATGGGCCTTATTAGTGGGGCTGTCGCAATAGTGAAAGGAGTATATTGCGACAGCTCCATTTTTCATACCTATATCTTCGTGAATTTATGAAGTACACATTAATTAAGTAAAATATCGTGCTGCATTTTTTTAAATGTTGATATTCTCTGTCACGAGATTGTAAGAAGATAATGGTATATTATCCAATATACAATATAATTAGCCAAGTTATGAAAGGAGCATTGTCATAATGAAGATTTTGGAAGCGGATAATCTAAAGAAAATATATGGATCGGGAGATAATGCCGTTAAGGCATTGGATGGTGTGTCTCTTAAGGTGGAGGAAGGCGAATTTGTTTCAGTAGTCGGCACCTCTGGAAGTGGTAAATCAACATTACTACATATGCTGGGTGGGCTGGACCGGCCTGATTCAGGTAAAATATTTATACGAAATAAGGATATCTTGGAGATGAGTGATGAGGAATTAACGGTGTTTAGAAGAAGGAATATCGGCTTTGTATTCCAATATTACAATCTGGTACCAATATTGAATGTTTATGAGAATATCATCTTTCCCATAGAATTAGATGGTACTAAGCCAGATGAAAGTTATATTAATGATATTATCCATACCCTTAAATTAAATCCCATGATTAATAGAATGCCTAATACTCTATCAGGAGGGCAGCAGCAGAGGGTGGCCATAGCCCGTGCTCTTTCAACCAAACCTGCAATTATACTGGCAGACGAGCCTACTGGAAATCTGGATAGTAAAACCAGTCTAGAGGTGCTTATGCTTATGCAAACCCTTAGCCACAGGTTTAACCAAACAACTGTTATGATTACCCATAATGAGGAGATAGCACAGATGGCTGACAGGATCATCCGCATAGAAGATGGACAAATTGCATAGGAGGTGTTTAAATTGCATTCAATTAGGAATAAGGCAGTTATTAATAGGGTATCTAAGCGAATGGTTCGAGTAGATAGAACTAGGAATATATTTTCCATAATGGCTATTGTACTGACAACCTTTATGATATCCGTAATTTTCAGTATTGGAATAAGTTTTATGCACAACTATAATATATATAAGATTAGGGATAATGGTTCCATGGCCCATATTTCACTACCCAATCCTACAGATGATCAATATGAGACCATCTCAAAGCTGGATTATATAGAACATGCAGGACTTAGAATTTATGCAGGTAGTGTAAAAGTAACTACAGAAGATGAGCAAAATGTTAATATATCCATGATATATTTTGACAAGATAGAATGGGAGAAACATTATAAACCTGCAATCAGTGACATTCTAGGTAATTACCCTGTAAAGGAAGATGAAATCATGCTTTCAAGCAAGGCTATGGAAATTTTAGAACTTGAGAATAGTCAGGTGGGAAGCAGAATTACTCTAACCCATAACATAAAGGGAGTGGAAAGCACTAAGGAATATACTCTGGCTGGACTTTTTCGAAATTATAGTATAAGTGATGAGGGTGGAATACCTCTTATATTGGTGTCAGAGGAGTTTTGCCAAACCCATGAATTAGGGATTGAAGATTATGGGACCGTAACTATATCAGCACCCTCTAATAAAGAGATAATAGTATATGATCAGTTACTAGATGATATTGCCCTTAAGGAGAAGCAAAAATTTTCAGCTGTTTTTGATATAAGTTCAACCAAGGCAGATGCTTGGGCTGGCGCTGCTATTATAATAATGATTTCCTTGTTTATAGTTCTAAGTGGATATTTATTAATTTATAATATCATGTATATCTCAATCTCTAAAGATATAAGGTTCTATGGAATGTTAAAGACCATTGGAACGACACCAAGGCAAATTAAGAAAATTGTAAGAAACCAGCTATATCTACTGGCAGTAGTGGGTATTCCCATAGGCCTTTTTATTGGTGTCATGGTTTCCTTTATAATGGTTCCAGCTGCTATGAATGTAATGGGGGGAGCGACTAAGGATACCATTATGCCTTCAGAGATTTCCTTTCATCCATTTATATTCATTGCTACAACCTTATTCACTCTGCTGACTATTGCTATTAGTCTAAGAAAGCCAGCCAGGGTAGCAGGAAGTGTATCCCCCGTGGAGGCCTTAAGATATACGGAAAGTAAGAAAAGTAGGAAGAAAAAAGAAAAGAGAACCACTAAAGGTGACAAGATATTTTTTATGGCTTTTAACAATGTACTTCGGGATAAGAAGAAAGCTGCTTTAGTATTTGCTTCTCTTTTTATGGGATGTATTACCTTGCTGTCAATCAATAGTTTTCTAAATAGTATTAACGTTGAGAACTATTTAAATAGATATGTACCCCATAATTTTGAGTATAGGAGTAATGTCCCTTACTCAGTAGATAAGTTTGACAAGCATTTTTTAGATACAATAAAGGCTATGGACGGAATAGAAAAAGTTGAAACTATACATTCTGCCTTTGGGCTTATCGAATTTGATGCAGAAGCTTTGGAAGGGGTATTAAGGAATGAGTACAGTATACACGCCGCGAAGGATAACAGTTATGAAATGTTCTTACAATGGATATATCAATTAAGTAAGCAGGAAGACTTTTATGAGGATTTGGATATCTCCTACGGTACCTGGTTGCTGGCCGTTGACGATATATATGTGGAAGAGTATAATAAAATTAACGAAAATAAGATTGATCTTAAGGATTTTCATGAGGGCAAATTGGTTTTGATGTCAGGAGATAGTAATGAATATCTACAGAGTATGATTGGTAAGACCCTGACAGTCATCAATAGTAACTCCAACATATCCTATGACATTACAATAGGGGGCTTAATTGGCCGTAATAATTTTAAAGAAGCCTTATATTATCCCCATGTGGTAGGTGCACCTAATACAAACATTGATTTCAGATATATCCCATCAACTTAAGACACCATTGGCTTCTATGAAAATGTTTGGAGAGCTTCTGGCAGAGCCTGATTTAACAGAAGGAGAGCGAAAAGAGTATTGTGATATTCTAAATCAGAGTCTTGATAAGCTTACTTTTCTTACAGAAAGTATGATTAGGATATCAAGGCTTGAAAGTGGTATCATTCAACTAAAACCCTTAAAAACAGATTTAAATGAATTGCTTCTTGAAGCAATTAAACAGATTTATTTTAAAGCAGTCTATAAAAAAGTTTCCATTATTTTTGACCCTCAAGAGGAAGTTTGGATCAACCTGGATGTCAATTGGACCCGGGAAGCTATAATTAATATTCTTGATAACGGGATAAAATACTCTAGACCGGATGGAACATTGACAATTAAAGTAACGGAATATGACATCTATACTCGAATTGATATCACCGATAATGGACTGGGAATAGAGGAAAAGGAACAGAGCAAAATATTCCAGCGTTTCTATAGGGGAAGGGGAAGCGAAGATAAGGAAGGGGTCGGAATAGGCTTATACCTAGCAAGAAAAGTGATTACACAGCAAAATGGATATATAAAAGTAAGTTCAGATGGAAGAACTGGCAGTACCTTTTCCCTTTTTCTACCGAGATAGGGATAGGGCAGCTTATATAAAGAGGCTGTCGTGGTAGTTATTTAGAGGCACACAGGGGTATTAGGAATATTCCTGTGTACCTAAACTATTACGACAGCCCTTTTTATATTGAAGTAACTAGACTTTATGTCTGCTACTTACTCAGACTTAACTTCATTCCATTTCTCATTGTATAGACTTTCAATCTCTTCACCTAGATAGTTATATGTGATACATCTATCTAGAATGGTTTCATCGGGGAAAGCGATAACACTATTTTTTAGGGCCTCATCTTCAATTAATTCCCTAGCAGCTTTATTGGGTGTAGAATAAGTAATATATTCAAAGTTTTTCAATGCAATTTCGGGATCACACATATAATTGATGAAGGCTTCTGCATTTTCCTTGTTTTGAGCTGTTTTTGGAATTACCCATGCATCAATCCATACATTGGAACCTTCTTTGGGTACCACATATTCTAAATTAGGATTTTCCCTTTGAGTATAAATAGCTTCGCCAGAGTAGATAACTCCTAGGGCAGCTTCATCGCCAATCATCTTGTCACGGACTTCATCTACCACATAAGCCTGAACCAATGGGTATTGTTGCTTAAGCAAGGCCTTAGCTTCATTTATTTCTGCTTCGTTAGTGGAGTTTAATGAATAACCTAGATATGTTAAGGCGATACCAAAGGCATCTCTAACACTATCCATCATTAGGATTTCACCTTTGTATTTTTCATCAAAGATTGCACCCCAACTATCGATGGGTCCATCTACCATAGTTTTGTTATATAGGATACCAACAGTTCCCCAGCAGTAAGGCACTGCATACTTGTTACCTGGGTCAAACTCTTCAGCGCTACTTAGGTACAGAGGATCAATATTTTTAATATTTGGGACATTATCGTAATTTATTTCTGCTAAAAGATCCTCAGCAATCATTTTCTGTATCATATAGTCGGATGGACATACAACATCAAAGTTAACTGCCCCTGTCTTTATCTTAGGAAACATCTCTTCGTTGGTAACAAAATAATCCATGTAGACTTTTATTCCTGTTTCTTCTTCAAACATCTTTACAACATCAGGATCAATATATTCTACCCAGTTATAAACATATACTCTTTTACCTGCATCTTCACTCTTACCACATGCTGATAAGGAAAAAGTAGTAATAATCAATAATGTTATTAATACCAGTCTTTTCAAAATTATATCCCTCCAATTTAATCATTTTACATCGCAAGAAAAGATTTTATCTTACTACTGTAGGGGATTTTTTCTCTGCTCCCTTGCGATTAACTATTATTAGCAGTATTAGCACTGTCACAAACATAATAGTGGACAGGGCATAAATCTCTGGTTTAATTCCTTTACGTACTTCAGTGTAAATTAAAGTCGAAAGAGTATTTGTTTCAGGTCCTTTAGTAAAATGGGTTATAACAAAATCATCCAAGGACATAGTAAAGGACAGGAAGAAACCAGACATAATTCCTGGAGCAATATCAGGTAATATTACTTTCCTAAAGGCATAAAAAGGAGTTGCTCCTAGGTCTAAGGCAGCCTCAAAGGTATTAGGATTTAATTGCTTTAATTTAGGCATGACACTTAGGATAACATAAGGTATATTAAAAGTTATATGGGATAATAATACGCTAGTAAAACCCAATCTATATTTAAGTGCAATGAAAATTAACATTAAGGAAATACCTGTTACGATATCAGCATTAAGCATTGGAATATCTGTAATTGTCATCATTATGGCCCTTGGAACTCTCTTCATATTATTGATTGCAAGTGATGCTGTAGTTCCAATTATAGTTGCTATCAATGCTGATAAAAATGCAATAATTAAGGTAGTGGTTAATGCACTCATCATCTGTTCATTTTTAAATAGTTCCCTATACCAGTGGAAGGTAAATCCGCCCCATTTAGCTCTTGATTTTGATTTGTTAAAGGAAAGAATAATCAATATAAATATGGGAGCGTATAGGAATAATAGGATTATACCCATATAAAACCGTTCAAAAAATTTCTTAATCATATTATATTACCTTCCCCCTTATCATATTTAGTTAGTATGGTCATACATAAAAAGATAAAAATCATAAGAACTAGGGAAAGTCCTGATCCTGCATGCCAGTTGCCAATGCCAAATTGTTGTTCTATAATATTACCTATTAGAACTATTTTGCTTCCACCAAGGATTTTTGAAATAACAAATGTTGTTAGTGAAGGTACAAAAACCATGGTTACACCGCTGATAACTCCTGGCAAACTTAAGGGAAATATTATTTTAATAAATGTCTGTATACCATTGGCCCCTAAATCTCTTGCAGCATTAATGATATCTTTATCAATTTTAATCAATGAATTATATATAGGGAGTATCATAAAGGGTAGGAAATTATAAACCATGCCCAAGACAATTGCTCCTGGCGTATTAATAAGATTAAGGGTTGGAAGCTTTAAAAAGTTCAGTATATTATTAATAACGCCTGTTTTTTCCAAAATATTTTGCCACGCTATAGTTCTAAGAAGAAAATTCATCCACATAGGTAGAATCATTATAAATATAATAAAGCTATTGCTCTTTGTTTTAATTTTACTCAATATTAGAGCCAAGGGATATGCTAATATTAAACATATAATAGTACTTATAAAGGATAACTCCAGAGAGAGTAGTAGGGCCTTTCTATTAACTGGATTAGCAATTGATATGACATTTTCCATGGTGAAACTGCCATTTTTTCCTGTCAGGCCATAAAACACTATTAAAAGCAGTGGAGCAATGATAAAACCAATCATCCATATTATATAAGGATAAGATAAGAGCTTTGTATTTTTAGCTAAGATTACGGGGCGTTTATCTTTAGTTTTACCATTTTGTCCATGGGTTAATAAATTATTTGACAATTTCATAATAATACCACGCCTTTCATCAAAAACCTGAAAAATTGGAATAGGCAGTTTTATTCTTCAATTTCAACTGCTTGCTCATCCTCAGATGTTGGCTTATGCATAATCTGAATATCGAAAGGATCTACCTTAATACCAACTTCTGTTCCTACAGGAAATAAATCTGTAGAATGTACCAACCATTCATGGCCATTGGCCATTACTCCCATCTCATAGTGGACTCCTTTAAATATGAGGGAGATAACGGTTCCTTTAATAATTCCTTCTTCTGGTTTTACTAAATCTATATCTTCTGGACGGATAACTACGTCTACTGGGCGATTTCTACCAAAACCAACGTCTACGCATTGGAATTTAGCGCCTAAAATTTCTACAACCTTATCCTCTACCATAATGGAAGGGATAATATTACTGTCACCGATAAAATCTGCTACGAAAGCATTCTTTGGTTCGTTGTAAATATTTTCAGGGGTACCTATTTGTTGGATGTAGCCTTGGTTCATAACCACTATGGTATCAGACATTGTAAGGGCTTCTTCCTGATCATGGGTTACATATATGAAAGTTATACCCAGCTCATTCTTTAATCGTATTAATTCATATTGCATATCTTGACGTAACTTCAGGTCTAGAGCCCCCAGAGGTTCATCTAGTAGCAAAACCTTGGGTTCATTTACAATAGCACGGGCTATGGCAATTCGCTGCTGTTGACCACCACTTAGGGAATTGGGCATGCGATTTTCATATCCCTCAAGATTTACCAATTTAAGTGCATATTTTATTTTATCTTGAATATAGGATTTACTTTTCTTTTTTATTTTTAATCCAAAGGCGATATTCTCTGCAATGGTCATATGACTAAACAGGGCATATTTTTGAAAGACGGTATTGACCTGCCTTTCATTGGGTAACATCTTTGTAATGTCCTTTCCTTGGAAAATAACCTGGCCCTTATCAGGGGTCTCAAATCCAGCAATAATACGTAGGGTAGTGGTTTTGCCACAACCAGATGGACCCAGTAAGGTTAAAAACTCATTTTCTCTAATGTATAGGTTTAATTCATCTAATACTAAGGTATCTCCATATGATTTAGATACATTTACTAGGTCAATCAATTTATTATCCGTCATCGCGGTACCTCCTCATGTAATAAATTTAAAAACTGGGTGGAGTTGATACCCATAGGAGGGTTGCTCCTGTTTTTTCTGAAGCAGTTATATAGTGCTGCTTATTGGCTGTAAAATAAAAGGACTCGCCTTTCTTTACTTTATGTGATCGGTTCCCAATGTGAAGTGTGATATTTCCGTTTAATACATAGCCAAATTCTTCACCTTCGTGGGGATTATCAGGATAGGTAGATCCTCCAGCATCCAATGTAAGTAGGATTGGCTCCATCATATTTTTCTGTGCATTGGGGATGATCCATTGAACTTTGTTTTTCAATTCACTATCATATTTTTCAAAATAATCTGATTTTTTAAAAACCACTTGCTCTGATGCGGTACCGCTGAAAAATTCTTCCAGATTAGTACCTAAACACTGAAGTATATCAACTAATGTAGCAATGGAGGGAGATGTTATATCTCTTTCCAGCTGTGATATAAAACCCTTAGATAACTCAGCTCTATCTGCCAGCTCCTCCTGGGTGAGACTCTTTTGAATTCTCAATTCCTTTATCTTAGATCCGATATTCATTTGACAGCCTCCTTCTAAAATTACCCATAAAGGAAATCTTATTGTTAATAAACTTAAAGTTTAGTTATAGTAAACACGCAACATATAAGATTATACATATAAAAACCCATATGTCAATATAATTTTATATAATTTTTTAAAATAATTTTATGGCTATTATATAATTTAATATCTGCAATTTTACGCAATAAATAACCCGAAAAAAGCCACTCATATTTATGACTTTTGTCGGGTTAATAAATTGGGTTTCTTTATTTCTATTTCTTATAAAATTCCTTTACACGATCCATTCTAGAAGTCATATTCTGGAATAGATAATCAACTAGTGTAATAGCTGCCATAGCTTCAACAACAACAACTGCTCGAGGGACTATGATAGGATCATGTCGGCCTTTAATATTAATCTCTATATTTTCATTGTTTTTATTAATAGTTTTTTGGGTTTTTGCTATAGAAGGGGTTGGTTTGACTGCCGCTCTAAGTACTATTTCAGAACCATCACTGATTCCTCCTAAGATTCCCCCTGCATGATTACTGGATTTTACGATACCAAGTTTTTCATCATAGAATAGGGAATCATTATTCTCTGAACCACTATAAGTAGCAACTTTAAAACCATCGCCTATCTCTACCCCTTTAATTGCCCCGATGGACATAAGTCCCCTTGCCAAAACGGCATCTAACTTCTCGAATACTGGTTCACCTATCCCAGCAGGCAGACCTGTGATTAGACATTCAATTAAACCGCCAACGGAGTCTTCTTCTTCCATCTTTTTAATTAGATAGGCCTCAGCCTCTTGAGCTGCGTTCATATCGGGCATTGAGAAAGGATTCTTCAAGATATTATCCTTACTGCAATTATTATAATTAATACTTATGGGGCCGATAGCTTTGGTATAAGCACAAACTTCAACACCCAGTTCCTTTAATATAGATTTGGCTATAGCACCAGCTGCGACTCTACCAATGGTTTCACGACCAGAAGCTCTGCCACTGCCACGGTAATCCCTAAAACCATATTTTGCATCATAGGTAAAATCAGCCTGTCCTGGCCTGTAATATCCTGCTATTTCTGAATAATCTGAGGAACGTTGATTTTCATTATATACAATTAAAGAGATAGGTGTACCTGTTGTGAAACCTTCAAAAACACCAGAAAGAATGCTTACACGATCTCCCTCTTTTCTTGGGGTAGAATATGGGGTTTGTCCAGGTTTTCTCCTATTCAAATAAGCTTGTATAATATCTTCGTTCATGCTAAGACCAGCGGGGCACCCATCTACCACCACACCAATACCAGGGCCATGGGATTCTCCCCAAGTGGATATAGAAAACAATTTACCATAAATTGATCCTGACATAGTTGTCACCTCTTCTATTGTTATTTAATACTTGCATTACTTAACAAAACTTATTTAAGTATTTGTCAATGTATATAAGATTATATCAATAAATGATATAGAAAGTATTATGATATAGCTTATCCATAGTATATAAGAAAGATATATTAGTTTCAATCATTTTATAGCATTTGTAGAAAAATTTCATATATTGAAATGACAATATAAATTTGGCAAATATCAAGAAATGAGGCATGTATGAATAATAAATTTAATCATCAAGATGATAAGTCTGGTTTAGGGATTAATTCTATGTCCCATAATAATATTAGTAAAGTTACCACCAATGATTTGAATTGGAAAAATAACCGTAAGAATGATGAGGATTTAATAATTGAAGATAATACTGTGTATGAAATTGACAGAGAATGTTATGAGCGGTTAATGAAGCAAAAATATGCTAAATCAAGAAGAAATGACAAGGGAAAATGGAATATAAAAAGGTAATATTATTAGCTTACTATTATCTATAGGAAAAAAGCTGCGTAGAACGCAGCTTTTTAAATTATTCCTAGAATAATATTATCTTATTTATTAAGATGTTATCCTAGAAATTCTCCTATGGAAAAGTTTTGCAATGATTTTAGAAGAAATCATTGCCGCCACATAAGCAGAGGATTAGAATGATAAAGATTATGCTATTGCAGCCATTATCATCATTTCCACAGCCACTACCACCAAAGAAACCGTTATTGTTGCCACAGCAGCATAATATAAGGATAAGTAGTAAACATCCACTTATACCATTATTGAAACCTCTGTCGCAATGTGTTGCTGCTAAATCACTCATTGATTGTTCCTCCTAAAAATGATTACACTGTATCATATGAAGATTGGCTTGACTGATTTCCTAATTTAATAGATTTATTATGGGTATTTTGCTAATAAGTTCACAATATAAATTAACCATCATATTATAAAAATGGAAGTGTATATTGGTAAAGCTATCAGAATAAGATATTATAAAAGCTAATGGGGTTTTTTGTATGAAACATGATAATACTGTCCAAATCATTGTCAGGTGTGATGAATATGAAAAGAATTTAAGCATATTAGAGAGTCTGGGACATATTAAATATAAACTACCAATGATTAATTCATATGTGGTAGAGATTAATAAAAGGTATTTGGAAGAAGTTAAATCCTTTGACGGTATCTTAAGCATAGAAGCTGATGCCCATATTGCAGCGCAGATGAATAGAGTAAATAATATAATCGAGAGTGACTGGGCCTATGACAATGGATATGATGGAATGGGAGTTGGAGTAGCCATTGTTGATACAGGGATATGCCTTCATAAAGATTTTGTGGAGGGGGGAAATCGGGTAATAGGATTTGTGGATTTAATAAATCGGCGTAAAGAGCCTTATGACGACAATGGGCATGGAACCCATGTGGCAGGTATCGTGGGAGGAAATGGATATTCTTCTAAAAGAAAATATAGGGGTATAGCACCAGCCTGTAATCTAATTGGGGTAAAGGTTTTAGACCATAAAGGTGATGGTAATATCTCTGATGTATTGGCTGGATTACAATGGATTATAGATAATAAAGATAAATATAATATAAGAGTTGTTAATATATCAGTGGGAACCACTTCAAGAGATAATGGGGATGAGGATTCCCTTTTGGTACAGGGGGTTAATGCAGTTTGGGACAGTGGCATTGTGGTAGTAGTGGCAGCTGGGAATAATGGTCCAGGTCCAATGTCTATCTCCACTCCAGGTATCAGCCGTAAGGTTATAACAGTAGGTTCTTCTGATGACAATATAGCAGTGGAGGTATTTGGAAATAAGACTAAAAACTATTCTGGTAGGGGGCCTACTCCCTATTGCATTAAAAAACCAGATATAGTAGCCCCTGGGTCTAACATTATATCATGCAATATAAATCGTTATTTATCTAGAAAGAAAAGAAATGGATTACAGCCTAGTTCAAACTATGCTCCTATGATGTACACCATTAAAAGTGGAACATCTATGGCTACTCCAGTGGTATCTGGAGCTATAGCCTTGTTACTATCTGCTTATCCCCATTTAACTAATCTGGAGGTTAAGCTTAAATTAAGAGATAGTGCAGTGGATTTAGGACAGCCTTGGGAGAAACAAGGGTGGGGCTTACTTAATGTGAAAAAATTACTCGAAAATAAATTAGTTTAGTGAATTTACAAAAGTGCTTGTATTTCTTTTTCCTTCCAGTTATAATATATATAAAGGGGCAAAAGCCACAAAAAAACACATTAGGGAGGAAAAACTATGGCCTATTTTAAAGTTGAAAAAATTCAGTTTGAAGGACCCAAAAGTAAGAACCCGCTTGCATTTAAATATTATAATCCCGATGAAATTGTAATGGGTAAGACTATGAAGGAACAGCTACGCTTTGCAATGTCCTATTGGCACACATTTACTTATATGGGGACAGATCCCTTTGGAGGTAATACCATGGCTAGAAGTTGGGATCAGACAAGTGATGCCATGGAAAGAGCCAAGGAAAGAGTTTATGCAGCTTTTGAGTTCATGGAGAAGATGCAGATACCTTTTTTCTGTTTTCATGATGCTGATATAGCTCCTAGGGCAGATTCTTTAGCTGAAACTAATCGCAGACTGGATGAGATAGTTGCAGTTATTAAGGAAGAGATGAACCGTACAGGGATAAAATGCCTATGGGGTACAACTAATGCCTTTGGCGATGAAAAATTTGTTCATGGAGCTGGAACCTCATGCAATGCTACGGTGTTTGCCTATACTGCTGCTCAGATTAAGAAAGCCATGGAGATTACCAAGGAGCTGGGGGGCCAAAACTATGTGTTCTGGGGTGGACGTGAAGGTTATGAAACATTACTTAATACTGACACTGAGCTAGAGATGGATAATCTGGCAAGACTTCTTCAGATGGCTGTGGATTATGCCAAGGAAATAGGATTTACAGGTCAATTATTAATCGAACCTAAGCCTAAGGAACCTACTAAACATCAATATGATTTTGATACAGCTTCAGTTTTAGCTTTTCTAAGAAAGTATAATTTGCAAGATTATTTTAAAATCAATGTAGAGGCTAACCATGCAACCTTGGCTGCTCATACCTTCCAACATGAGCTTAACCAATGTAGAATAAATGGAGTACTGGGCAGTGTTGATGCTAATATGGGTGATCCAGTGTTAGGCTGGGATACGGATCAATTTCCAACCAACCTTTATGATACAACCTTGGCCATGTATGAAATTCTATTGGATGGAGGTTTTAAAAAAGGTGGCTTAAACTTTGATGCAAAGGTCCGCAGAGCATCCTTTGAAGATGAGGATTTATTCTATGGATATATTGCTGGGATGGATGCATTTGCCAGAGGATTGAAAGTTGCAGCAAAACTGATAGAAGATAGGGTGTTTGAAGATTTTAAGGAGCAAAGATATGCCAGCTATAAAGAAGGTATTGGTAAAGATATAATCGATGGCAAAGTTGGGTTTAAGGAATTGGAAGAATATGCCATCAAAAATGGAATATCTCACAATAGATCAGGTAGACAAGAAATGCTGGAAAATATTTTAAACCAATATATTATTGAAACTAGATAATCTGTAGTAAACTAACTATTGTGGTTTATAATAATATATGGTATATTTTTGGTACACCAAATTATAGGAGGTTTGCAACATGAAAAAATATGAATGTACTGTTTGTGGTTACATCTACGACGAAGAATTAGGTGATCCAGATAGTGGTATCGCTCCAGGAACAAAATGGGAAGACTTACCTGATGATTGGGTATGTCCACTATGTGGTGTAGGTAAAGATGATTTTGAGGAAGTAAACTAGTTTAAAAAGCCGTTTCATATAGCTCTTCAGGGCATATGAAACGGCTTTTTTTGTTTCCACTTCTTCCATTGACAGAATCAGCATTTCAGTGGTAAGCTAATACCTGATTATTTTAAATATGCAATGTTTTTTATTAATTATTTGCCCATTTATTTGTGCCATACTGGAATTTTAGTGGCAAATTTTTAGGCAAATATGTAACCATATGTAATACAAATTTACTGTATAGATTTTGGGGTGATATAATGATATATTTAGATTACGCAGCTAATACTCCCATAGATAAGGAAGTTATTGAGTATTTTACTAAGGAAAGTATGAAATATATAGCCAATCCCAACTCTTCCCACCAGTTGGGCAGAGAAGCTAAGGATAGAATGGATGAGATTACTGAAAATATTGCACAGATGCTATCAGTCAAATCTTCAGAGATAATTTATACTTCTGGTGCCAGTGAAGCTAATAACCTAGCCTTGAAAGGTTTGGCTAGAGTCAATAGGCATAATGGAAAACATATAATTTCTACATTTCTAGAGCATTCATCTGTCAGCGGGACCTTATCTTATCTACAGGAACAAGGCTATGAGATAGATTTAGTTAATGTGACACCAGATGGCCATATTGATATAAGCCATCTTAAGGAGCTTTTAAGGAAGGATACTATTTTAGTTTCTATATGTTATGTTGACAGTGAACTGGGTGTGGTACAACCGATAGAAGAGATTGCGGGCATTTTAAAAGATTATCCAAACTGCTTTTTCCATTCAGATGCAACTCAGGCTGTTGGGAAAATACCTATATCAATAGATAATATTGACTGTATCACCTTTACTCCCCATAAATTTTTTGGTTTAAATGGTTGCGGTGTATTGGTGAAAAAAGATCATGTGATACTGGAACCATTGATTCATGGGGGAAGCAGTACTACCTTGTACAGAAGCGGTACTCCGGTGCTGGGACAGGCGGCTTCAATTGAAAAGGCATTAGAGCTGGCCATAACTAACCTAGATGATCGTTATGATTATGTTAGAAAGTTAAATGATAAATTAAAGAAAGAACTACTATCTTATGAGAAGGTTCGTATTAATAGTACAAAATATTCAATTCCTCATATTCTAAATCTTAGTGTCAGGGGAGTGAAAGCCACGGAGTTTACAAAGGCACTGGAACAAGAAGGGGTATGTGTATCCATAAAATCTGCTTGCTCAGTTGTAAACACACCTTCTAGGCCAGTATTTGCAGTTACTAAAGACCGTAAGAATGCCTTGGCATCATGGAGAATTAGTTTAAGCCATATGACAAAAGAAGAAGAGATTGAGCAGTTTCTTAAAGCATTCTCTATATGTTATGATAAATTTAAATAAGTATAATTTAAAGTAGTGCATTAGATATAAGCTATTGTATTATATAAAGATATTAAAATAAAGATATTAAAAGTTTTG
>JAAYPX010000163.1 GCA_012519565.1 Clostridiales bacterium | reverse complement strand
TTCCTATTGTTTTATATGTTTAGAGTATTCCACATTATTGATAATTTCTATCTGACATGACTCCATGGTAATCAGAGCTGCCTCATGGGCTTTTGGCGTAACACCAGCGCAACAAGCTGCATCCACTCTTACAGGTAGTTCTGGCAGCATGGCCTTTACTAAAAGGGAGTTGGAAATCACGCATATATCAGTACAAACACCTACAAATTCTATGCTATCAATTTTTCCGTCTTTATATAACTCTACTATATGCTCACCAAGGCTTATAGATCCAAAAGTATCTTTTTCAAATATCCTATAATCAAGGCCCTTATCCTTGATAGCTTCCATAAGCCTAGAGTCAATTTCCCATCCAAAAGTTCCTTTAATACAATGTTCCACTGGTAGTTTCTGTCCTTCTTGTGTAGATAGATAATTCTTATCATGGGTATCCTTTGTTATAAGAATAATACCGTCAAAAGAATTAATCTTATTTACCAGAGGTTCTATTATTGCCTCTGCTTCCTTTGTACCCAGAGTTCCACTGATAAAATCGTTTTGAACATCTACAATAACCAATGCTTCCATGTTACTACCTCCTATACTTCGTCTTTAATGTAGCTATTATAATTTTTTACAACCTTATTATACCAGTATTGGCTTGATTATTTTTCTGGCAATTTTATATTTTCTCTATAGACAAAATGTCTAACCCCGTCACCCAAGCATCCCAGCAGTTCCTTTGCATTTGTAGGATATAATTCAATATTTTCTACATGCTCTAATGGAATCCAATAAAATTCTATATTGAAGTTCCTGCCTTCCATAATAGATACCTTACTTATAAAAATTATATTTTGCCTTAAAACAAGGGATATTCTTAATTAAATTTGCACTACAGATACAATAGATAATATGGATTTACTATAACATACAAAAACAGGTTTTACAATAATTGTCCTTATTACTATAAACTATATTTAGATAATGAAAGCTTAGCCAAAGTACCAATCTACAAGATTTTCGACGTTTATGAGTGGCGATTCTTAGATTAGTAATCTACCTGATACTAGAAACGGTAGCATGCTTTGGCTTAATTCAAGTATAATTTATAATTTGAAATTAAAGGTTTATTTTAACATATAGCTATTATTTAATATTAATGTATTATATAAGAATAACACATCTGCATCCTTTGAGAAGTCCATATAATCTTTAAGCAAATCCGTACCGATATATCGAAGATCAATTAAAGTAAGCTTGGCATAACTTTGCAGTAGTAATGGTGCTATACTGCTTCCAAAGGAGTCCCGAAATATAATTAGCTCTCTCTGGGTAGTTGGTGCAGGATTAGTAATAGTAATGATAGATTTTGCACCAGCAAGGAAGAAATCATAGGAATCCACACTGTTAAACTTCTCCTCCATATATACCTTACTGTAGTTCGAATCAATATGATCATAAACAACAGCCTCTTTAAGAATATCATTGGTAAGGTAAACCAGGGTATCTGCTTCTAGCTTGAGAGCAGCCTGGCCATAATAGGAACCATAGAAGGGATACAAGGACTTTTCTTGGTAAGACTCTCCAGCAGCCAAACCTTTAGCTCCCATTTCATTAAGAAGCAAATCTGCTATATCAAGTAACCTATCCTGTCTCCAATGAATATCAGTTCTATAATAATCCTCCAGCTCCAATGAATGAAATATATTGATATAATTCATATTTTTGACCTTCTGATTCATTATTTGAATAAGCTTCTCGTAATCAATTGATAGGTAGCCATGTTTTGCAGCCGTAAAATAATTCTTATCGGGTATGATAGCATAGCTTACATTCATCCCCTCAAGATACTTGTCATAGACCTCATTTAGTTTATCAGCGGCATTTTCAATCGCCTTGTCATTCAAGGGATACTCTATCTTGTTAATATTCCCATCTATTACATAGATATCATTATTATCCTTTTGCCTTAACAAATAAAATCTGGTAAATGCCTTAAGTCCTCTAAATTCATCTCGAAGGACAAACTGATCTAGAAGATACTTCTCGTAATCCTCAAACCATTCTCCATTTAAAAGATTTTCCAAGGTAAACTTGGGTACCTTTGCCAAACTGCGTCTCTCACTATAGGAAATATCCTTATCTGGTAGAAATATATTTAAAAGCATCAATCCATAGAGTATAAAAAGAAAACCTACGATAACAATGATATGGTTTATTTTATCTTTCATATAAATCTCTCCTCAGCGGATAAGCCGCCTAAATTGCCAAAGTAATTGGTGTGAAACCTTCTTAAGTGCTATTGAAAAACAGAGTACATTTTATTTAGAAACGGAAATATAAAAATGGATTAAAGGAACCATCAATTAAATATCCAGTAATAGTCAGCAGTAAGATAACAATTACTACTGGCTTCAGTAGGTTGATTAAGAAATAACCGAATTTATTACTACTTATTTTATTTATTAAAAGGGCTGGTATCGGGGTTGTTCCTATCATAGCCAGGGCAAAAACCAGTCCATAACTTTTAGCATAATACATCGTCTCTGGATTAATTAGAGCAACATCCAGAAGGCCAAACATCCCCCTTAGGTTATCAGCTACCTCTTCCAGAGAATTGCCATTAAAGATAACGAAGCTTATTATAATAAGGAAAATCACATAAAGATGTCTTAGCAGAACGGGAAGTTTATTTAATAGATTTCTCAGGAAATACTTCTCCAGTACTAACAAAAAGGCAAAGTATAATCCCCATAGGACAAAGT
>JAAYPX010000018.1 GCA_012519565.1 Clostridiales bacterium | reverse complement strand
GGATATCAAACATAGAACTTATCCTTCCTAATAGCTTCACGTAAACATGACATCATGATTATAACATATCATTTACGGATATACAAACAAAGAGTCTGCCCAAAACCAACCGTAGTTATATATTTATTATACTAATATATAGCCCTATTATAAGCCAGCTACGGTTAGCCTTGAGACAGACTCTTCTTAATATATTGTTATATAATTTTATTCCTTTTATTCTATAAATAAAACCTTATTGCATCGCATTCTCCACAGGCTTTAATTCGGATAGTTCCTACACTATTTATATCATAATTATTCTTAGACTTGCCTTGCCACTAACTCATGACTTAAGTCACAAAAATGCGTTGCAACCCTTGCAAAACCCAGTTATTCAATACTGTTATTGCTAATATTATTATCTTCTTTCTCTTCCTTGTCATTGGCATTTGCAGAAGGAAGATCTATGATTGAGGCATCTATCTTATCTTTATCCTTCTCTGTTACCTTATCTAAGGTAATCCCTGTAACTTCTTTATAAAGCCTCAAGAATTCTTCTCCAGTGATAGTCTCCTTGGCAATAAGATACTCTGCAATTTTATCCAATACCTCTCTATTATCTGCCAATAATGCAACCGCCTTATCATAGCATTCTTTAAGGATGCTCATAACTTCCTTATCTACTTCTCCAGCTGTCACATCACTGCAATTTAATACAGGTCTTCCATCCAGATATTTGCTCTCCACAGTTTCTAAGCCCATTAGTCCAAATTTATTAGACATACCGTACTGTGTCACCATGGCTCTGGCCAGAGAGGTAGCCTGCTCTATGTCATTGGATGCCCCAGTTGTTATGGAGCCAAATACTAATTCTTCAGCGGCACGACCACCAAATAAAGTTACAATTCTGGTAATAATTTCTTCCTTGCTCATAAGGTATTTCTCTTCTTCAGGAACCTGCATAACATAACCTAAGGATCCCATGGTCCTTGGAACTATGGTAATCTTCTGTACCGGCTCAGCATGTTTCTCCAAGGCTGTTACCAGGGCATGACCTACCTCATGATAGGCAACGATGCGCTTTTCTTCCTTACTCAAAATACGATCCTTTTTCTCCTTACCAGCAATTACCACTTCTACAGATTCTAAAAGATCATCTTGAGTCACTACATTTCTACCATGCTTAACAGCTAATATAGCAGCCTCATTGATAATATTAGCCAGGTCAGAGCCCACTGCACCAGAAGTAGCTCTGGCTATGGCATCTAAATCAACTGAATCATGCATTAACACATTTTTGGCATGAACTTTTAAAATATCAATTCTGCCTCTAAGATCTGGTTTATCTACTATAATACGACGATCAAAACGTCCAGGACGCAGTAATGCCTTGTCCAGAACTTCTGGTCTGTTAGTTGCCCCAAGGATAACTACACCCTTGGAAGAATCAAAACCATCCATATTGGCCAGTAATTGATTTAATGTTTGCTCCCGCTCATCATTACCACCGTAATGGGAATCCCTACTTTTACCTATGGCATCAATCTCATCAATAAATACGATACAGGGAGCTTGCTGCTGGGCTTGTTTAAACAAATCCCTTACTCTGGATGCACCTACACCTACAAACATCTCAACAAAATCAGAACCAGATAAGGAGAAAAAAGGAACCTTAGCTTCCCCTGCTATAGCTTTGGCTAGTAAGGTCTTACCTGTACCGGGAGGGCCTACTAATAGGGCTCCCTTAGGTAGTTTGGCACCTATTCTTGCATATTTGCCAGGATTATGAAGAAAGTCAACTATCTCTGTTAAAGATTCTTTAGCTTCTCCCTGGCCAGCCACATCCTTAAAGGTAACTCCTGTAGATTTCTCCACATAAACTTTGGCGTTACTTTTACCTACGCCCATTACCCCGCCACTATTTTTTGATATAGTTCTAAATAAAAACCACATCACAACATAAATTGCCACAAAGGGCAGTATAATGGCAATGGCACTCTCTAATAAAGAAACCCGGGTATCCTCAATAACCCTTCTATGGGGAATCTCATGCTCGTCTAATACAGTCAACAAGGACTCATCATATAGATATCCCGTGTAGTATTTTAACTTTATAGCATTGTCAGCTTGCCCTTTAGGTATGATTACATACCTATCGGTATATATCTCAACTTCTTCAACTCTTCCTTCTACAATCATTGCTTTAAATTCGTTAAAGGTTACCTCTATATTAGTACTTTCTTTAATTTGATCAGCAATCATTGAGTATAAATACCAAAGAAGCAATGCAGAAATGAGGGCTATAATTATAGCCATCCTATTAGGCGAACTATTCTTATTATTCTGCGAATTTTTATTATCCATTCAATCCTCCTATCTTAACTATCTATTTATAAAAATAATATCTCTGTATTTATTTTCAATGAATAGATATTACTATTATATCGATAGTTAGAATAGAAATCAATTAAATCCTTCTTAATTTTCTGTGGTCAAATTGTGTCCATCTGATTATTTGCTACTTGGTAAATCCACTCATGATTTACGCTATTTGTACTTTTAGAGAAAAAAAACGATGCAATTACCACCAATACAGAACCTACAAATATAAAAATATCTGAAAGATTGAAAATGATATTCTTTAGCTTCTTATAATTGATGCTAAAATAATCTATCACATATCCTCTTTTTATACGATCGACCACATTGCTGATAGCTCCGCCTATTATTAAAGATAAGCCCAGCTTATATAGCTTGTTGCCTTTCTTAGGAAGTATAAATGCAAATAATATGATTAAGAAACCTAGGGCAGCGCTGGATATTTTCTTTACCAATTCTTTTTTATTCTCAAGAAAATTAAGCATCATTCCATAGTTATAATGCTTTCTAATGGTGATCTTACCCTTTAGAATGTTTTCTTCGGCGTGTAATGGTCGGTTTTTCTCGATGTGATTCTTGATTTTTGTTTCGGCTATGACGATTGCTATAATTATTAGAACGTAGAGCATGGGAACCTCCTTTAATTCCAACAGGGTATAATATAAATATAAAAAGATAATTATATTATACCCTGTAATAGGTATCTATGCATTAGATATTT
>JAAYPX010000162.1 GCA_012519565.1 Clostridiales bacterium | reverse complement strand
TTATCCAAGTCCATAAAATTCTTAGAGTAGGGTGTGAAAATATTCCATAAATATAAACAAAAACACAATTCATATATGTGCATATTTTTAGGTACAAATCAAAATATATAAATAAATTGTCAGATAACTCATTGACAAATATGTAAATTTAATGTTATAATACTATAAGTGGATAAAATGTGTATTGGAATAAGGGTAAATTCCATAACATATCTTTATAATTTTAATTATAAAAGTGTTTCCATTTGTGTCATATTGATTGTAGGCATAAAGATTGGATGCCATTAGTAAGGAGATTATAATGATGAAGCAGAACGATGTAAATAATGTACGGAACGCCGTAAGAAGACATATGGGTAGGAGAGTAAAAGTTAAAATCAATAAGGGCAGACATAAAGTGGACATAACAGAAGGCATAATATCTGAAACATACCCGAGTATATTTCTCATAAAAATACAAGAGAATAAGAATATGCCAGAGAGGACATTATCATACAGCTATACAGATTTATTGACAAAGGACATAGAGTTAATTTTATGTCGTTAAAATACAGATATAGAGAAGGCTAAGAAACTATTATTAGTTTCTTGGCTTTTTTTTATTTATTACCTATATTTAGTTCATAAAACCTCTTTCTTATGAATAATATATGACAGGGGCATCCTATCGTATGTCCATTCATAAGGAGGGATTATTGGTGGAATTAATAAAGAAAAATATTCATATGAATAAATTAAAATGTAAGAGTACCCTGCAGCTTACATTGGATGATGATTTTAATGTTTCTGATATTAAACCGGACATTGAGAAGATAATTGAAGAGCAGGGCGATATTAGGGTTACAGAAGTAAAAGCCATGGATGGTAAACTTATGGTTAAAGGAGCATTGGGATTTAATGTTCTTTATCTAAGTAATGAAGGCCAAAGACCAATACATAATATATCTGGGGAAATTCCCTTTGATGAAGTAATTAATATGGAACATACATGCGCACAGGATGACCCAATTGTAAAATGGGAATTGGAGGATCTGTCAACAGGATTAATTAACTCAAGAAAGATTAGTGTGAAATCCATAGTTAGATTAAATGTGGCAGTTGAAGAATTATATGATGAAGAAACTGCAATCGGTATTGAAGGGCCTGAAGATATTCAATATATCAATAAAAAGATTGAGATTACCGATGTTAGTATTAATAAAAAAGACACTTTTAGGATTAAAGATGAAATAATGCTTCCAACGAATAAAGGTAATATATCCTCTATTCTATATACTGACATAAATCTCAATAATATGGACTTTAGACTTCTGGAAGATCGTTTTACAATAAAAGGTGAAATGCCCCTATTTGTTTTATATACCTGTGAGGATGAGGAGAACCCGATTGAGTATTATGAAACAGAGATACCTTTTAGCGGTACTATAGATTGTAATGGCTGTACAGAAGATATGATTGAAGATATTACCTTCACTATATCTAAGAAAAACATAGAGATAAAAGAGGATAATGATGGGGAAGAGAGAGTTTTAGATGTAGAGATAATCCTTGACCTTAATATTAAGGTATATGAGGTAGAAGAACCCGAAATATTATGTGACGTTTATTGTCCTTCCAAAAATATTACACCAATATTTAAGGAGGCCACATATGAAAATTTAGTTATTAAGAATAATAGCAAATACCGGATAGCAGATCGAATTAGGGTAGATGAGGATCAACCTAGAATTCTTCAAATATGTCATGCCAAGGGAGATATTAAAATTGATGAAATAATCCCTCTAGAAACTGAACTTCAGGTTGAAGGTATTGTTGATGTAGATATCCTTTATATTTGTGAAGATGATACAATGCCTTTAAATTCTTTAAAGGGAGTTATTCCATTTAGCCAAAACATTGAAGTTAAGGGGCTCAAGACCAATAGCAACTTTGAAGTAAGGCCTAATTTAGATCAAATTAGTGTTATTATGCTTGATAGCGAAGAAATTGAAGTCAAAGCTACCATGAGTCTTAATTCTATTGTGTTCGATAAAGTGACAGAATCTGTGATTACTGATATTGAGATATCGGATCTAGATCTTGAGACAATACAGTCTATGCCTGGAATTATAGGTTATGTGGTGAAATCCCAGGACACTTTATGGAATATTGCAAAGAAATACTACACAACTATTGATAGTATTATGGCTATTAATGATTTGGAAGATGATAAGATTAAAGAAGGGGATAAACTTATCATTGTAAAAAAAGTTGATTCAATAATATAAGTATTTAATATTTAAAGCAATATAAATAGGCTATAAAAAGATCTAAGCCATTTGGTTCAATCTTTTATAGCCTAAGTTATTTTACTAATCATTCTTTTTTGACTGTTTAAATAAAAGCAATCCTAATAACATTATTGTAGGGAATATAGTTCCAGTTAGTAAGCCTGTCCTAAGTCCAATTTGCTCAAGATTAAGGCCCTGGGATACCCAAAGGGACAACCCTCTTCCTGATTGTAATATTAGGTCAGATACTTTACCTGCCATCCATGGCCCTAGAGAGCAACCTATGTCGCCGAAAATGGCTAAGATACCAAACATGAGGGTACCTCCTCGGGGAAAAGTAGTAGAGGATAGGCTAAAGACTCCCGGCCACATCAGGCTGACTGATAAGCCACATAAGCTGCAAAAGAGTAGGGAAACTATAGGATTAGAACTAAATATTGTTACCAAATATGCTACAACACATAGAATACTGCTTCCTATAAGACTTATTCTTAAGGGTAATTTGTCACTGAAGAAACCATATAGGGTCCGTCCTATGGCCATTAACAAAGCAAATAAACCCGGTCCTAATAAGTCCCCATAAACTTTTGGAACATTAAGCCCTTTCTCTGCAAAGGTTGAGGACCATTGAGACATAGTTAGTTCACTGGCACCAGCACATATCATTAGTAGCATAGCCAGCCAAATTACACGATAGGATAATAGCTCTTTTAGTCTCATATTATTCCCATCAGTAACTAGAGGAATAATAGGAACCTTTCTGAAGATAAACATATTATATAAGGGAAATAATGACCATATTAGTGGCAACAAAGGCCATAGATTTCTTCCCAGTATGCGTAGGGAAAGAGTACTTATTATTACAACGGCCATCTGACCCCAGCAATAGAAAGAGTGCAGTAGGCTCATGGAGCCCTCCTTATTATCATTGGGGAGGGCTTCAACGATAGGACTGATTATAACCTCTATTATTCCCCCTCCTATGGCATAGGTCATAACCGCTAGTATCAGCCCTATATAAGAATTAGGTAGAAGGATAGGCAGTATGCCTAAGAGGGCTAATCCTGTAAAGCAAAAGCCATGGGCGATTACTATACATTTTCGATATCCATACTTGTCAGCGTATTTAGTAGCCCATATATCAGCAAGTATCTGGGTAATAAAATTAATAAGTACCAACTGTCCCAGCATTTCATAGGATATATTATATGAATCATGGAATATAGTAAATAAAAGAGGGGATAAGTTATTGACTATAGCTTGTGTAATATACCCTCTATAGCAGCAAAAATTAGTATGTCTGTACGTGTATTGCTTGTTTTTCATTAGAATATCCTCTCTCAATATCTTTCTAATTATGGTTTATAGGATAATAGGGCTTTGTAAGAAAGACCTGATACTTTTGGTAAGATGTTCTAAAATATTGAAAGGCATCTTTAGCTGTTTTATAGTTATTAAAGATTCCAAAAACAGTAGGGCCGCTACCACTCATAAGCGAGGTCATGGCGCCTAATTCAACCATCTTGTCCTTAATATTATTAATAATAGGATAATGATTTATGGTGACAGTTTCTAAAAGATTTCCCATATGTTTGGTTAATTCCAAAAGATTCTGGCTTTCAATAGCTTTTTGCATTAAGGAGATATTGGGATGGATAGTTGAATCATCTAATTTTAAATTCTCATACACGAATTTTGTGGACACATTTATATTAGGTTTAACTAATAATATATGACATTTAGGCATAGGAGGTAAGGGGCTTAGTTTATCTCCTATACCCTCTGATAAAGCCGTACCCATCATAAGGCAGTAGGGAACATCAGCTCCCAGCTTAACTCCCAGTTTGCTTAGTTCATCCTTGGTCATGCCGGCATTAAATAATTTATTTAAACCCATAAGAGTAGCCGCTGCATCGGTGCTACCTCCAGCAAGACCAGCGGCCACTGGTATTCTCTTTTTTAAAGTAATTAAAAGTCCACTCTTAATCCCTGTCACCTCTTTGAATAAGTGGGCGGCAGAGTAAACTAGATTCTTCTTGTCCGTTGGTAAATAGGGCAGATTTGTCCTAACTATTATTTTATTTGAAGAATTTTTACTTATAGTTAAATTATCGTATAGATTGACGGATTGCATGATCATGGATACATTATGGTAGCCGTCATCTCTTCTATTAATAACGTCAAGACCAATATTTATTTTTGCATATGCATTCATCCTTATGTAATACAATTTGTTCCTCCATCTGGCATAAAGTTAACCGTATTTTATCATATATCAATTATTTTTACAATCGAAGGAAAATAGGTTTTTTATTAACTCCAGCAGTTTAAACTTATATTTTACAGGGGCTTTCTGCAGCAGGGCATCATATTCTTCCTCACTTAAAAGGTTTTTAAGATTCTTTTTGGAATCTTCGCCTACTATACTATAGGTCTCATCTACCAGACATAAGGGGGGAAACATTACACACCACCAGTTTTTGCCTGAGGCTGAACCGATTTGTACCCTCAATGCTTCATAAGTTCCAGGAGGAAAGACAAATTCCCCATATACTTTCATGGGAAAATAGGCAGGCTCTAAAGTAACCTTAACCGAATAGTCAAATCCGCAGCTTCTAATATAATTTACGGCAGTTTCTTCTATAGCTGGAAGCTGATTAATTAATATGGTTCTAGATTCTGAAATATTATCGACATCGGATAATAGAGGAGTTAACATATCTAATATGGTATCCTTTACTTGGTATTTTAATTCTTGATCCTTGGGACTATCGCTGTTGGCTATAACATGAAAGCGGATTATTTCTGCTGCAATGCCTTCTTGAATTTTCTCATTATTTTGTGCCATTATCTGAACAGCCTTAGCAGCACTGGCAGATAAGATTATTATCATTAATAGTACAAATGGCCGTAAACCATCTTTATATCTTAAATTTGTTTTCATACTAACACTCCTTCCTGGCTAAATTATTGCCTGCATGCTGGTAATTTATTCCGTTATCCATAGATTAATTAAATTTTATTTCCCTTACATAGAGTTTGTTTTGCTTGAACTTAGATTTGATTAATAGTACAATTATTTAGCATACGGTCGTATAGGCAGTGTGAGAAGCGCAGGAGTGAGGTGAAACATGTCAAATTTAGCACCAATTGGAGTATTTGATTCTGGAGTAGGCGGTTTAACTGTTGTAAAAGAAATAATGAATCAAATTCCAGATGAAACAATTATATACTTTGGCGATACAGCCAGACTTCCCTATGGAAGTAAATCTAAAGAAACAATAATTACTTACACAAGGCAAATTATTCGGTTTTTAATGACCAAAAATGTAAAAGCTGTAGTTATAGCCTGTAATACAGCCAGTGCCTTTGCATTAGATACGGTAAAGAAAGAATTTGATGTTCCAATTATAGGGGTAGTAAAACCTGGAGCTAAGGTGGCAGCAGAGACTACTAAAAATGGAAGAATTGGCGTAATTGGAACAGAGGGTACCATCCAATCTGGTATATATAATGACTTTCTAAATAAAACCAATCCACAGCTTAAAGTGTATGGCAAAGCATGTCCTTTATTTGTTCCTCTAGTAGAAGAGGGATTGGTGGATGATTCAGTTACTATGGAGATGGCCCGTAGATATATAGGAGAACTTTTAATTAATGATATAGATACTTTGGTTCTAGGTTGTACCCATTATCCTTTACTAAGAAATACTATTAGAAAAGTTGTTGGAGATAAAGTGGAACTAGTAAATCCTGCTTATGAAACTGCACAGGCCTTAAATGTGATTTTAAAGGAGAAAGACCTTAAAAGCAATGGAATTCCCAAGACAGATCATAAGTTCTTTGTTAGTGATGGTGCGGATAAATTTAAGAAGTTTGCTAATACTATTCTACCCTGTGAAGTGGTAGAAACAAAGGATGTAAATATTGAAAATTACTCCTTTTAGTTGGCTTGATTACTGGGCTGATCTAGATGATATAGAAAGTAGGTTTATTATATGAACAAGGAAGGAACCATAATAATAAGAGGCAAGCAAGATGGATCTGATCACGAGCTTATTACAGTAAAAGCCCCTGTGACATACCATTTCCAAAATAATAAGCACTTTGCTCGATTTGAGGAAAGGGATAGTCAGGGACTTTTAGTTACTAAAAACATATTAAAAATTGCTTCTAATCAGGTCGATATAATGAAAAGGGGGATAAATAATTCTCATATGGTTTTTCGCTTAGATAGCTTAACTAAAACCAATTACCATACCCCTTATGGAATGATGGAGTTTCAGATAAAAACCACAGACCTTGATATTAAGGAAGCTAAAGATCTAATAGAGGTTAATTTAAAATATGACTTGTTATCCGATAACAATATAATATCCAGTAACGATATCAATATAACTATTACCTCTGCTGAGACTAGTCTGCGGTAACAAAGCCTTCTTCATCAATGGTTACCCCAAAGGATAATTCCTCCATAAAGTCAAAATATGATTTCTTTTGCTCATCATCGGTGATCATATAGGTGTAGGTGTTGTCGTTCATAACAGGTATAAGCTGGGTTGTAATGGTTCCATCAGGATTTAAATATAGCTTAAGTAGACCAGATTCCCTCTTACTACTATTGAACCAGAAGTTACCTAAACTATAGGCTATAGGTTTGTCCCTGTACATCTCTATGCCTTGCATGACATGGGGATGGCTTCCGATAACAGCATCTGCACCAGCATCGATATATTGTTTGGCAAACTTCTTCTGATAATCTTCCGGATAATGGTTTCTCTCCACACCCCAGTGAACGTATACAATCACATAATCACTGTTGGCTGCAGCTTCTTCAATGCAGGTTAGAAGTAATGCAGGATCATAGGTGCCAATCATACCTGGTCTGGTATCGGTAGCGTACCAATCTACAGAGTAGATAACTCTGGAAGCAGATAGAAAGGCAATGGTTTTATCATTTATAGTATAGTATACGGCAGCTTTGGCCCGTTCAAGGGTATCACCAGCACCAACATAATCTATACCAGCCTCTTCCAAGGTGTCAAAGGTATCTAATAGAGCATCAATACCAAAGTCTAATGCGTGATTATTAGCTAGGGAGACTATGTCTACGCCCATTTCCTTGAGAATATCTACTCTACTGGGCTTGGCCCTGAAGGTGTAGGATTTGTTTGGTATGGCCGTGCCTCTGTTACTAAAGGCAAATTCATTATTTATCATAGTTATGTCAGCATCTATCATCTCTGTAAGTAAATCCTGAGAGATACCTCCCAATATTCCTTTGTTTTCACGGTCGTAGCGCTGAACTGGCCTGGAATTCTCATCTAAATTAACATCACCGGCAAAAGTAAGAATAATCGGCTCCTCTACCACTGGAGTAGGTTCTGGTGTGGCTGTTGGTACACTGGTAGGAGCGGTAGTAGGTGCTTTCGTAATATCAGGTATTAAGCTTGGCTGGCTATTATTAGCTTGGGTATCCAGGGCAGAATCCTGTTCAGAGATAATATTTTGCTTATCAGCTTCGTTTGATTTTTTATCTATGTAGAAAAAGATACCTGCAAAAAGGAATAGTGCTAGAATAGCTATTATATCCAAGATAATTATTTTTTTTGTATTCATTCCTAATCTAGTCATATAACTGTAATCAAAATTCTAATAAGATGTTAGTTTTATATGACTGATTTCACCTCCTTGTAAATAAAAACCTCTTACTCTAATAACAATTATGTCATGAAGTAAGAGGAGTATCAACTACTATATTATTTTTTTTCAATTTTACTTTTTAACTTTTTAATAAAACCTTGTTTCTCTTTCTTTGTTTCCAAGCCACTACGCAGACCTTTTACGTCCATAATATAAATACCACTAATTACTGCTTTAACTTCTTTTTTTACAGGTATAAGGTCAAAAACTTTAGCATCACAGATTAATGTAACTATCTTTGGACCAATTTTAGCCTTTACAATAGGAAGTTTAGATGCCCGTAGATATTTTGGTGTCTGATCAATAACCATCTTAGGTAAGTTAGTGTCCTTCAGTTTCATTTTTTTCTTATCAATAATTAGCATGGATGTGGTTTGTGCAGAAGCTTTCATCTGAGCTTCGGTTTCATCCTGTCTTTTCTGAAGTTTTCTTCCAACAAAGTATAATACAGCAAATACTACAATACTAACAACTGCCACAATGAGCAAAACAGTTAAAAAAGTACTCATAAAATTATGTACCTCCTAATAAATTCAGTTGCATGTCCCAAAATGGGCCAACGTCTATTGTAGCACCATTTTGGTTAAAAATAAATAGAAAAAATAAATTATTTACTAAAAAAGTAATACTAAAGAAGAGAAGCATTTTTATCCAATGCCTCTTGGATAATGCCTTGTACATGGGTGTTTAAAACTTTACGTGTTTCCTTATCTAAACTATTTAGATATACTGGCTTACAATATTCAATAATTACATGGGTTCTTCTTACCCAAGGCATATGATTCTCAAAGACCTCATCAGTATTGGATATGGCAACAGGAATAATAGGGCACCCGGTTTTTTCGGCCATTTTAAAGCTACCAGCTTTAAAGGGAAGCATCTCATTTCCTTGGTTTCTTGTACCTTCCGGTGATATAAATACAGAATACCCATCTTTTATTTGTTCTATACCTTTTAGAACAATTTTTAACCCTTGCCTAATGTCATCTCTATCAAGAAAAAGACATTGAAGAAATTGCATCCAAGTACTCAAAAAAGGGATTTTCTTTATCTCTTTCTTAGCAACAAATCCTGTTAATGTAGGAACGGTTGCATAAGCCACTGGGATGTCAAAATAGCTTCGATGATTGGCAACATATAAAACGGGTTGATCCTTAGGTACATTTTCCCTTCCTATGACAGTGGTTTTCACACCACAAATAAAAAGTAAAATTTTAAATGCAGTAACTACGATTGCCTGGGAACTGGCAACCATAGCTCTGCGATTAAAACGTCCTATTAAGTATTCTATTAAGTATAATGGTATGCTAATAATAAAAAATATAAGTAAGTATAATAGAGCCAGTATGGTTCTCATCTAAAGCACCATGCCTTTCGTCAAAGCTTATGGGGTTATATTCTCATCATATATGTCTACTACCGGTTTACCGGTGTTGGGATTGATAATAATAGGCTCCCCGTTAAGATCTTCTGGTGAATCAATTGGATTCATATCATCTGTATAGGGAATATCTTCATCTATAATATTTTCATCGGAATTTTCTTCATCTAAATCATCGTTATCTAAATCATCTTCGTAAATATTATCATCTTGATTGCCCTCATCCATTGTATCTTCATTATTATTATCTACGTCTATATCATTTTCATCCATAGTATCGCCATTATCTTCATCCAAACCATCTTCCATCTGTCCGTCTGGGTTTTCAAGATCAGCATTCTCTTCCTCCAGTTCTTCTTCTGCTATTGGAGTAGGACTAGGAGTAGGTGTTGGCTTGAAGTTTAATATTTCAGCATATTCTTTTTCAAAATCAAAATCTTCACTGGGTATGTAATTATAATATTCCTCTAGTGTAAGATTATTAGTATAAAGATAATTAGCTAGATCCTTTCCTACAAAGCGGATGTGCCATGGTTCATAGGCATATCCAGTAATTTTAGTTTTATCCTTTGAATATCTAAGAATATACCCATATTTATGGGCGTTGTCAGCAAGCCATTTTCCTTCAGGCGTACTACTAAAGGATGTAACTAATCGATATCGTAAAGATTTTAAAGAAACATCCATGGCTAGACCTGTTTGATGTTCACTGGCGCCAGGGACTGCGGAATATTTAATGGTACGGGCCTTACCATTTTTGACCAGATTGCTAGTAAAGATATCATACTGCCTCTTATATGATCGGTAACCAGATATACCATAAAGTTTATGGCCTTCCTTTTCAGCAGCAGCGAAAAGTTCCTCGATAGCTTTGGCTGCTTCCTCCCGCATAAGCATCTTATCGTCATATCGCTTAATATCGAAAGGGATATTTGGAACAACCATATTGGCAGGCACGTAATCCTTAGGCAAGGCTAATTCTTGATTAACCAGTACTGTTATACTTGTAGGATCAAGGTCAATTTCTGTGGCTGGAGTAAAATGAGAACCTGATGTATCCATGTCTTTTATATCTCCATCTTGCTTATCTTCCTTATTATCATATTCAAGAACTGGTGGAATATATGTATAATTACCAGAATTATTCTTGCCTAGATCAACGGTGTCATCAGAAGGGTCAATTATGGTAGGAGCATTACCCACATTGGAATTGTAGGTAGAGGTATCACTGGCTTTACTCCATTGGTTGAGGAAAATGTAGCTGGCTAGTGATATAGTAACAATGGAAGAAATAATGATTTTGGCTTTGCGCATTCCTCTAAATGCCCCTTTCGTATTTTATAATCTGTAGTTTGAGTTTGGTTATTAACCTATTTTGTGTGGTAGGTAAAGCTATTTAAAAGCTCTGTCTTTATCTGATACAGCTTATTGGATAGATCCACATACACATTGTGGGGGTTGACCAGACGTCTGGCTTCTTCCCAAAGTGTATCCTGCTCTTTAAGACAATAAGCCCTGATTTCCATTACCGATGGTGATTGATATACCAGCTCTCCTTCTTTAAAGATTGGCACCAGCATTTCCCTTAAGATATAACTGTCTGGCTCCAGATAAGTCTTCTTCCATGTGGCATTGGGATCAAAAAGTAGTAAGGGTTTATCTGAAGTATACTCTTCATCGGCTAGAGTTATAAGATCAGCTTTTACCTTATAGGTGTCTTTCTCATAAATACGATAAATCTTTTTGTTTCCTGGGTTTGTAATCTTAACAGGATTCTCAGAAAGCTTAATTTTAGGGATAAATTCCCCATTCCTTTTAATAGCTGCAAGTTTATATACACCACCAAAGGAAGGGCAGTCTTGAGAAGTAATTAATTTAGTGCCAACTCCCCATACATTTATCTGGGCGCCTTGGGCTTTAAGGGAATTAATTAAATACTCATCAAGATCACTGGAAGCTGTTATGGTAGCATCGGTAAATCCTGCAGCATCCAGCATCTTTCTAGCCTTCTTGGAAAGATAAGCTAGATCACCACTATCTAAACGTATTCCATGTTTTTGGGGCAGCTTACCGCTGTCTTTAAGTTCCTGGAATACTTTAATTGCATTGGGAACACCGGAACGAAGGGTGTCATAGGTATCCACCAGTAAGGTAACATTGTCCTTATAAATTTCAGCATACTTTCTAAATGCAGTCAATTCATCTTCAAAACTCATAATCCAGCTGTGTCCATGGGTTCCAAGGGCTGGTATATCATATAATTTAGCACTTAATACATTACTAGTACCGACACAGCCTCCAATTACTGCAGCCCTTGCTCCTAAGATACCAGCATCAGGGCCTTGGGCTCTTCTAAGACCAAATTCCATTACAGGATCCCCGTCTGCTGCATATACTACCCTTGAAGCTTTGGTTGCTATTAAACATTGGTGATTAATAATAGTAAGAATGGCAGTTTCAATGAATTGTGCCTCTATAATTGGAGCAATAACCTTAAGAATAGGTTCCATAGGAAAGATGACAGAACCCTCAGGTATAGCATAGATATCACCGGTAAATTTGAAGTTTTTAAGGTAAGTTAAGAAATCTTCATCAAAAACCTTAAGACTTCTTAAATAGTCTAAATCACTTTCTGTAAAATGTAAAGTTTCAATATATTCAATTACTTGGGCCAAACCAGCACAAATAGCGTAGCCACCACCGCTGGGATTATCACGATAAAACACATCAAATACCACAGTTTCATTAATGTTATTCTTAAAATAACCCTGCATCATAGTTAGTTCATAAAAGTCAGTTAACATTGTTAAATTGTCTTTAATCATGGCTTCCTCTTTTCTCGATCTTAACTTATGTTTTTGTACTCTTGCTTATATTATAACTTAAATTATTTACATTATAGCACAACATATGTCAGAATCAAGTTTAGAGAAAAGGAAAATATATTGACAATTTAAAAATAATATAATATGATAAATAAAATTGCTTAGAAGTTAATAGCTAACAATAAACATGGTCAAAAACGATGACGGAGAGAGTAAGCATAGGTGAAAATCTCAGCGAATCGGGGATAGTGTAAGCCCGATATGAGTAGCATATGTCTGAAAATCACTCCCTAGTTGCAAGACCCAACAGTATCTTTATACTAAGTAGGTTGCGCCGGAATCCACCGTTATAAGGATAATGTATGAATGCCCTTGCCAATACTATAGTATGTAAATATAGGTATAATAAGTATTGGGCAATAGGCAGAGTATGTGAAACAGGTGGTATAATGATAGCTTCGCTCTCATCCTTTTTCGGATGGGAGTTTTTTTGTATAAGGATATTACCTTGCCTTATTGGCAAACAGCATAAGATAATTAATATTTTATGGGCAATTGATTATTGAGAAATAATAATGTAAGAAGGAGGAATATTATGTACGATAAGGTGTCTACTAGTTTAAATTTTGTTGAAAGAGAAAAGACTGTACTAGACTTTTGGAAGAATAATAAGATATTTGAACAAACAGTAGAAGAGAGAAAAGATGGTGAGCCTTATACTTTCTATGAAGGCCCTCCAACCGCCAATGGTAAGCCTCATATAGGTCATGTTCTAACTAGAGTTGTTAAAGACTGTATCCCTAGATACAGGGTAATGAAGGGCTATAATGTTCTTAGAAAAGCTGGATGGGATACCCATGGTCTACCAGTGGAACTAGAGGTTGAGAAGCTCCTAGGTATAGATGGCAAAGACCAGATTGAAGCATATGGTCTAGAACCATTTATTCAGAAATGTAAGGAAAGTGTATGGAAATACAAAGGAATGTGGGAGGACTTCTCTGGTAAAGTTGGCTATTGGGTTGATATGGATGATCCCTATGTCACTTATGAAAATGATTATATCGAATCCATATGGTGGTCCTTAAAGAAGATTTGGGAGAAGGACCTTCTATATAAGGGTTTTAAGGTTGTACCTTATTGTCCAAGATGTGGAACTCCTCTATCTAGCCATGAGGTGGCTCAGGGTTATAAGGATGTAAAAGAAAAATCAGCTATAGCTAAATTCAAGGTTAAAGGCACTGCCAGCGAATATATTTTAGCTTGGACCACAACCCCATGGACCTTACCATCTAACGTTGCCCTTTGCGTTAACCCCGAAGAAACCTATGTTAAGGTAAAGGTATCCCTAGATGAGAGGGGTAATGTAATTAGCAGTAAAGGCTGCGGCTGTGATGATCATGACCATGAAGCTCCTGTGGCTGTAAAATCAGAATATTATATCCTAGCAGAGGCACTGCTTAAGATAATTGAAGGGGACTATGAGATTGTAGAAACCTATAAGGGAATAGATTTAGAGTATACAGAATATGAACCTTTATTTAACTATGCACAGATTGATAAGAAGGCTTATTATGTTACCTGTGATGAATATGTAACACTGACCGATGGTACTGGTGTAGTTCATATTGCTCCGGCCTTTGGTGAAGATGACTCTAAAGTAGGTAGAAAATATGATTTACCCTTTGTACAATTAATCAATGGCCAGGGTGAATTTAAGTCTGAAGTAACAGATTTTGCAGGAATGTTCTGTAAAGATGCTGATGAAGGGATTATTAAGAAACTGGCCAGTGAGGGGCTCTTGTTTAAGGTGTTAAAGTATGAGCATAGCTACCCCTTCTGCTGGAGATGTGATACACCTTTAATTTACTATGCAAGGGAAACATGGTTTATCAAAATGACAGCAGTAAAGGATGATCTAATCCGCAATAATGATACTATTAATTGGATGCCAGAGAGCATTGGTAAAGGTCGTTTTGGGGATTGGATAAGAAATGTTCAGGATTGGGGTATCTCCCGTGACCGTTATTGGGGAACACCACTACCTATATGGGAGTGTGAGGATGGACACCTTCACGCTATAGGAAGCATTGCTGAGTTAAAAGAAATGTCAGACAACTGTCCTGATGATATTGAGCTTCACCGTCCATTTATTGATGCTGTAACTATCAAATGTCCACATTGTAATAAGCAAATGCATCGTGTAAAACCGGTTATAGACTGTTGGTATGATTCTGGTGCCATGCCCTTTGCACAGTGGCACTATCCATTCGAGAATAAGGAAATTTTTGAGCAGAACTTCCCAGCAGACTTTATCAGTGAAGCAGTGGATCAGACCAGAGGTTGGTTCTATTCATTACTGGCAGTTTCAACCTTAATTTTTAATAAGGCTTCCTTTAAAAATGTAATAGTAATGGGCCATGTACAGGATGAGAATGGTCAAAAAATGTCAAAATCTAAGGGTAATGCCGTAGATCCTATTGAAGCATTGGATGAGTTTGGAGCTGACGCAATCCGCTGGTATTTCTATACTAATTCAGCCCTATGGCTACCTAATCGTTTCCATAAGGATGCAGTAGTAGAGGGCCAAAGAAAGTTCCTGGGTACCCTTTGGAACACCTATGCCTTTTTCGTTCTTTATGCTAATATTGATAATTTTGATGCCAGCAAGTATAAGTTAGAATACGATAAGCTTAATGTAATGGATAAGTGGCTATTATCTAAACTTAACACGTTAATTAAAAAAGTAGATGAACACCTAGAGAATTATAGAATTGTAGAAGGTGCTAAGCTACTAGCAGAGTTTGTGGATGAACTAAGTAACTGGTATGTAAGAAGAAATAGGGAGCGTTTCTGGGCCAAAGGCATGGAAGAGGATAAAATCAACGCTTATATGACCTTATATACTGCCTTAATAGAAGTAGCCAAACTATCTGCACCTTTTGTGCCATTTATTACAGAAAATATATATCAGAACTTAGTTATTAATATTGATAAAAATGCTCCTAAGAGTATTCATTTATGCCAATATCCTAAGTATAATGAAGCTTATATTGATGCCCAGTTGGAAGAAGATATGGAAGAAGTAATTGACATTGTTGTACTGGGCCGTGCTTGTAGAAATACTGCTAATATCAAGAACCGTCAACCAATAGGTAAGATGTATGTGAAGGCAGATAAAAAGCAACTATCAGAATATTATAAGGATATTATTGCTGATGAGTTAAATGTTAAAAATGTAATATTCAGTAATGATGTAAGGGATTTCACCACATATAGCTTTAAGCCACAACTTCGTACCTTAGGGCCTAAGTTTGGAAAGCAAATTGGAGCAATTCGTAATCTATTAAGTAATCTGGATGGTAATGCAGCTATGGATGAAATTAATGCTACAGGACAGCTAAAACTTAGCCTAGATGGGGAAGAGATTACAATAGATAAGGATGATCTTTTAATCGAAGCTGCTCAGGCTGAAGGATATGTGTCTAACTCTGATTATGGCATTACAGTTGTATTAGATACTAAATTAACTGAGGAATTAATTGAGGAAGGCTTTGTAAGAGAAATCATAAGTAAGCTGCAGACTATGCGTAAGGATGCTGGTTTTGAAGTAATGGATAATATAATAGTATCTCTAGGCAATAATAATAGAATTAAAGATATTATGGAGCGTAATGCTGATACTATTAAGACCGAAGTGTTGGCTAAGGAGATTAGCTTTGATAGTGTTCAAGGCTTTACCAAGGAATGGAACATCAATGGTGAAGACATTATCCTTGGAGTTGAAAAAGTTAATTAAATAAAGTTATGCCTTATTAACGATCTTATAAATAAGGTAATTAGAGAGTGTTTCAGATCATTGCCAATGGTCTGGAGCACTTTTTTATACTCTTATATGTTTATTCCTTAACAATATTTGTATTATCTTATAATCTTTGTATATAAGTTTGATGGGATTAGTTAATAATGGTATAATGTATAGTGTATATGCATAAATAAGAGGCTTACAATGAAATAATTATTAAAAGTTATTACAAGAATGGGGACTAAATTTATTAGTGGGAATATTAAGCGTCTAAGCCTATATGAAGGAAAAATTCCCATTAGGTGCAGGTTATTTAGAAAGGCATGGTTGTATTTATGGACTTAGAAAAGCATAAGATACCAACGGGTTTAATAAAAAAATTATTAAACGCAGGTATTAAAGAGGAGGACTTTATTTACTGGGCATCCATAGATATGGATAGCATAGGTAAATATAATAATGGGTATGTAATACTGACCAATAGCAATCTGATTATAGCATTGGCACAGGAAGGCGAACAATCATCCGTGTATTATTTTGGAGGCTTACAAGATGAAAGAGCCAAGGAGCAAAGTCATGATACTTCAGATTGGAATGTTACTGAATATCCTTTAGATGAAGTAGATGCTCTTGATGTTCAGTTGCTGGTCAGCGGTGGTTTGCTTATAGCAAAGCGTGGTGGTGTAGATCATAAGCTGACTACATTTACAAATTCATGCATGGGTGAAATAAGACATTTAATTAAGATTTATCAGAAAATAAAAAAGGGAGAAGAACTTAAAGAAGAGGATTTTGAAGAAAAAGGACCCGATGCGTCTTGTCCCAAATGTGGCCTAAAGTATCCCAATAAGGATAGAAAAATATGTCCTAAATGTATGGATAGACGCTCAATATTTTTTAGGGTAATGACTTATTTTAGCCCATATAAAATTAAATTAATTATTATGATGCTCTGCTTTTTGTTATCGGCAATTTTAAATCTAGCATGGCCTTATCTAAACGGTACAATATTATATGATAAGGTGTTAACTAAAAATGAAGATTTTATTGCCTTTGTTGGGCTACCCGCAGGAAGATTTGTTACCCTGCTAGGGGCTGTTATAATTGTAATGATATTGACCAGTTTGACAACCCAGGTAATAGATATTATCCATGGTTTACTGGTTGCCAAGATTGTCCCTGATGTAGTAAAGGAAATTAAATCTCAAATATTTACATCCATGGGTAAGCTATCTGTAAGTTTCTATAGTAAGAGGCAGACTGGGGGCCTTATGACCAGGGTACTTGATGATGCAGATAGGGTAACAGATTTTTACCTTAACGGCTTACCCCAATTTTTCATACATATATTTACCTTAATAACGGTTGCTATTACCATGTTAACAATAAACTGGAAGCTTGCCATAGCATCACTTATCCTGCTTCCCCTTCTAACGGTAATCAGTATTAAGATGCTGCCCCGGCTATGGAGTTATTATGGAAGACGTCATAGGGCCAATAGAAGTTTAAATGCCCAAATCAATGATAATATTACAGGGGCAAGGGTGGTAAAAGCCTTCGGCCAAGAAGAAAGTGAATTAAAACGTTTTAGTAACTATAATAGTAGGGTAAGGCAGGCGGAGTTATCTATCGTTGCCTATGATAATAAATATCATGCCCTTTATAGTGTTGTGGAAAATACTACATCCTTTATTGTATATGGTTTTGGAGCAGCCCTGGTTTTAAGCAATACTTCCTTTGAACTGGGTACTTTGGTTACCTTTATAGGGTATGTTAATCGATTAAAGAATCCTCTAAATTTTATGTCTAGGATATTCCGCTGGTGGGCAGAGAGTATGAACTCAGCCCAGAGAGTTTTTGAGATAATTGATGCAGTACCAGAAGTACAGGAAAGCCATAATCCTATCTCTAGGAGCGAGATGATAGGAGAAATAGAATTAAGGAATGTGACCTTTGGCTATGAGTCCCATAAACCTGTATTAAAAAATGTAAGTTTTCGTGCTGAGGCTGGCAAGATGCTGGGGATTGTAGGCAGGTCTGGCGCTGGTAAGTCCACCTTGGTTAATTTGATTTCCCGTCTTTATGATGTGGATGAGGGTGAGATCTTAATTGATGGAATTAATGTTAAAGAGCTGTCCTTTGATTATTTACGTAAAAATATAGCCATGGTATCTCAGGAGACCTATATATTCATGGGAACTGTAGCCCAGAACATAGCATATGCTAAGCCTGATGCTACAACAGAAGAGATTATAAGGGCGGCTGTTCTGGCCAGTGCTCATGATTTTATATGTAAGATGCCCGATGGCTATGATACTATGATTGGTTCCGCTGGCCGTCAATTATCTGGTGGAGAGCGCCAGAGAATATCCATTGCTAGGGCAATTCTAGCCAATCCTAAAATCTTGATCTTAGATGAAGCAACGGCTTCTGTAGATACAGAAACAGAACAGGCAATACAACATTCCCTTGCTTATCTAGTAAAAGGAAGGACGACATTATCCATAGCCCATAGACTATCTACCTTAAAGGATGCAGATAGCTTGGTAGTCATTGATGAAGGAAGGTTAACAGAAGCGGGAACCCATGAGGAACTTATTAATCTAAAAGGCACCTATTATAAGCTGATGCAATTACAGACCAAGGCTTTGGCTATGCGGGGAATCGAATAAGTAAAGGGAAGAGGGATGAAGTTATGCATAGAGAAAGAAGAAAAGTTGAGATAGAAGATATTGATATGGCAAAGATGGAGGAGCAGTCGGCTGATTTGCTGGAACTGCGTTATTTAGACAAAGATAATGCAAGGTTTCAAAGAACAGAAGGGGGTTTTGTATCTCTGGAATATGCCGGCCAGTATTATGAACGGGTTGGTGTATATCGTACTTTTCCATTTACAGATCCTGATCATTATATCTCTATAAGAGAAGCAGATGAGAAAGCAAGGGAAATCGGTGTTATTAAAGATTTAAAATCTGATGTAACCAAGGAAGAGATGGAGATGCTTCTAGAACAATTGGAGATACGTTATTTTACTCCAATTATTAAGAAGATATATAATGTTAAAGAAGAATATGGATACGCATATTTTGATGTTAAAACGGATTATGGTAGATGTAAGTTTACCATACATATGGGCGGTGGCTCAGTTGTTCATCTTTCAGAAGAAAGGATACTAATTACAGATTTGGATGGAAATCGTTATGAAATACCCGAGTTAAGTAAATTAACGGCTTTAGAGTTAAAGAAATTAGACCTATTCATTTAGATATACTAGAAATTTATGCTCTGCATATCGCCAGCGAAGTTCGCGAGAAGTTTGCAGGCTGTGAAGAAAGGCATGGTTGGTTTTATGAATCTAAAATACAATTTATCGAAAGAGGATGTGGATAGACTTCAGCTTTCGGAGAATGAAACTATATGGTATTGTGCTCCCTATGATATTAGTGAGGGCAAAAGAAGTGATATTGCTGGTTATGTGGTAGTAACAAATTTACGATTAATATCTTTTTCAAAAGGACTAATACAACATAATATTGAATTAAAAGAATGTGATATTATTCGATGTGAACCTTTGGTGAATAACGGAATTTTAACAGCCCAGATAAAGGGCAAGTATATAACCATTGCTAGATTTTCTATGAAGCATGTATCCCGGATGGCATATATTGCAAGGGGAGCACAGCTTTTGGCCAATGGGATAGAGCAAGAAGTTATAAGTAGGGAAAAGGAAAAGGTATGTGAACAATGTCAAAGGGCGTTGCCAGGAACCAGTGCCTGCCCTTACTGTGAAGGACGTTTTTTAACTTTAAAGAGATTTTGGAAACTATGCGGTAGCAATCAATTAAAGCTAATTGCGGTATCATTTATTATGATTATATCTGCCATAATCAATCTGACCTTGCCAGAAGTTCAGCAGAAATTTGTAGATAATGTGCTAATTCCCAAAACAGGAACTAGCCAAGATATTATTATTTATGTAATTAAAATGCTAATACTTACCTTATCCTTATTGGTACTGGCTCTTATCAGAAATTGGTGGAGCGCTAGCCTAGGTGCTGGTATCAGTATGGATTTAAGAAAGAAGCTATATTATAAGATACAACAATTATCCTTGGCATCGTTACAGAATCGAAAGCCTGGCGACCTAATGAACCGTGTGGTTAGAGATACTGGTCATATTAGAAGATTTATGGAAGATATCTTTGCCAATATGTTAAGTACCTTAGTAACCATGGTAGGGGCTTTTATTGCAATGATGCTAATGAGTCCACTGATGACCTTGGCATCAACAATATTTATTATCGCAGTTATAGCCCTAAATCGAATCTTTCGTACTAAGACTAGAAGAATGTTCCGTAACCAATTTCGTAAGGAAGATAGGCTGAATTCTGCCCTACAGGATGTTATCTCCGGAATTAGAGTGGTTAAATCCTTTGGTAAGGAAAAAGAGGAGGCAGATCTTTTTAGAAAAAGGGCTGTAGAATATGCAATAATGCAAAAGAAGAATGAAGTCTTTTGGGCATGTTTCTTCCCTTGGCTATCCTTTATAATGGGAATAGGGTTATATTTTGCAACCTACTTTGGAGGTATCTCTGTATTAGAAGGCAAGATGACAGCCGGTGAATTAATCCAGTTTACTACATATACAGGCATACTGTATGGACCTTTAGGTTGGATGAATAGACTACCTAGAATGCTTCGGCAGATGGTAACCTCTTTGGAGAGAATATATGATGTCCTAGATGAGGAACCAGATATAGTTGATGTTGAGAAGGCTAAGGATCATAGTATTAAAGGCGATGTAGAGTTTAAGAATGTTAGTTTTGGATATAAGAATTATGATCAAGTTCTTGTGGATATTAATTTACAGGTAAAACAAGGGGAAATGATTGGCCTGGTGGGACCATCTGGGGCTGGAAAATCCACATTAATTAATTTAATAATGAGATTATATGATGTGGATCAAGGGCAAATCTTAATAGATGGCATTGATATAAGAAATATTAAGTTAGATAGTTTACATTCACAGATTGGGGTAGTGCTACAGGAAACTTTCTTATTCTCTGGAACCGTATTAAATAATATACGATTTGCTAAGCCTGATGCAACTATGGAGGAAATCATAAAGGCTGCTAAGGCTGCCAATGCCCATGATTTTATAGTAAAGATGCCTGATGGATATAACACCTATGTAGGGGAGCATGGTTATACTGTATCTGGTGGGGAACGGCAGAGAATAGCCATAGCTAGGGCAATTCTTAATGATCCAAAGCTGCTAATACTGGACGAGGCAACTTCAAGTCTTGATACAGAAAGTGAGTTCCTTATACAGCAAGCCCTTAATCGCTTAAGAAAGGGTAGAACAACCTTTGCCATAGCCCATAGACTTTCTACCTTAAGGGAAGCCGATAGGTTGGTTGTAATTGATGACCACTGTATTGCCGAGACAGGAACCCATAATGAGCTTTTAGAGAAGAAAGGTATATATTATAATTTGGTTACAGCCCAACTACAAATGCAGAAAGTTCAGGAATAATACTTCCAATTTAATTAAAAATGTGGTATAACTTAATAGATATATAATTATAAAAATATGGGGATTGTTGCAGGCAACATTGTATCATCAGTGGAGAATATCTAGTACTGTCAAGGAGGGTTTGCCCTACTGATGTAAATGAGACACCATTGTGGGCTTGTATGTGTTTACGACACCCCTTACGTGAGAAAGGGAAATGTAATGAAAAAAAGGTTTAAATTATTTGGAATCATTTTAGCTATGTTGTTATTAGCTGTAGGATGTCAAAAAGGAAACGACATTGAACTGGAATATGATGTAAATGAACATATCAAATTGGGTAACTACAAAGGTATTGAAGTTACAGTGGAGAAATTAGAAGTAACAGATGAAGATGTGGAAGATTTCATTGAATACTATATGAGTCTGAATGCAGATGAAGTAGAGATTACTGATAGAGCGGCAAAAGAAGGGGATACTGTTAATATTGATTTTGAAGGTTTTAAAGATGATGTGGCTTTTGAAGGTGGAAGTGGTACAGATTTTGATTTAACCCTTGGTTCCAATACCTTCATTGATGGTTTTGAAGAAGGTTTAATAGGAGTTACACCAGGAGAAACAGTAGATCTTAACCTTACCTTTCCTGAGGATTACCATTCTGAGGAATTGAAGGGACAGGCTGTTGTATTTAAGGTAACAGTTAACGCAATTATAGAAAAAGTATTGCCAGAACTTACTGATGAATACGTGAAGGAAAATACAGATTACGATACGGTAGCTGCCTATAAGCAGGGTATCCGTGAAGAATTAGAGCTGGAAAATCAAGAGGAAATGAAAACATCTAAAATTAATGATGTATTTACAGCTATTGTAGAGGATACAGAAATTAATTCTTATCCTGATGTGTTGATTGATAAATATAAAAGCAGTCGAATAGAAGAAGTCCAATATTATGCAACCATGTATGGTATGGAGCTTGAAGAGTTTCTAGGACAATTTATGGGTATGACTATGGAAGCGCTTGAGGAGCAGGCACAAACCTATGCAGAAAATATGGCAGCACAAGAGATGATACTTCAGGCAATTATCCTAAAAGAGAACTTGAAGCTATCTGATAAAGAATATAAAGCCGGTGTGGAAAGATACTATAATGAACTAGGACTTGCCTCTGAAGAGGAGCTTTTCCAATATGTAACTGAGAAAGAAGTAAGACAAAACCTTTTATGGGAAAAGGCTTTTGAGTTTATAGCAGAACAGGCAATAGAATTATAGTAGATAATAATTGGCCTATATTATTAACTTGACAAGAAAAGGTAACAATGCTATACTACGCAAAGCATCTGTTTCATGCAAATAACAATTAATGATTCAGCTCTTGGTCAGATTGACTAAGAGCTTATTTATTCAATAGGAAATTCTAATGAATTTCCTATTGAATAAATAAGCCCTCCAGCATGTAAACTAAGTTGGCATTGAGCACAAGGCGGGATATGATATTCGGCAATATAGTTAATGTTAATAATAAATAATTATAGGTTGGAAGTTATAAAGTATGTTTTTCTTACTATAGGAAATAATGTATATTAGTTAGATAGAGAGAGAAAGGAAATAAGATATGAAAGTAAGTGTTTTTGAAGAAATTGATATAGATTCAGCAATCCTTCGAGCTGTGAAAGAGATGGGTTTTGAGGAGATGTCTCCTATTCAGGCAAAAGCTATACCAGAGATTTTAAAAGGAAAGGATATAATTGGGCAGGCTCAGACAGGAACTGGGAAAACAGCAGCATTTGGAATTCCTTTGCTACAAAGGATAAATACTAATGAAAAGTCCCTTCAAGCCTTGGTATTATGTCCCACAAGAGAACTTGCCATTCAGGTAGCAGAAGAATTTCGCCAGTTGGCCTTGTTCCTCCATGGAATTAAAATATTACCGGTTTATGGGGGACAGGAGATTACAAAGCAGATTCGATCCTTAAAATCAGGAGTACAGGTTATTATTGGTACACCCGGTCGGGTGATGGATCATATGAGGAGAAAAACTGTAAAATTTAACAATATTAAGATGGTGGTCTTGGATGAAGCCGATGAGATGTTTAATATGGGTTTCCGTGAGGATATTGAAACCATTTTAAAGGAAATTCCAGAGGAAAGGCAAACAGTCTTGTTTTCTGCGACTATGCCCGGGCCTATTATGGATATAGCCCGCAAATATCAGAAAGATAGTCAAATTATAAAAGTAGTAAAGAAGGAATTAACAGTACCTAAGATTGAACAATATTATTATGAAGTAACACCTAGGAATAAGGAAGAAGTACTATGCAGATTACTGGATATGTATAATCCTAAATTGTCCCTAGTCTTTTGTAATACTAAGAAACAGGTAGATGAATTAACATCGGCTCTTCAAGTAAGGGGATACTTTGCAGAGGGACTTCATGGTGATATGAAGCAGCAACAGAGGGATAGGGTAATGCATAGTTTCCGTAATGGCAGAACTGAGATTCTTGTAGCAACCGATGTAGCGGCAAGAGGTATTGATGTTGATGATGTAGAGGCGGTATACAACTATGATGTGCCCCAGGATGATGAATATTATGTACACCGTATAGGAAGAACCGGTAGAGCAGGCAGGGAAGGTCGGGCTTTTACCCTGGTAGTAGGTAAGGAAGTATATAAGTTAAGGGATATTCAAAGATATTGTAAAACTAAAATTAAGTTACAGCCCATTCCCTCCATCAATGATGTTACAGCAGTAAAAGCAGAGAAAATCCTAAGTAATATCAGAGATATTATTGAAAATGAAGACCTATCTAAGATGGTTACTCTTATAGAAAATAGTATTAATGAAGAAAGTTATACAGCACTAGATATAGCTGCAGCTTTTCTTAAGAGTTCTATCGGGGAAGATATGGGTGAAGATAAATTATCACATACTTACGAAGACTTTGGTGATACAGGTGCAGAAAGTGGAATGGTTCGATTATTTATTAATTTAGGTAAAAAGCAAAATGTAAGACCTGGGGACATTCTAGGTGCTATCGCTGGAGAAACTGGTATGCCTGGTAAATTAATTGGTACTATAGATATGTATGATAAATATACTTTTGTAGAGGTTCCTAAGGAGTATGCTTCTGAAGTTATTCAAGTAATGAAGTCTGCTAAAATTAAGGGAAAAAGTATTAATATAGAGCCAGCTAATAGAAAATAATAATAAATACTATCATTTACTTGACGTTGAGAGTTAACAATATTATAATAATAATTACTGTTATTATTATAGGAGTTGAGTTTAAATGTCAGTTATAAAATATAGCAGGCAACGGGAGGCAATCAAAGAATATTTGATGCATACTACTGAACATCCAACAGCTGATACTATATATATGAATATACGTAAAACTTTTCCCAATATTAGTTTGGGGACAGTCTATCGCAACTTAAACTTATTAGTAGACCAAGGAGAGATCATAAAGCTAAGATGCGAGGACGGCTGTGACCGCTTCGATGGTAAAACAGATGAGCATTACCATTTTGCATGTAAAAGGTGCGGTAAAGTAATGGATTTGGAGATGGAGTCAATAGAACACATCAATAAGATTGCTGGAGCAGGATTTAAGGGTAGAATAGATGGGAATGTAACATTTTTCTATGGCTTATGCCCTGATTGTTGTACAGAAGATGAGTAATGTATTAGAGCATTTTATGCAAGGCACCTACCATGATTTATCTGTCATAAGCTGACATACAATGTCAGCTTATGACAGATAAATCATGGTAGGTGTTTTTGTAATGTGCATAAATAGACTTCGTTTTGCACTAGCTTTTGATTCTTGAAGAATTTGGAAAATGCCGAAATAAATTTAAAGAAATAGAAATATTTTTTAAAAAGGTATTGACAATATATAAATTATAAGGTATTATATACCTATAAAATAATAATAGTTATCGTTATTAATATGATTAAATATATCTAGGAGGAAAGTTATACATGAAGAAATATGTTTGTCTAGTATGTGGCTATGTACATGAAGGAGATAATGCACCTGATGAGTGCCCAATCTGTAAAGCAAAGAGCGATAAATTTACTGAGAAGTCAGAAGAAAATGTTTGGGCAGATGAGCATGTAGTAGGTATTGCTAAGGGTGTTAGTGAAGATATCATTAATGATTTAAGAGATAACTTTATGGGTGAATGTACTGAAGTTGGTATGTATCTGGCTATGGCAAGAGTTGCTCATAGGGAAGGATATCCTGAGATAGGCCTTTATTATGAGAAAGCGGCTTGGGAAGAGGCAGAACATGCAGCAAAGTTTGCTGAGCTTTTAGGTGAAGTAGTAACAGACAGTACTAAGAAGAATCTTCAATTAAGAGTTGAGGCTGAGAATGGAGCTTGCATGGGCAAGAAGGATTTAGCTCTTAGGGCTAAGGCTGCAGACCTAGATGCTATCCATGATACAGTACATGAGATGGCTAAGGATGAAGCTAGACACGGAAGAGCCTTTGAGGGACTTCTTAAGAGATATTTTGGAGAATAAATATATATTAGAATAATATAATGAATGATACATAATATGTAATAAAACCCCTAACAGTTGGTAACTAAGCTGTTAGGGGTATTTTGGTTGTATGCTTTCCTGTTAAAATTGGAGTAAATTGACAATAATATTTTAAACAATAGTAGATATATTTATTACATTAACAATAAGTAGAAAATGTTAATATTTATAATATACTGGAAAAAAGGTAGCATTATTCAGACTATAATGTTTTAAATTATTAAAACACCTTAGAAGGATTAAAGAATATTTTAAGCATTTAACATTTGATATTTATCTATAGAATATGAAAGTAGTGGTATAACATCAAATGTACTGATATTGAATTAATATACATTGAAATCTTACCTGTGTTTCTTTACTTTTTACAATAGTAGGAATTAAGAATAATAAAAATAGAACTAGGATTTTGAAGCAATAGGCATACAAATTCCTAGTTCTATTTTATTGATCCCCTTTAGGGGCAATTATTTTATGTTCTATGCAAATAATTTAAACACTTAGGATTAGTAAATAGAACGCTCTACATAGCTAGTATGAAGAAGTTCATGGGCTTTCTCACTACCTGGCTCACTTAGATATTCTTCATATAATTGCTTAATGGCAGGGTTTTCATGGGATTTTCTCAGTGGCATGCTACTGTCTATATCATACAGAGCCTTTGCTCTGAGAGCTCTAAGGTCTGAGAAGTTTCTTACTTTTGCAGGTTGATGTGGCTGTCCACCGCCATTTACACATCCGCCAGGGCATCCCATAACCTCAATAAAGTGATAGTTGGCTTCTCCTGATTTTACCTTTTCCATAATTTCTCTGGCGTTTGCTAGTCCAGAGGCAACAGCAACATTAATATCCATACCGGCTACATGATAGGTTGCTTCCTTAATACCTTGAACCCCTCTAACCTCTTTAAAGTCTGGATTAGGTAGAGATTCTCCTGTTAGAGTTTCTACAGCTGTTCTTAGGGCTGCTTCCATAACACCACCGGTAGCACCAAAGATAACTCCTGCACCTGTGGATCTTCCTAAAGGATCATCAAATTCCTCATCTGGTAGAGAGAGGAAGTCTAAGCCAACACGGTCAATCATTCTTGCCAGTTCGCGGGTAGTGATGGAGATATCTACATCAGGAACCCCAGCAGCACTTTGATCTGGACGGCCGATTTCAAATTTCTTAGCTGTACAAGGCATTACGCTAACCATTACAATTTTACTGGGATCAATGCCTATCTTCTCAGCATAGTAGGTTTTGGTGATAGCACCAAACATCTGCTGAGGAGATTTACAACTGGATAGATGATCTAACATATCTGGATAGTAATGTTCACAATATTTTATCCAACCTGGAGAACAGGAGGTTATTAAAGGAAGTGTTCCTCCGTTTTGAACTCTATCAAGGAACTCGTGGGCTTCTTCCATAATTGTAAGGTCTGCTGCAAAATCAGTATCAAATACCTTGTCAAATCCTAGGCGGCGAAGGGCTGCCACCATCTTACCTTGGACATTGGTGCCAATGGGTAATCCAAAGGCCTCTCCCAAGGCGGCACGAACTGCAGGAGCAGTCTGAACGATAACATATTTATCAGGATCAGCAAGTGCACTAAAGACATCATCAGTGTTATCTCTTTCAGCTAGGGCGCCAGTAGGGCATACAGCTATACACTGTCCACAGGATACACAGCTGGTATCTGCTAGATCCATTTCAAAGGCACAGGAGATATTGGTAGCAAAACCTCTTTCGTTGGCACCTATTACTCCTATTCCTTGTACTTTGTCACATACAGCTGTACAACGTCTACAGAGGATACATTTGTTATTATCTCTGTACATATGGGTTGCGGAATCATCTATTTCAAAATGATTTCTATCCCCTTCATAGGCCAATTCGTTTTCTACATTTAGATCGGTACAAAGCTTTTGAAGTTCGCATTTGCCGCTACGTACACAGGATAAACATTTCCTATCATGATCTGAAAGGATAAGCTCCAGGGTTTTTCTTCGGGAATCTAATACCTTAGGGGTATTAGTCCATACTTCCATACCTTCATTTACAGGATAAACGCAGGAAGCAACAAGACTTCTGGCGCCTTTTACTTCTACAACACAGATACGGCAGGCACCAATTTCATTGATCTCTTTCAAGAAGCAAAGGGTAGGAATATCGATATGAGCTAGTTTAGCGGCTTCTAAAATAGTGGAACCCTTGGGAGCTTCAATTGAAATACCATTTATCTTTATATTAACTGTTTCCATTTTAAACCTCCATTAATTATTTCTTAGAGATGGCGCCAAATTTACACTTCTCTATACAGGCACCACATTTTAGACACTTGCTCTGATCGATAATATGTTTCTCTTTAACCTTTCCAATAATTGCATTACTTGGACAAATTCTAGCACATAGGGTACAACCTTTACATTTGTCCTCGTCGATAACAAAGGAAAGAAGGGATTTACATACACCAGCTACACATTTCTTATCAGTAACATGGGCTAGATACTCGTCTTTAAAGAAGCGTAATGTGGACAGAACTGGATTTGGAGCAGTTTGTCCAAGACCGCATAGAGCATTATCTTTAATATAGTAACAAAGCTCTTCCATCTTATCGATATCTTCTAAGGTAGCTTCACCCTCGGTCACCTTTTCTAACATTTCATAAAGGCGTTTGGTACCGATACGACATGGTGTACATTTTCCGCAGGATTCATCCAGTGTAAATTCCAAGAAAAACTTTGCGATATCAACCATACAATTGTCTTCGTCCATGACAATAAGTCCACCGGAACCCATCATGGATCCAATACCTAATAAATTGTCATAGTCAATAGGAATGTCAATATGTTCAACAGGTATACAGCCACCAGATGGACCACCAGTTTGAGCAGCCTTAAATCTCTTACCGTTTGGTATACCACCACCGATTTCCTCAATAACTTCCCTTAGGGTGGTTCCCATAGGAATCTCTACTAAACCTGTATTATGAATATTTCCTCCTAGGGCAAAAACCTTGGTTCCTTTGGATTTTTCTGTACCCATAGATGTAAACCATTCAGGACCATTTAAAATGATTGGAGGAATATTAGCATAGGTTTCAACATTATTTAATAGAGTAGGTTCCCCAAAAAGTCCTTTTTCAGCAGGGAATGGTGGTCTTGGATTAGGTTCCCCACGGTTACCTTCAATTGAAGTTAATAATGCAGTTTCTTCACCGCAGACAAAAGCTCCGGCACCCAATCTAAGATCTATGTCAAAATCAAAACCAGAATTGAATATGTTCTTACCAAGTAAGCCATAGTCCCTAGCTTGCTTAATAGCTACTCTTAAGCGGTTTACGGCAATAGGATATTCTGCACGAACATAGATATATCCTTGGGAGGCTCCTATAGCATAACCTGCAATAGCCATGGCTTCTAAGATTACGTGAGGATCACCTTCAAGAACAGAACGATCCATAAATGCACCGGGATCACCCTCATCGGCATTACAGCAGACATATTTCTGTTCAGATTCATTGGCCTTGGCCAATTTCCACTTTAGACCGGTAGGGAAGCCACCGCCGCCTCGGCCGCGAAGCCCGCTGTCTAGGATAGTTTGGATTACTTGATCAGGAGTGTATTCTGTAAGTACTTTACCTAAAGCTTCATAGCCATTGGTAGCAATATATTCATCAATGTTTTCAGGGTCAATCACACCACAATTGCGCAGTGCAATTCTTTTTTGCTTTTTATAGAAATCAGTTTCATTTAGTGATTTAACACCATCTTCAGTTACAGTTTCTGTATATAAAAGTCTTGTTACTATCCTTCCTTTTAATAAATGTTCTGACACAATTTCAGGAACATCTTCCTCTTTAACCATGGCATAGAAGGATGCTTCTGGATATATAATTACTATTGGTCCTAAAGCACATAGACCATGGCAGCCAGTCTTAACAACGGCTACTTCATCTTCAAGACCATTTTTCTTTATTTCTGCGTTCAAAGAATCGATAATCTTAGTACATCCTGAGGAAGTACATCCGGTACCACCGCAGACTAATACATGTGAACGATACATAATAATAACCAACCTTTCTTAATAATCTGCAAACTTTGGGCAGTTAACCGATAGTCTCGGCAATAGTATATTTATTTACAATTTGCCCTTGGATTAGATGTTTTTCAAAAACTTCTAAAGCTTTTTCAGGAGTCATCTTAATGTAAGTAACCTTTTCTTTGCCAGGTTCTATAACTTCAACAATTGGTTCATATTGGCACAAACCAATGCAACCTGTTTGAGTAACTTTAATGTTATCCAAGCCTCTAGTCATCACTTCGTTAGAAAGTGCAGTTAATACTGGTCTAGCTCCGCTGGCAATTCCGCATGTGGCCATACCTACTACAACCCGAGTAACGTTTTGGTCACTATCTGCACGAAGGCTCATTTGGCTTTGCATCTTTTCTCTTATTGCTTTTAATTCTTCAAGAGATTTCATTATCGCATTCTCCTATCTTTAAATATTACTTGGTTATTATCAAATATGAAAATCACCATTAACCATTTTATGATTTTCTTTTAAATACTCCATGATATATGCAGAGACCTCCGGAACATCCAAGGGGATAGCGCCCAGGATATTACGAAATTGTCTAGTATCCAATTGGAATGATTTATCATCTAATTCATAGGTGTAAATAAAATCAATCTGTGTATTGGATATTATTAATGCGTGAATGGTACTACTTATGTCGCCTAAAGGCATACAATCTATATGGGATATGACAAATTCAGCAGAAATCTTACTACCTAGGCCGGGTTCAGATTCAATATGAAAACTGCCTCCAGTTGTTAAGGCTGCTGATTTTAAAAAGGGTATGCCAAGTCCTATACTCCGGGTTGTTCTAGATGTGAAAAAGGGGTCTTCAACATTAGCCAGGATATCCTTACTCATACCAGAACCGTTATCAGTGATAATAAGTAGTAGTCTATTCGTAACCTTATGTATACGAATTACTATTTCTATAAGGTTTGCACCAGCTCTAATAGAATTGTTGGCAATATCCAATATATTAAGAGATATTTCCGGTAGCATATCATTGATATTTAGCCAATATGGATTGAAGATCATCGGATGTTATCTTGCCATAAACATCATCATTGATAGTAATAACAGGGGCTAGGCCACATGCTCCGATACAACGACAGGATTCCAAAGAGAACTTCCTATCCTCTGTACATTCGCCATCCTCAATACCTAAAATCTCTTGCAATTTGTTAAAAATTTCACCTGCACCCTTAACATAACATGCTGTTCCTAAGCAAACAGAAATTCTGTATTCGCCCTTTGGATTTAATGAAAATTGTGAATAGAAAGTAACTATTCCATAGATCTTTTCCAGCGGTATATCTAATTCAGTGGCAATCATGGTTTGAACCTCAATGGGAAGATAACCATAAATTCCTTGAGCCGCTTGAAGAATGGGCATTATAGAGTTTTTATCATGATTATGTTCAGCAATAACTTTTAAAAGTTCTTCTTCTTGTTCCTTCGTTCCATAGAAAGGAACCGTCTTTGTCTGATCCATTAATTTGACCTCCTTTAAAAATATTTTAACAATCCTTTGAATTATAACATATCTATGTTAAATAATCTACAAATAATTAATATAAAAGTGATTAAAATAAAATAAATTTTGTAGGTTATGACAAACAATATGTATATTAATGTCTTAGGCGTGGGTAATGTTTGCAGGAAATCGAGCAAAAACAGCTGTAAATGCGGGTTTTATAACTAAGATCAAAATATATTAAAAATCACCAGATATAAAGTCATA
>JAAYPX010000161.1 GCA_012519565.1 Clostridiales bacterium | reverse complement strand
GAAGGGAGCGATAAATAATGTTAATGCCTAAGAGAGTTAAGCGCCGTAAGCAATTCCGCGGCAGTATGTCTGGAAAAGCAACAAGAGGAAATACACTTGCTTATGGAGATTATGGTATTGTCGCTATGGAACCAGCATGGGTTAAATCTAATCAGATAGAGGCTGCCCGTGTTGCTATGACACGTTTTACAAAACGTGGTGGTAAAGTTTGGATTAAAATATTCCCTGATAAACCTATTACTGCAAAACCAGCTGAAACACGTATGGGTTAAGGTAAAGGTTCTGTGGAATATTGGGTAGCTGTTGTTAAGCCAGGACGTGTAATGTTCGAGATCTCCGGCGTATCAGAGGAATTAGCTAGGGAAGCATTACGTCTTGCATCACATAAATTACCGGTGAAATGCAAAATAGTTTCCCGTGCAGAATTAGAAGGCGGTGAAAACAGTGAAAACTAGTAAATATGTAGAAGATTTAAGAAAAAAATCAGCTACAGAATTGAACGAAGAATTAGTAGCTGCAAAGAAGGAACTTTTTAATTTAAGATTTCAAAACGCAACCAATCAGCTGGATAATACAAGCAGAATAAAGGAAGTAAGAAGAAACATTGCTAGAATCCAAACAGTGATTTCTGAACTTTCAAAAGCTTCTAAATAATGATTGATTCGTGGATAGAAGCCAACTGTTGTATAACGATGGCTTCAGCCTACGATCATGGAAAGGAGTATTGTAGTGGATAGAAAATTAAGAAAAACCCGTATCGGCAAAGTTGTTAGCGACAAGATGGATAAGACCGTTGTTGTAGCTATTACTGATAACGTTAAGCATCCTCTTTATGGCAAGATCGTAAAAAGAACTTACAAACTAAAAGCCCATGATGAGAATAATGAATGCAAAATCGGCGATAGAGTAAAAGTTATGGAAACAAGACCATTATCTAAAGATAAAAGATGGAGACTAGTAGAGATAGTCGAAAAAGCAAAATAATCTGATGGGGTATGCCAGCTATAGGCATTATTTCAACTGAAAGGAGTATTATCATGATACAATCGGAAACAAGACTTAAAGTTGCCGATAATACCGGTGCAAAAGAATTGCTATGTATCAGAGTTTTAGGCGGAACTAGAAGAAGATATGCCAATGTGGGCGATATCATTGTTTGCTCGGTTAAAGATGCAACACCAGGCGGTGTTGTTAAAAAAGGCGATGTTATTAAGGCTGTCGTAGTTCGAACCGTTAAAGGTGTACGTCGTAAAGATGGTTCCTATATTAGATTTGATGAAAATGCTGCTGTTATTATTAAAGATGACAAGACTCCAAGAGGTACTCGTATCTTTGGACCAGTAGCTAGAGAATTAAGAGAGAAACAATTTATGAGAATCGTTTCTTTAGCACCAGAAGTATTATAAGGAGGTGTCGACTGTGGCAACGATGAAAATTAAAAAAGGCGATAATGTTAAAATTATTGCTGGTAAAGATAAAGGTAAAGAGGGCAAAGTATTGTCCGTAAAAGATTCAAAAGTTGTTGTGGAAGGCGTAAATATGATTACAAAACACAGCAAAGCAGATCAAACTAACCCTAAGGGTGGTATAATTCATCAGGAAGCACCAATTGATATATCCAATGTTATGTATCTTCATAAAGGAAAAGTTACTAGAATTGGATTTAAGATAGTGGATGGAAAAAACGGACCTAAGAAAGTACGTTTTGCAAAATCAACTGGCGAAGTGATCGACTAATTGAAGAGAGGAGGTTAATGAGAGTTGGCTAGATTAAAAGATATATACTATAATGAAATTGTAGCCGGTATGACCAAAAAATTCGGATATAAGAATGTGATGGAAGTCCCAAAAATCGAGAAAATTGTTATAAATATGGGCGTTGGTGAAGCTAAGGAGAATGCAAAGGTTTTAGATGCAGCGCTGAAGGATCTTGAGATAATTGCTGGACAAAAGCCAGTTATTACAAGAGCTAAGAAATCTGTAGCAAACTTTAAGCTTAGAGAGGGCATGGCAATTGGATGTAAGGTAACTCTAAGAGGCGAGAAAATGTATGATTTTGCTGATCGTTTGATTAACTTAGCATTACCTCGTGTTCGTGACTTTAGAGGCGTTAACCCGAATGCGTTTGACGGTAGAGGAAATTATGCACTAGGAATTAAAGAACAGTTAATTTTCCCTGAGATCGATTATGATAAGGTGGATAAAGTAAGAGGTATGGATATTATTTTCGTAACTACTGCTAAGACCGATGAAGAAGCACGTGAACTGTTAACACTATTCGGTATGCCATTTATGAAATAGTTAGGAGGTAGGACATGGCAAAAACGTCAATGAAGATTAAACAAGCACGCAAACCTAAATTTTCAACTAGACAATATAATAGATGCAGAATTTGTGGTCGTCCCCATGCGTATCTAAGAAAATATGGTGTGTGCAGAATTTGTTTTCGTGAATTAGCATATAAGGGACAAATACCGGGCGTAAAGAAAGCAAGCTGGTAAGTTAAGAAAGGAGGCAAAATAGATGACAATGAGCGATCCAATTGCAGATATGCTTACAAGAATTCGTAATGCAAACACTGCAAAACATGATACAGTAGATGTACCTGCTTCTAAGATGAAAATTGCAATTGCTGATATCCTTTTAAAAGAAGGTTATATCAAGAAATATACTATTGAAGAAGTTGGCAATATGAAAATGATTCATATTACATTAAAGTATGGCAAAGATAAAAAAGATAAGATTATCACTGGACTTAAGAGAATATCAAAACCAGGTCTTCGTGTTTATGCTAACAAGGATCAACTTCCTAAGGTATTAGGAGGCCTTGGAGTTGCTATTATCTCTACTAATAAAGGTGTACTGACAGATAAAGAGGCAAGAGAACTAAATGTAGGTGGCGAGGTATTAGCGTTTATATGGTAATATAAACTTATATGGTAATATAAACTGATATGGTAATATAAACTGATATGGTAATATAGATTTCATAAGGTAACATGAATTTATATGAAGTTTATAAAGGTTATTTATAAGCTATTAACATTTAGTATTTGACTTTAATATAGATTTAGACTAGGGCAACCTGGTATAACAATAAATCCGTTAAATAAATTAGGAGGTGCGGGCATGTCACGTATAGGAAGAATGCCTATCGCTATACCTGCAGGAGTAACTGTAGATGTAGCAGAAAATAATGAAGTGACTGTTAAGGGTCCCAAGGGAACATTAGTTAGAGTGTTACCCTCTGAGATGACTATTACAGTAGAAGATGGTCATGTGAACGTTGCAAGACCCAATGACTTAAAGAAAATGAAATCTTTACATGGTTTGACAAGAACTCTGATTGCCAATATGGTTATCGGTGTAAATGAAGGATATCAAAAGGTTCTTGAAATTAATGGTGTTGGTTATAGAGCTGCTAAAGCTGGTAAAGAATTAACATTAACACTAGGCTTTTCCCATCCAGTTGTAATGGTAGATCCAGAAGGTATTGAGTCTACAGTGGAGGGTAATAAGATTATAATAAAAGGTATTGACAAAGAAAAGGTTGGCCAATATGCCGCTGAAATCAGAGATAAGAGAAGACCTGAACCTTATAAGGGTAAAGGTATTAAATATGCTGATGAAGTGATAAGACGCAAGGTTGGTAAGACCGGTAAGAAGTAGAAGGAGGAGTGAAATTAAATGGTTAAGAAAGAGTCAAGAGTTAAAATTCGTGCTAAAAAACACATGAAAATCCGTAAACGTTTCACAGGAACTCCTGAGAGACCTCGCTTAGCTGTATATAGAAGTAACAACCATATGTATGCACAAATTATTGATGATACAGTGGGTAATACTTTGGTATCAGCGTCAACACTTCAAAAAGAAGTTAAAGCAGAGCTTCAGAAAACCAACGATGTAGCAGCGGCAGCATATTTAGGTACTGTTATAGCAAAAAGAGCATTAGAAAAAGGTATTAAAAATGTTGTCTTTGATAGAGGTGGTTTCATATATCAAGGAAAAATAAAAGCGTTGGCGGATGCAGCTCGTGAAGCTGGTCTTGAATTCTAAGCAAGGAGGAGAATACATGAAACGAACAATCGTTGATGCTAGTCAACTGGTGTTAGAAGATAAAGTAGTGTCAATTAAGCGTGTTACTAAGGTTGTAAAAGGTGGACGTAATTTTAGATTTACAGCTTTAGTTGTTGTTGGCGACAAGAACGGACACGTTGGAGCTGGCCTTGGTAAAGCAACTGAGATACCTGAAGCAATCCGCAAGGGTAAAGAAGCTGCGATGAAGAACCTGATCAGCTTGCCAATTGACGAGAATGGTAGCGTACCCCATGATTTTATCGGTAAATTTGGAAGTGCTACTGTATTATTAAAACGTTCACCAGAAGGTACTGGTGTTATTGCCGGAGGACCAGTTCGTAGTGTACTTGAGCTGGCTGGATTTAAAAATATACGTACCAAATCACTTGGTTCCAACAATAAGCAAAACGTTGTTCTTGCTACAATTGAAGGATTAAGCCAATTAAAGACCCCAGAGGAAGTTGCTAAGCTTCGTGGAATTTCCGTAGAACAGCTGACAAGATAGTCCGCTGAGGATGCGTATTATCAATAATGGAGGTGTCAAAATGGCAGAAAAATTAAGAATTACATTAGTTAAGTCTACTATCGGTGCAATTCCAAAGCATAGAAAGACAGTAGAAGCATTAGGTCTAAGAAAACTCAATAAAACAGTAGAAATGCCAGACAATGCTGCGGTTAGAGGAATGATAGATCAAGTTAAACATTTAGTAAAGGTTGAGGAAATATAATAACCAAAAGGAGGTGCGCATAAATGAACTTATCAGAATTAAAGCCGGCTTATGGTTCTAAACATAGTGATTTTAGAAAAGGTCGTGGTCACGGTTCAGGTAATGGTAAAACTGCTGGTAAAGGCCATAAGGGACAAAAAGCACGTTCCGGAGCTCCTAGATTGGGATTTGAAGGTGGTCAGATGCCACTATATAGAAGAATTCCTAAACGCGGTTTTACCAATAGAAATACAAAAGAAATCGTTGCAATTAATGTAGATGTATTAAATAGATTTGATGATGGTGCTACAGTAACAGTTGAATCATTGATAGAAAACGGGGTAATCAAAAACCCTAGAGATGGAGTGAAAATTCTAGGCAATGGTAAACTAACTAAGAAGCTTGATGTCAAGGTTAATGCATTTAGTGCTAGTGCAATTGAGAAAATTCAGGCCCTTGGTGGAAATGCTGAGGTGGTATAATGATAAAGACACTTCGAAATGCTTTTAAAGTTAAGGATATCAGGAATAAAATACTTTATACTCTAATGGCGCTGGTAATAGTAAGACTGGGAACATTGCTCCCAGCTCCTGCTATTAGCAAGGACTACACCAGCATTTTTTTCAATTCTGAGGTTTTGGGATTTTTTAATACGCTGACAGGCGGTTCATTTAAACAAATGTCTATCTTCGCCCTAAGTATTACTCCATATATTTCTGCTTCTATTATCATGCAATTATTAACAATTGCTATACCCAAATTGGAAGAGATGCAGAAAGAAGGAGAAGATGGACGAAAGAAGATAGAAGAGTTATCCCGTTACATTACTATTGGACTTGCTGTTGTTGAATCTCTTGCTTTTGCTATAGGGTTTGGTAATTCTGGTGCTTTAGATGGCGGACCTACTTTTACAAATATTATGCTTATAGTAGCATCATTTACTGCAGGTTCAGCATTTCTTATGTGGTTGGGTGAGCAAATCACACAAAAAGGTGTTGGTAATGGTATTTCCATCATACTATTAGTTAATATTGTTTCAACTATGCCTAGTGATTTTATAGCCCTATTTAATCAATTCGTTTATAATAAACCTGTGTTAAAGGCGATTTTGGCGTCAATAATAATACTGGTAGTCATTGTTTTAACTATTGTTTTAGTATTATTTTTACAGGATTCAGAGAGAAAGATACCTGTTCAATATGCAAAGAAAGTACAGGGTAGAAGGATGGTAGGGGGGCAATCTTCCCACATTCCTTTGAAAGTAAATACAGCAGGTGTTATGCCTGTGATTTTTGCTAGTTCACTCATGCAATTCCCAATAGTACTTGGTTCTTTCTTCGGTGTATTTCCTGCACGAGAAAGGTTTTTACCTAAAGTGCTTTATATGTTAAACCAAGGAAACTGGCTAAAATTTGGTGATGGTGAATTTAAGTATAGTCTTGGTTTACTAATATACATTGCATTGATTATTTTCTTTGCATACTTCTATACATCAATAACATTTAATCCAATTGAAGTAGCTAATAATATGAAGAAACAAGGTGGATTTATTCCTGGTATCAGACCTGGAAAGCCTACCACAGAATATTTAACAAAAGTACTTAATTATATTATTTTAATTGGAGCAATAGGTTTGATTATAGTATCAATTATACCAATCTTCTTTGCAGGAGTCTTTAATGCATCTGTAAGCTTTGGTGGTACATCAATTATCATTATAGTGGGTGTTATAATTGAAACTATGAAACAGATTGAGTCCCAGATGCTTGTTCGCCACTATAAAGGTTTTTTAAATGATTAATTAATCTTCTCATACTGAGGCTATTCTAGTTGTTGAACCTATATATGATTGTGGTCAATACTTAGAAGGCCTCATTTGGGAATCAAAATATATCATTTTTCAAGGGAGAGGAATATGAAAATTGTAATGCTAGGTGCACCTGGTGCTGGTAAAGGAACACAATCAAAAAAGATTTCAGGGCATTATAAGATCCCGCATATCTCTACAGGCGATATTTTTAGAGCAAATATTAAAAGTGGAACTGACTTAGGGATAAAGGCAAAAGAGTATATTGACAAAGGATTACTAGTTCCTGACGATCTTACGATTGCTTTGATACTTGAGCGTCTTCAACATGAGGATTGCAGTAAAGGATATGTATTAGATGGTTATCCAAGAACCATTCCACAGGCTGAAAGTTTAGACGCGGCCTTGGCCACAAAGTATGAAGAAATAGAGGTAGCAATTAATATAGATGTTCCCAATGATCATATTATCAAGAGAATGTCGGGTAGAAGAGCCTGCTTAAATTGTGGAGCTACTTACCACGTAGTTACAATACCACCCAAGATTGATGGTATATGCGATGTATGTGGAAGCAAACTAGTTCTAAGAGATGATGATAAGCCTGAGACTGTAGAAAAACGTCTAAAGGTTTATGCTCAGCAGACAGAGCCATTAATTGAATATTATAGGCAAAAGGGAAAACTAAAAACTGTTGATGGAACAAAAGGAATGGACTATATTTTCAAGAATATTATTGAATTGACTATGAGTCTTGACTAATCTGCTTATGGTAATATTGTACTTGAATAGGAAAGGAAGAGGATAATTTGTCTATAATTATTAAATCAGAGAGAGAAATTGAACTAATGAGGGAAGCTGGACGAATATTAGCTGAAGTATTAGAGGCGTTAGAAGACTATATTAGCCCAGGAATAACCACTTTAGATATTGATAAAAAATGCAGAGAGTTAATTAAAAGTTATGGATGTATTCCTTCCTTTCTTAATTACAATGGTTTTCCGGCCTCTCTATGTGTTTCAGTAAATAATGAAGTAGTACACGGTATTCCGGATACAGAGCATATTCTTAAGGAAGGTGACATTGTATCTATCGATGCAGGGGTCATCTATAAGGGATACCACTCTGATGCGGCTAGAACTGTACCAGTAGGATCGATAAGCAAGGAGGCGCAAAAGCTTATTGAGGTTACCAAAGATAGCTTTTTTGAAGGAATCAAGTATGCCAAGGCTGGTCATCATCTATATGAAATATCTGAGGCTATTCAATCATATGTTGAGTCCTTTGGTTATTCTGTAGTACGGGATCTGGTAGGTCATGGTATAGGCAAAGATCTTCATGAAGAACCCCAGATACCAAATTTCAAGCAAAAACGTAGGGGACCTAAACTGGAGCCTGGAATGACTCTGGCTATTGAACCAATGGTAAATGAAGGGCGCTATGATGTCTATTGGCTTGATAATGACTGGACTGTTGTTACCGCTGATGGCTCTCTTTCTGCCCACTATGAGAATACTGTTCTAATTACAGAAGATGAGCCGGAGATACTTACTTTACGCAAGGCATAATTAATTTCTACGTATAGAAAGGCTTGAAAATATGAAAGAAGTATTTATCGGAGGCTTTGCAATCTCCAAACAAGGTCATGATTTTGGTAGATTGTATGTAATAATCAGTAAGGATAATGAATATATATATTTAGTGGACGGAAAAATTAGAACACTTCAGCGTCCCAAGAAAAAGAAAGTTAAACATGTTAATCTGCTTAATTATTATGATTCTGAACTTATAGATAAGATTAAAGATAATAAAGTCAGGGATGAGGATATAAAGAGAGCTTTGAAATTATATCATAGATCTAGAATGCAAGATTCTTAGCATAAGATGCAAGATTTTAGCATGAGTAGCATATTGAAATATCAAATAAGGAGGTTGAGTAATGTCTAAGGCAGATGTTGTTGAAATCGAGGGTACAGTTATTGAGAAGTTACCTAATGCTATGTTCCATGTAGAATTGGAAAATGGTCATAAAGTACTGGCTCATATAAGCGGCAAGTTGAGAATGAACTTTATTAAGATAGTTCCTGGTGATAAAGTAACATTGGAATTATCACCTTATGATTTGTCAAAAGGTAGAATTATTTGGCGTGATAAGTAGTTGGATAAACTAGGTTATACTTGAAATTTATTTTTAAAATTATGTAAAAATATTGCTTGCTATTATATTTCCGCAGTGATATAATAAAAGGCGGACTTTTTTGAAAGGGGTGAATTACTGTGAAAGTAAGGTCATCAGTAAAACCAATTTGCGAAAAATGCAAAATTATTAGAAGAAAGGGTGCTATCAGAGTTATCTGTGAAAACCCCAAACACAAACAAAGACAAGGCTAATATACAATAGTTCGGGTACCTCAAAACTCGGTATTGTTTTATATAATATAGTTCTTGCTTTTTGTGTTACAATTAGCTGCCTACTTTGGCAGTGATGTTGTGATATTGTGGGCAGCCTTGCGTTATACGTAAGTGTCTGTTTTAAGGACTGTGCCGTCATCACAGTTTCTTAGCAACAGGCTTCGGGGCCTGTATGTCACAATTTAAAGCGGCTGACGTAATATAAAAGTTATATTACGGTAATCTGACAGGATAGCAAATGGTTGCTTCCTTGTCACAATAAAACAATTTGGAGGTGTATTAAACGCATGGCTCGTATCAGTGGCGTAGATTTACCAAGAGACAAACGTATAGAAATAGGACTAACTTATATCTATGGTATAGGAAGAGTAAGTTCTAAACGCATTCTAGCTCAAGCTAATGTTAATCCTGACACCCGCGTTAGAGATTTAACAGACGATGAAGTAGCTAGAATTCGTGATGTTATTGATGAAATACAAACTGTTGAGGGTGATTTAAGAAGAGAAATCGCACTTAACATTAAGAGATTACAAGAAATCGGATGCTATAGAGGAATCCGTCATAGAAAAGGTCTTCCAGTTCGTGGTCAAAAGACTAAGACGAATGCAAGAACCAGAAAAGGTCCTAGAAGAACTGTTGCTAATAAGAAGAAATAATTGTTGATCTGCAACATATATAAATAGGAAGTAATAAAATCTGTTTCTACTAAAGTATTAAGCCTGTAGAGACAGTAAATAATCCAATAGGAGGGTTTGTTTAAATGGCTAAGAAAACAGCAGCAAAAAAAGTGACTAAAAAACGTGTCAAAAAGAACGTCGATCGTGGACAGGCACATATTCAGTCATCTTTTAACAATACAATTGTTACGCTGACAGATGCAGAAGGTAATGCACTTTCTTGGGCTAGTGCTGGCGGATTAGGCTTTAGAGGTTCAAGAAAATCTACTCCTTATGCAGCTCAAATGGCAGCAGAAACTGCAGCAAAAGCAGCGTTAGTACATGGTTTAAGAACAGTTGAAGTTATGGTTAAAGGGCCAGGCTCAGGTAGAGAGGCAGCTATCCGTGCAATTCAGGCATGCGGTATAGAAGTAACCAGTATCCAGGACGTAACTCCCGTTCCTCATAACGGATGTCGTCCACCAAAACGCAGAAGAGTCTGATAGGAGGTTAGAGTAAATGGCAAGAGACATGGGTCCGGTTTTAAAAAGATGTAGATCACTTGGCATAGAGCCTGCTTATTTGGGTATCGACAAGAAATCCAACAGATCATTTGCTAGAGCTGGCAAGAAAACAAGTGAATATGGTTTACAATTAAGAGAAAAGCAAAAAGCTAAGTTTATCTATGGGGTATTAGAGAAACCTTTTAGAAATACTTATGCAAAAGCTTCTAAAATGAAGACAGGTACAGCAGGTGAAAACCTGTTAATATTATTAGAGTGCAGACTTGATAACGTACTTTTCCGTTTAGGTTTTGGTAGAACAAGAAAAGAAACTAGACAAATTGTAAGTCATAAGCATGTATTAGTTAATGGTGTATGCGTAAATATCCCATCTTACAAAGTTAAGGCTGGAGATAAAATAGAAATTAAAGAGAAATTTAAGAATACACAAAGATATAAGGATATCTTAGAGGTTACTGGAGGAAGAACAGTTCCTGCATGGCTAGAGGCAGATCATGAAACATTGACAGGTATTGTAAAGGAAGTTCCAACAAGAGACCAGATTGATGTTCCGGTAAATGAAATGCTTATTGTCGAGTTGTATTCTAAATAATAATAATATAAGATATGCTGCTTATATTATAAGTTACTTTATGGTACGTAATATAAGCAGAACATTTTATGTTATCATTAAATTGAAGTTCAACTCATATAACCCAGAAGGAGGGTCCTGTTGTGTTTGATTTTGAAAAACCCAAAATAGAGATTGCAGAAATTTCCGAAGATAAAAAGTTTGGACGTTTTGTGGTAGAGCCGCTTGAGAGAGGTTATGGTACAACTTTGGGTAATTCCCTTAGAAGGATCATGCTATCATCCCTACCAGGTTCGGCTGTCAGTCAGATAAAGATTGATGGGGTTGTTCATGAGTTTAGTGTTATTCCTGGAGTGAAGGAAGACGTAACTGAAATTATCATGAACATCAAAAGCTTAGCAATCAAAAACACAAGCGATATAAATGAACCTAAGACTGCTTATATTGAGGCAGAGGGTGAAGTAGTAGTAACAGCAGGTGATATACAGGTTGACCCAGATATTGAGATACTAAATCCTGATCAGGTAATTGCAACTTTGTGCGGAGGACCTGACAGCAAGTTATATATGGAACTAACTATTACCAACGGAAGAGGATATATCAGCGCTGATAAGAATAAGAATGATGAGCTTTCAATTGGTGTAATTCCTATTGACTCAATCTATACCCCCGTTGAGCGTGTTAATCTTTCCATAGAGAATACTCGTGTCGGGCAAATCACAGACTATGATAAACTCACTCTGGATGTATTTACCAATGGAACATTAGCACCGGATGAGGCTTTAAGCTTGGCAGCAAAGGTACTAAGTGAACATCTAAAATCCTTCATAGATTTATCTGAGAATGCAAGAACTGCAGAAATCATGGTTGAGAAAGAAGATAATGAAAAAGAAAAAGTACTGGAAATGAGCATTGATGAATTAGAATTATCAGTTCGTTCATATAACTGCTTAAAGAGAGCTGGAATCAATACGGTGGAAGAACTCACCAACAAAACTGCTGAGGATATGATGAAGGTGAGAAATCTGGGACGTAAGTCTTTGGAAGAAGTACTGACAAAATTAAAGGAGCTTGGCTTATCATTAAGTCAGAGCGAAGACTAATATAGAATTAATCGTAATTTGTTTCGAAGGAGGGAAAGCAATGGCAGGTTATAGAAAGCTTGGAAGAAATTCCAGTCAAAGAAAAGCTTTGCTTAGAAACCAGGTAACTAACTTACTATATCATGGTAAAATTGTTACAACTGAAGCTAAGGCAAAGGAAATTCGTAGAATAGCCGAAAGCATGATTGCTCTTGCTGTAAAGGAAAAAGATAACTATGATACAGTTACAGTAACCACAAAGGTTGCTCGTAAAGATAAAGACGGCAAGAGAGTAAAAGAAGTTGTAGATGGTAAGAAAGTTACTGTTTATGATAATGTAGAAAAAACTATTAAGAAGGATAGACCATCTCGTCTTCACGCTAGAAAACAGATGATGAAATATCTTTATCCTATAACAGAAGTACCTAGCGAAGCTGCAGGTAGAAAGAGAAATACAAAGGAGATTAACTTATCTGATAAGTTATTCAATGAGATTGCTCCTAAGTATGCTAACCGTAATGGTGGTTATACAAGAATTGTTAAGATAGGGCCTCGTAAAGGCGATGCAGCTTTATAAGTATTAATCGAATTAGTTTAAATAATTGTATGAACTATGGGGACGTATTATACGTCCCCTTTTTACTAAGAAAAATAGTACTATAAAATTGCCAAAAACATGATGCTAATATATAAAGTGCTTAAATTTGAAATTATGTGTAGACTTGTCCAATAAGATAGAATATAATACATAGACAAATGCCATTAATAGTTATAAAATAATTAGCATAGTAAATCATTATATAAATTGTTATTAAATCCGAATAAAATAATCT
>JAAYPX010000160.1 GCA_012519565.1 Clostridiales bacterium | reverse complement strand
CTTGGGGAAAGTAAGTCTAAGGATACCATTATCAAAGGCAGCTCTGAAATCATCCTCATTTAAGCCTTCACCAACGTAGAAGCTTCTCTGGCATCTGCCCATGTAACTTTCCTTGCGGATATATCTACCCTTGGAAGTGTCTTTTGTTTCCATCTCGCTGGACCTTTCTGCAATAACTGTAAGATAGCCATTATCTAACTGAACTTGTATATCTTTCTTCTCATAACCAGGTAGTTCAATTTCCAATTGATAGTCTTTGCCTAAGTCTTTGATGTTAGTAGCCATCCATCCATGAGATGGGGTCTTAAAGAAAGTAGGAAAATTAAAATTATAGAAGTCATCAAATATGCTGTCGAAACGATCATTAAAAATTCTAGGTAATAACATTAAACATTCCTCCTTCTATACATAACTATATTTGATAATTAGAAATAAAATGTGGTACATGTTATACATGTTGCACTTGTTATATAAGTAATATAACACATATAATTAAATCTGTCAACTAAAGTTTTATTTTATTTCAAAAAACATAAACTCTTCACAATTTTCTTCATCACTTTACCATCCTTGTTATTTTTGCTATAATAACATTTATATTGAAATCCGAATAAATAGTGTTATGAAAGGCTGGTATTCCTATGAAATTCACAAAGATGCATGGTATTGGCAATGATTATATATATGTAGATTGTACTAAAGAAGTAATTGATAATATCCCTGAAACAGCTATAAAAGTTAGTGATAGACATTACGGTGTTGGTTCTGATGGTTTAATTTTAATTCGCTCATCAGATAAAGCAGATTTTATGATGGATATTTACAATTATGATGGTTCAAGGGCTAAGATGTGTGGCAATGGAATTCGTTGTGTGGGGAAATATGTTTATGATTATGGCTTAACAGACAAGACCAATTTACTTATTGAGACCCTCAGTGGCATTAAGACACTGGATCTGGATGTAGTAGATGGTAAAGTTGAATCAGTAACCGTTGATATGGGAGCTCCTATTTTAGAGCCTTCCAAGATTCCTGTTAAATCAAATCTAGATAAGATTATTAATGAACCAATTATGGTAGGAGATGAGGAGTTTTTGATTACCTGTGTCTCTATGGGCAATCCCCATGGAGTGGTCTTTGTAGAGGATACAAAATCTATACCCCTAGAGACCTTAGGACCTTTATTTGAAAATCACAGTATGTTTCCCGATAGAATCAATACCGAATTTGTTCGTATTATAGACAGAAAGAATATTGATATGAGAGTATGGGAGAGAGGCTCAGGAGAAACCTTAGCCTGTGGTACTGGAGCCTGTGCCAGTGTGGTAGCATGTATACTTAATGGGCTGACAGATAATGAAGTGACTGTACATTTGCTTGGTGGGGATTTAAAGATTCGCTATGATGAAAAAGAGAATAAAGTTTTTATGACAGGTCCAGCTGTTACGGTGTTTGATGGTGAAATTGATTTGAAATAAAGAACAGGAGGATATAGATGAAAGCTGATGCGGACAAGCTTAGTCGTTTGTTAAAAACAGCCAGAGGGCAAATAGATGGAATACTTAAGATGATGGAAGAGGATCGTTACTGCATTGATATATCCAATCAACTTATGGCCATAGAGGCTATAATACGTAAAGTAAATAATGAGGTTCTACATCAGCATATTGACAACTGTGTCAAAGAGGCCATAGAGACAGGGAATACATCAGATAAATTAGAAGAAATAAAAACAATCATTGATAAGCTTTCTAAATAATTAACTTCAGTACCGAGTAAGATGAAAATTTCCTATATGGGTATACTTAATAATGATAAAAATAGGAGGATATTGCCATGATTTATCCCAAGAATTTAGAAAAAGGATATAAAATAGGAGTTACAGCAACTTCTTCAGGTAATGATTCAGAGGTTGATTTAATTCGTTTAGATAGTGGAATATCCCAATTAACAGAAATGGGGTATCCTATTATAGAGACTAATAATGTTAGGAAGAATTATAAGGGAAGAAGTTCCGATGGAAAGACAAGAGCCAAAGAGCTTATGGAACTATTTACAAATCCAGAGGTTAGAGTCATAATGGCTGCTGGTGGTGGGGATTATCTTGTAGAGATGTTATCTAATATAGATTTTGACTTATTAAAGAACCATCCCAAATGGCTTCAAGGATTCTCCGATACAACGGGTATTAATTTTACTATTACAACCAATCTGGATATTGCTTCAATCTATGCCAATAATTTTAGTAGTTTTGGAATGAAACCATGGCATAGATCCCTTCACGATAACATAAGAATTTTAGAAGGAAATGATATTATACAGCATAGCTTTGATAAATTCCAGGATGGTTATCGTTCTAGAGAAACGGGCTATGAAGGGTTTTACTTAGATAAGGATGTAGAATGGAAAAATGTAATGCCTCAATCATCTAAAAAAGGGGATGAACTGACTATTAATGGCAGGACCATAGGAGGCTGTCTAGATGTTCTTCTTAGCTTGGTAGGAACTCGTTTTGATAAAACCTGTGATTTTGTAGAGAGGTATGCACAGGATGGTATACTTTGGTACCTGGAAAGTTATGATCTTAGTAGTGAGGATCTAACAAGGGGACTGTGGCAATTAAAGGAGGCCGGATGGTTCAACCATGCTACTGGTTTTGTCTTTGGAAGACCTGCTATGTATGAAAGCGCTTATGAAATCAGCTATGAGGAGGCAGTACTATCTGTACTGGGAGAATTAGATTTACCTATTATATTAGATGCAGATATTGGCCATAAGTCGCCTCAAGTAACTATGATTAATGGAGCAATTACTACAATAACAAGTAAGGATGGTAAGGGAATTATTACTTTTGAAAGAAGGTAATTATTGTTATGATAATAAAACAACATACCCAAAAGGTGATACTATATTTTATTGGATGTATCATCTATTTGGAGATAGTATTGCATTTGCTAGTATTTAAAGAAATAGATGGAAAAATTATATATCCAATTCTTTTTGCTATACCCTTAGGATTAGTCTTTGCTCTACTATCTTCAGCTTTTGAGCCTAAGGTGAACAAGATTATTATGTGGATTATAACATCTATAATATGTTTGCTTTTTTCTGTCCAACTAATTTACTATCATGTATTTAAGGTTTTTTTCTCTTTTCAAACAATTGGTATGGCATGGGATGCATTTTCCAATTTCAACAAGGATATATATGCAGCCATTAAGGATAATATCCTGGGTTTGTTATTAGTATTTATGCCGCTTCCTATGTTATATCACTTAATGAAGGAAACACTAAGCTATGAAACAATACAAGGGAAAGAGCAGGGGATTCTCTTTGCTGGAGCTCTTGTATCTCATATCATAGCTCTTTTAGCGTTGTTTATCTTTGGGACGGGGGCTTTTTCTCCCTATGATCTGTATCATAATAACAGAGTTCCAGAACTAAGTGGTAAGCAGCTAGGTATGGTAACTATGATCCGTTTTGACCTATCCAATCTGTTAAGCAGAGATGATGAGTTAGAATTGACAGATATAAGTGTAATGCAGCAGGCTAGCAAGGAAGAGAGTAGTTCAAAAGAGAATACATCTAAATCAAATAAGGTAGCATCCCCTACTCCTAGCCATGAAACTATTAATAATAGCACAGCTACCCCTATTCCCATTGATAGGTCGCCTAATATAATGGATATAGATTTTAAGGCTTTGGCAAGCCAAGAAGCTAATGAAACTATTAGAACACTACATAAATATTTTGACTCAGTTCAGCCAACTAATAAAAATGAATATACAGGTATGTTTAAGGGATATAACCTGATTATGATTGTAGCGGAGGGCTTTTCTCCTTATGCTGTTCATAAGGAGAAGACACCAACTTTATATAAACTGGTTAATGAAGGCTTTGTCTTTAGGAATTTCTATACAGCTCTATGGCAAACCAGTACCAGTGACGGTGAATTTGTGGCTTTGAATAGCTTAATTCCTATAGGTACTAGAAGTATGTATCGAACTAGGAACAATCTGCTACCATTTTCCCTGGGCCATCAATTTAATAGAATAGGAGTAGAAAGCAAGGCTTATCATAATCACACTTACACCTATTACCAAAGGGATAAAACCCATCCTAACCTGGGCTATAAATTTAAAGCAATTGGAAATGGATTGGTATTAGAGACAGCCAATGTCTGGCCTGCCTCGGATTTAGAGATGATTAATGCCACCGTAGATGAATATATTCGTGAGGAGCAGTTTCATGTATATTATCTTACTGTCAGCGGTCATATGAATTATACCTTTACAGGTAACAGTATGTCATATAGAAATAAGGATGAAGTAGCTGATTTACCCTACTCTAGCGACGTTAGGGCATATATTGCTTGTCAGATGGAACTGGATAAGGCTTTAGAGGCATTGATTAAGAAATTGCAGGAAGCTGGTGTGGCAGATAAAACAGTAATAGCATTAAGCGCAGATCATTATCCCTATGGATGGGAGAAGGAGAAGCTTGATGAACTGGCTGCCTATACCATTGAACCTAATTTTGAAATCTACAAAAACCACTTTATATTGTGGAATTCATCAATGAAAAATAAGATTGTTGTGGATAAACCAGCGTCCAGTATGGATATATTACCGACTTTATTAAATTTATTTGGATTGAAATATGATTCTAGGCTTTTAATGGGGCAGGATATTTTATCAAATTCTGATCCTCTGGTCATATTTTCTAATCGTAGTTTTATAACAGATAAAGTTATGTATAATTCTGAAACTGGAAAGGCAATATTACTTACAGGGGAAGAAGTCTCTGATGAGTATATAGATTTATATAATAAGATAATAAAGAATAAATTTGATGTATCAGAAAGTATAGTTAAATACGATTATTATAGATATGTCTTTCCCGAATATTAGGGTAAGAAAGGCAGGGATAGTTAATGAATATTACAGAAGAGACAGTGGAGCATCTGGCAGATATAACTAATTTAAAAGTGTCTTCAGAAGAAAAGATTAAATTGGTAGAAGAATTAAAGAAAATTTTTGACTACGTAGAAATAATGAATGATATTGATACTGATGGTATAGAGCCCATGTCCCATGTCTTAGATGTGACCAATGTTTTTCGTGAGGATGTTATTGAAAATAAAGATACTAGAGAACAATTATTAAGGAATGCACCAGAGCAAAAGGATGGCAGTTTTGTTGTTCCAAAGGCAGTAGATTAGGAGGGACATTATGAATACTATTACATCAATCTCCGCCTTGGAGCTGGGTAAGATGCTGAAGATGAGGCAAATATCAGTCAAGGAAGCGGTAGAGGAACAGTTAAATAAAATAGGATTATTGGAAGCAGAATATAATTGCTATATTACTATTAATGAGGAGGATGCCCTAAAGAGAGCAGAAGAATTGCAGAAGAAGTTGGACCAGGGATACTATAATGCTTCACCCCTTGCAGGGGTACCTGTAGCCATTAAAGATAATATCTGTACTAAAGGAATTCTTACTTCCTGTGGATCTAAATTGCTGTCTAACTTTATTCCCCCTTATAATGCTACAGTAATAGAAAGATTAAATAAGGCAGGGGCTATTATAATTGGAAAAACTAATATGGATGAGTTTGCCATGGGAAGTAGCAATGAAACATCCTATTATGGCATAACTAAAAACCCAAGGAATCCTGACCATGTACCAGGAGGCTCCAGCGGTGGTTCAGCTGCGGCTGTGGCTGCCGATGAAGCCTTTTATTCATTGGGGACAGATATAGGAGGTTCTATTCGCCAGCCGGCTGCTTACTGCGGAATCACTGGCTTAAAACCTACTTATGGTACTGTATCCCGATATGGGCTTATAGCTTATGCTTCTTCGTTGGATCAAATTGGACCCATGGGGAAAAATATTTCTGACTGCGCTGCAGCACTGGAAGTGATCTCAGGCCACGATCCCAAGGATTCAACCTCAGCTAAGACTAAGGGATATAGTTATATGGATGCCCTAGTCAATGATGTAAAGGGTATGAGAATAGGTGTACCTAAGGGTTATCTAGGGGATTGCCTTAATAATGAGGTAAGAGAACGTCTTAATAAAGTTATTGAATTATATAGAGAAAACGGGGCAATTGTAGAGGAGTTTGATTTGGAACTTATCGAAAGTGCAGTTCCTGCTTACTATGTAATTGCCTGTGCAGAAGCCAGTTCCAACCTCTCAAGATTTGATGGAGTGAAATATGGCATTGGCAGTGAGCATAGGGATAGTCTTCAAGACTTATATAAAAATACAAGAAGTGATGGATTTGGAGAAGAGGTAAAAAGGCGTATTATGGCAGGGGCCTTTGTAGTTAGTTCAGATAACTATGAGACCTTTTACCTTAAAGCTATGAAGGTCCGTTCAAAGATTAGTGAGGCTTTCATTAAAGCTTTCAATTTCTATGATATAATTCTTGGACCTACGGTACCCCAAACAGCTCCTAAAATAGGAGAGAGTTCTTCCCAAGATGTTAAAGTGTGTCTTACTGAGATATATACTGTTTCAGTCAATCTGGCAGGACTGCCAGCCGTAAGTGTACCCTGTGGTATTAGTAGGGATGGACTTCCCATAGGATTTCAAGTGATTGGAAGGCCCTTTGGAGAAAGAGATATTATCCGGGCGGCCTATAGTTTTGAGCAGTCAATAAAGTAAGGGGAAGAGGCGCTACTTATCTATAGGAAATTGAGTAAATAGAGGTAAGGTACAGATGAAGAAGAGATGGAGGAATTTATAAAATGAAGATGTATGAGACAGTGATCGGATTGGAGGTCCATGTTGAGCTGGCTACCAAGTCAAAGATCTTTTGCTCCTGTTCCACAAGATTTGGAGGGGAGCCTAATACTCAGTGTTGTCCTGTTTGTATTGGAATGCCAGGAGCTCTACCAGTACTTAATAGGGCAGTGGTTGACTATGCCATTGCTACCGGTCTTGCATTAAATTGCTCCATTACCGAAAAGTGTAAATTTGATAGAAAAAATTATTTTTATCCAGATCTACCTAAGGCCTACCAGATATCTCAATTATATCTTCCAATCTGTAGGGATGGATGGATAGAGATAGATACAGAGTCTGGCAGTAAGAAGATAGGTATCCATGAAATGCATATGGAAGAGGATGCAGGTAAACTAATTCATGATTCTGACAGGGATTGCACCTTGGTTGACTATAATCGCAGTGGCATACCTTTAATTGAAATTGTCAGTGAGCCTGACCTAAGGAATGCAGATGAAGTTGTGGCATATCTAAAAAAATTAAAGACAATCCTGCAATATCTAGGGATCTCCGATTGTAAGATGCAAGAGGGATCTTTGCGGGTTGATGTTAACTTATCGGTAAGGGAAGTTGGTTCAAAGCAATTGGGAACCAGGACAGAGATGAAAAATTTAAATTCCTTTAAATCCATAGCTAAGGCAATTGAAAGCGAGAGTAAGAGACAGATACAACTATTAGAAAATGGTGAGCTGGTAGTTCAAGAGACAAGACGCTGGGATGATAATAAGGAAACCAGTTATGCCATGAGAAGTAAAGGAGAAGCCAGGGATTATAGATATTTTCCAGAGCCAGACCTTCCTCCTCTTATTATTCATTCTTCCTGGATTGATGAAATTAAGAAAAATCAGCCAGAGTTTCGAGAAGAGAAGATGGCACGGTATATAAAAGAGTATAAGCTTCCACCCTATGATGCTGGCATAATTACAGAGAGTAAAAAGCTGGCAGATCTTTTTGAAAAGACAGTAGCTATATGTGGGAAGCCCAAGGAAGTATCCAACTGGATAATGGTAGAAACTATGAGACTTCTGAATGATATGGGTATGGAACCGGAAGATATTAGCTTAAGACCTGAGCAGTTGTCAAGTTTAATATTGATGATTGATGAAGGGAAAATTAACAGAACCATCGCCAAAGAGCTATTTGAAATTATATTTACTAAGCCAATCGATCCGGAGGAATATGTTAAAGAACATGGATTAGGAATGGTAACTGATGAGGGTAGGCTTAAAAAGGTAATAAAGGAGATACTTGAGATAAATCCCCAATCGGTATCAGATTATAGAGATGGAAAAACTAAAGTCTTAGGCTATCTAGTTGGCCAGACTATGAAAGCTATGGGGGGGAAGGCTGATCCTTCTAAAGTGAATATAATAATTAAAGAGTATTTAGATAATAAATAAGCAAGCCCTTATACCTTTGCTTCCTATGTTCGGATGTCAAAGGTATAACGGCTAATTGTTGTATGAGGAAGATCATGACCCCATAAAGTTTTCTCTAAGTCGGCTTTATCATCAGTGTTTTTCACCCTGGCTTTAACATGAAATCCCTTATCTAGTAATTTATCATGAAGGGTAGGAAGATTTTGCTCAAGAATCTGTCCAACTAGCCTATCTGCAGTGTAGAATGTAGTATTAATTAATTTATTGTTTAAACTGATATGGATATCTATGGCTCCCAGATAAGTCATATCCATATGAATAAGAGCACTGATAGATTCCCTCCTATTATTTAAACTACCCTTTCTCCTAAAAACATAAAGTTCACTGTGGGCTATCTGTTTCTTTAACTGAACTGGAAGCTGTAGGTACATGAACATATCGTTTAGAGATTTCATAAAATTGACTTGATCTGTAATTTTCTTAATGGGGGTTTCAGCCTCTGTTATTTTCTCATTGGAAGTGTTTTGGGTTGTCAATTGGAATATCCTCTCTAATTCTTCCATATCTTTTTCGATTTTTTTAAAGAAATCATCTATAGGTAGTCCCTTTTCTATTTGCTTTGGAGTAATACTCCACCTATTTTCCAAGGCCTTTTCAACCAGTTTCCTATAAATTGGGGTATTTATGACTGAATGGGCTGTGGAAGTATCCCATCGGCTAATATTTTTATTAATAAAGCTAAAGACATCTCTGGTGGTAATTGGGCCTTCCCTAAATAAAGCCTTTAACTCATCCTTATCTACTATCTTGCCTATTAGGCTTGCTAATTCTTGCACTTCTCGGTCGTTTAAAATGTATTGGTTTACCTCCCCAGAATTAGCCATTACCGCAGATGATGGCTGGGGCTGGATTTCATTTGCATCCCTAAGTAGAAAATTAAGTACTTCCTTATTAATGTCCATCGCCTTATTAGGGCTATTATCTCTTTCATCAAATATCCTATCCCTAATCGAGCTCTTGTAAGGCCTATCTACTAGAACCTTCTCACTGGTATCTGGCCTATTTACAGAAACAGTGGGCTGGCTGGATGGGTGCAGGAGATTAAGGATATTCTTGACTGTATTATTTAAATCTAGTAATAGGTTGTTTGAGCCTTCTTGCATAGCCTCAAACTGGGCAATGTTCTCTTTTGTTATGGGGATATTAAAGCGATACATTTGTATCAGAGTATCTGGGGCAGTACCCTTGTTTAAGTGGGCTTGCTTTATCAAGTACTGTAATACATGTTTACCTATGGACATTCTATTGTTAAGTAATTCCTGTACTATACTTTTATTTAAATCATTTAGGGAGAATCCTGCTTCCTTTAAGGCTTTTTCTATAGTCGTTTCTAATTCAGGTTTTATCATATTAGCTACGGCTTTTAGAGATATAATATCAGGGGAGACTTCATTTACTATAAAGACAGCCAATTGTCCAATGGAAAAAGTGAAATCTCCATCTAGTTTAGCAAGAATAGTTTCTTGGGAATGTTCCAAGAGAATTTTAGCCTCGTCATATCTAAGATCCGTCACAATACCCCTTATATACTGGCCTGGTTTTAGATTGTTATCATCGTTAACCCTTACAGGGGAGCTGGAATCTATTTTTCTGTTTTCCGAAGGGGCTAAGGGTGTTTTGCTTTGAGAGTTTACTTGGTTAATGTCCATACTTCACCTCATTTCTGGCATATCTTTTGTAAGATATTACAAGTGTTAGATAGTATATGAAGATAAGATTTACTATTATATCTACTATATCGTCTTATAAGGGCTTATTCATAATATATAAAAATACATATAAAATTCCTTGCATTTTTTTATAATTTGGATACAATATAAGTATGGAAGTTGTACGTACAACTTTAAGGAAAAAAATGAAAAAGGAGGATTTAGTATGCCTAAATACTCAATTGGCGTTGATTTTGGTACGCTCTCCGGGCGTGCGCTCTTAGTTAATGTTGAAACCGGAGAAGAACTGGCTACGGCCGTATATGAATATCCCCATGCTGTTATGGATGAAAACTTACCTAGTGGTAAGAAGTTAGCCCACGACTGGGCACTCCAGCATCCTCAGGATTATCTGGATGTGTTTGCTAATACCATTCCTGCAGTTTTAAAAGAAGCAGGGGTAAATTCAGAGGATGTAATAGGTGTAGGTATTGATTTTACTGCATGTACGGTTCTTCCTGTTAAAGAAGATGGAACACCACTATGCTTTTTGGAGCAGTATAAGGATGAACCCCATGCATATGTGAAACTGTGGAAGCATCATGCGGCACAGGATAAGGCTAATCAGTTAAATGACATTGCAGAGAAAACTAATCAAAAATGGCTGGCCCGTTATGGCGGAAAGATTTCATCAGAATGGCTATTCCCTAAGGTGTGGCAGATACTTGATGAGGCGCCTGAAATATATGATCAAGCAGCTTATATTGTTGAGGCAGCTGATTGGGTTGTCTGGCAATTAACAGGAAAACAGACAAGAAATTCCTGTACTGCTGGTTATAAAGCTATCTGGCATAAAAAAGAGGGATATCCGGACAAAGAGTTTTTCAAGGCTCTAGATCCAAGATTGGAAAATGTTGTTGAAGATAAATTAAATTGTCCAATTTCACCCTTAGGTTCAAAAGCTGGTGAAATTAGTGAAGAAGCTGCTAAGCTAACTGGTTTAAAAGTAGGAACTGCGGTTGCAGTTGCCAACGTTGATGCCCATGTAACTGTTCCCGCTGTTAAAATTGATGGACCTGGTAAAATGTTAGCAATTATGGGAACTTCAACTTGCCATATGTTACTAGGAGAAGAAGAACATAATGTACCTGGTATGTGTGGTGTGGTAGAGGATGGTATATATCCAGGTTTCTTTGGATATGAGGCTGGTCAGTCCTGTGTTGGAGACCATTTTGCATGGTTTGTTGATAATTGTGTTACCACCGAATACCATGAAGCAGCAAAAGCAGAAGGTCTTAACATACATGAATATCTAACTAAGAAAGCAGAGCAATTAAAACCTGGTGAAAGTGGATTGGTAGCTCTAGATTGGTGGAATGGTAACCGTTCTGTATTGGTGGATGTGGATTTAACAGGGGTTATGCTAGGTATGACCTTGCAGACAAAGCCAGAGGAAATCTACCGTGCCCTTATTGAAGCTACAGCATATGGTACAAGAAAGATAATAGAGACCTTCCGTAATAATGGGGTAGCTGTTAATGAGTTCTATGCATCCGGTGGTATATCACAAAAGAATCCTATGGCTATGCAGATCTATGCAGATATAATTAATCTACCAATTAAAATCGGTGGTTCATCTCAAGGACCTGCCCTGGGTAGTGCAATATTTGGAGCTGTGGCTGCTGGTAGTGACAAGGGTGGCTATGATGATGTATTTGAAGCGGCAAGGGTTATGGGTAAATTAAAAGATACAGTATATACTCCAATTCCTGAGAATGTTGAAGTATATAATAAGCTATATGAAGAATACTCTACACTTCATGATTATTTTGGTCGCGGTGCCAATGATGTTATGAAACGCTTAAAGGAAATAAAAAAGCTTCAGAGCCAGCAGTAATATCATTAGAACTGTAGATAGCCATATAAGCTATTAAATCGATAAATATAAATTGTATTAAAAAAAGCATCTAATATAAGAATAAGAAGAAATAGGAGGTAACATATGTCATTAAAAAGATATGAATTTTGGTTTATTACCGGTTCTCAACATCTTTATGGACCAGAAACCTTAAAACAAGTTGAAGAACATTCTAAGATAATAGCACAGGGATTAAATGATTCTAGCTCAATTCCTTGCTCAGTAGTATTTAAGCCAGTTGTAACAACCCCGGATCAGATAACAGAAATTGTGAAGGAAGCCAACTATAATGATAATTGCCTTGGAATCATCACATGGATGCATACATTTTCACCTTCCAAGATGTGGATTAACGGCTTAACTCTTTTACAAAAACCTTATTGTCATCTACATACTCAATTCAATCGTTGCATTCCTAACGAAGGAATTGATATGGATTTCATGAACTTAAATCAGGCTGCTCACGGTGATAGGGAGCATGGCTTTATTGCTGCCAGACTAAGAATGCCTAGAAAAGTTATCGTTGGATACTGGGAAGATGAAGATGTCCATACCAAATTAGGTAGCTGGATGAGATCGGCTGTAGGTGTTAAAGTAAGTAAGAACTTAAAGGTAATGCGTTTTGGTGACAACATGCGTCAGGTTGCTGTAACAGAGGGAGATAAAGTTGAAGCCCAGATTAAATTAGGTTGGCAAGTCAATACAACTGCTGTTGGTGATTTAGTAGAAGAAATTAATAAAGTTACAGAGGCTCAAGTTGATGCTCTGATGGAAGAATATAAGAAGAAATATGATATAGCAACAGATAATATCGCTTCTGTTCGCTATCAGGCTAAATTAGAGATAGCAATGAAGAAGATGCTTGATGAGGCTGGCTGCGGTGCCTATACCAATACCTTTGAAGATCTACATGGTATGGAACAGTTACCTGGCCTGGCAAGCCAGAGGCTGATGGAGGCTGGTTATGGTTATGGTGGAGAAGGTGACTGGAAGGTATCTGCATTAACTCATATTATGAAGCAGATGGGTGAAGGACTGGAAGGCGGAAGTGCCTTTATGGAGGATTACACCTATGATCTAACCAAAGGAAATGAATTATCCTTAGGTGCTCATATGTTGGAGGTTTGTCCTACCCTAGCTGCTGATAAGCCTAGAATTGAAGTTCATCCTCTTGGAATAGGTGGTAAGGCTGATCCTGCAAGATTGGTATTTGAAGGCCGTCCTGGTAAAGCTATTGTGGTATCTTTAGTTGATATGGGCGGTAGATTACGTATGATTGTTCAGGATGTTGAAGCTGTTAAACCTATATATGAGATGCCTAATCTTCCTGTAGCTAGAGTTATGTGGAAACCACTCCCAGACCTTAAGACTGGTGCGGAATGCTGGATTTTAGCTGGGGGAGCCCATCACACTGTATTTTCATATGCAATAACAGCAGAACAGATGCAGGATTTTGCTGAGATGATGGATATTGAATTTGTTCATATTACAAAAGACACAACTGTAGAAGGGTTAAAACAACTTCTATTCCTTCAAGATATTGCATGGAAATTAAAATAATTTAATTTATAAAAGCTGGTGCAAATATAGAATGTAAAATTTGGTTACAAACTTTTTGTACCAGCTTCTTTTCATAAATAAGAAATCCCTTGGTTTCTTATTATCAAAAATGGGATTGATTTCGTAAGTAAATCCCATGGTTATAAAATTTCATGTATACAAGAGGACGAGATATCAATGGCTAATAACGAGATTTCTAAGCACTTGGCTCTTAGCCAATGGATTAAAGATAATATAGATAATGGTACTTTTGCCATCGGTGACAAGATACCATCGGAGAATGATTTGGCCCAGCAGTTTGGCTATAGCAGGCAAACTGTAAGGCAAGCCATAGGAACACTGGTTGCAGAAGGGATTCTAATAAGAAAACAGGGTAGCGGCACCTATGTCAGTTCACTGGCTGAGAGAAAGCCTACGGAAAAAACTATGCGTATAGGTGTTATCACTACTTACTTAGATGATTATATCTTCCCGGGAATAATTCACGGGATGGAGAGGGTTTTTATGAAGGAGGGATATACCTTATCTCTGGGTATAACTTATAACAAGCCTTCCAATGAGGAAAAATGTCTGCAACAGATGCTTCAAAGTGGAGTAGATGGCTTTATCATAGAAGCAACCAAATCGGCCTTACCAAATCCCAATGAATATTTATATAAAGAGATAAAAGAAAGGCAAATTCCGACGGTATTTATTAATGGATATTATAGCCATAGTAATTATTCCTACGTTGTAATGGATGATGTAAAAGCAGGTTCAAAATTAGCCAAGATATTAATAAATAAGGGCCATGATAAAATAGGTGGTTTCTTTAAATCTGATGATATCCAAGGACATAAAAGATATGAGGGTGTATTAAAGACTACTAAGAAAAATGGAATTACATTGAATGAAGATGCTATATTCTGGTATACCACTGAGGATTTTAAATATCTTTTTGGTGGTAATTCAGATGATATTATTTTGAATCGGTTACAAGGTATTACGGCAGTGGTCTGCTATAATGATCAAGTAGCCGAGGCTTTCATTAAATTGTTAAATAGAAAATCCTTATCTGTGCCTAAGGATATTTCAGTGGTTAGTTTTGACAATTCGTTTTTGGCGAAACATGTGGTCTATAATCTAACCTCTGTTGTATATCCTGCAAAAGCGATAGGAGAAAAAGCAGCAACACTGTTATTGAAAAACATAAAAAATCCTTATAAGATACAAAAAATAAAACTGGAACCAGTAGTAAAAATAAGAGATTCTGTAAAAGATATAAATATTCATGATAAGCAGATTAGTAATTAAACTTCTAATCTGCTTATATTCGATATAAACCTTAATAGATAGACAGGAGTGTACATTATGATAAATCCAGCTAAGTTAATAAAATTAAAAGGAGCTTGGGATAGATTCGCCATTAATCATCCAAAATTTATAATGTTTCTTAATGCAGTAAAAAAGGATGTTAGACAGGAAGGAACTATCATAGAAATAACAGTAACTACAGCATCAGGTCGCTCAGTAAGTTCTAATTTGAAAATAACGGATTCAGATGTGGAATTATTTCAAGAGATATCTGAATTATTAAATAAATAAAGAATAAATACAAATATTAATCCTAAGGTGTTGAGATATGTCTATCTAATGGACATTGACATAATTAAAAGTTATGCATGATATAAGAAGTATTAGTTTTACTTTTGACGTATAGTATAATATAATATATGTAAGTATGGAGAAGTCTGTTGTATGACATATTAATCAATTATTCGAAGGAGAATAACTAATGGAAAGAATGATAGGAACTGTATCCAGAGGAGTCCGTTGCCCAATTATCCGTCAAGGGGACGATATTGCAGAAATTGTAGTAGATAGTATTGTTAAAGCGGCCACATATGAGAATATTCCACTTAATGATAGAGATGTAGTAGGGATAACCGAAGCGGTTGTTGCCCGGGCACAAGGTAATTATGCCACTGTTGATCAGATTGCCGATGATATAAGAGCTAAATATGGTGATGAGACCATAGGAGTCATATTTCCCATACTTAGTAGAAACCGATTTTCAATCTGTTTGAAGGGAATTGCTAAAGGAGCTAAGAAAATAGTGCTTATGCTTAGCTATCCTTCAGATGAAGTGGGCAATCATCTGCTGGACTTGGATGAGTTAGATGAAAAGGGAATTAATCCATGGGTTGATGTTCTGAATGAGGAGAAATATCGTCAACTTTTTGGATATAAAAAACATAGATTTACTGGTATTGATTATATTGAGTATTATAAAGAAATAATTATCAATGCTGGTTGTGAAGTGGAAATAATATTTGCCAATGATTGTAGGACAATTCTTGATTATACAAAGAATGTTTTATATTGTGATATCCATAGCCGTAATCGTACAAAAAGGCTTCTTAAGAATGCGGGAGCTGAGATATTATATGGGTTATCCGATATATTAAAATGTAGCGTAAATGGTAGTGGCTACAACGAAGATTATGGACTATTAGGTAGTAATAAAGCTACTGAGGAAACTATTAAATTATTCCCCAGGGATTGTAAGGCTGTAGTAGATAAAATACAAAAGGGCCTATATGAAAGAACTGGGAAGAAGATTGAAGTTTTAATTTATGGGGATGGAGCATTTAAGGACCCCGTAGGTCGTATATGGGAATTGGCCGACCCTGTAGTTTCGCCAGCCTATACCGATGGCTTAGAGGGCCAACCCAATGAAGTAAAGTTGAAATATTTGGCAGATAATGATTTCTCTAACTTACAGGGAAAGGAATTGGAAAAAGCCATATCAGAATATATTCGAAATAAGGACAGCGATTTAGTTGGGGCAATGTCCTCTCAAGGTACAACACCAAGGAGATTAACGGACCTAATAGGATCTTTATGCGACCTAACCTCTGGCAGTGGTGATAAAGGAACACCTATTGTACTGGTACAAGGTTACTTTGATAATTATACCAATTAATTTATAATAAGTATATTTTAGACTTTTAAACAAATACTATATTCATACCAAAGATCTATAGTTAATCTATATAAGTCAATATTAATTTGAAAGGTATGATTATAGTGGATAGGATGGAAGATAATAAGGGTACCCCAACTAAAAGAACCGGTGGGAATAATGATGTACAATATGAAAATGATTATACCAATCGT
>JAAYPX010000159.1 GCA_012519565.1 Clostridiales bacterium | reverse complement strand
CTCTTTTTCTACTATTTTGGCTTCACTTTTTAAGTGAAAGCAATAATTAGGTGAAATACAGTAACTATGCGGTGCTAGGCACCGATTAATGATTTATCATGAATAATTCAGGTTAATATATATTTATAAAGATTTGCCTGACAAAAGCTGAAAAAGTAAAATAATGAGCATCGGAGGTATAGCTTTGAGAAAATTGTTTACATACCTGCAACCACATTTTCTTCGTATGGTATTAGGCCTATTGGTGAAAGTATTAGGAACATTTATGGATTTAGGTTTACCCTATGTATTAGCCTACATATTAGATGATGTAATAAAGATGGAAGATATTAGAGTACTCCTGATTTGGGGTGGGGTAATGGTTCTTTTATCCATAGGTGCCAGAACTTTTAATATAATAGCCAACCGAATGGCATCTAAAGTGGCGAGGGATACGGTTGAAGTATTGCGTAATGATTTATTTGCTAAGATACAGAGTTTATCAGGGGCGCAAGTGGATGAATTTACCATACCATCCTTAGAGACCCGGTTGACTTCTGATACCTATAATATACATCATATGGTTGGAATGATGCAAAGGCTGGGAGTAAGGGCTCCTATTTTACTAATTGGTGGTATTGTCCTTACAATTTCATTGGAGCCGGTGCTGGCAATGGTTCTTCTAGGGACAATTCCGTTCTTGGCAACTGTAGTATATTCAGTGTCTAAAAAAGGAATACCCCTTTATACAAAATTGCAACTATCTATTGATAGATTGGTAAGGGTTGTAAGGGAAAATATTAGCGGAGTTAGAGTGATAAAAGCCTTATCAAAAACCCAATATGAAAAACAAAGGTTTCATCAGGTAAATATGGAAGTGTCCGAAGAAGAGAGAGTTGCCGGTATGACTATGGCAATCACTAATCCTTCTATGAATTTACTTCTTAATGTGGGACTAACGGCAGTAATCATTGTTGGAGCTTATAGAGTAAATGCGGGTGCATCAGAACCTGGAAAAATAGTTGCCTTTCTATCCTACTTTGCCATAATACTTCAAGCTGTAATGTCTATATCCAGAATTTTTGTTGTATATTCTAAAGCTGCTGCTTCAGCTAATCGTATACAGGAAGTCCTTGATGCTCCAGAGGATTTGCAGCAGGTTGATATCCCAGTAGAAGATAGTGAGAATCATATAGAGTTTCGCAATGTCAGCTTCTCATATACGGAGGAGCCGTGCATTGAAAATATTAGTTTTAATTTAAAACAAGGAGAAAGTCTTGGTATTATAGGCTCAACTGGTGCTGGTAAGACTACATTAATTAATCTTCTGATGCGTTTTTATGATGTGAATGAAGGTAGTATTCTAATTAATGGTAAGGATGTCCGTAGTTTTAATAAACAGGAACTTAGAAAGAAATTTGGCGTAGTTTTTCAAAATGATGTACTTTTTATGGATAAGGTCGGTGAAAATATAAGTTTAGGTAGAGATATTTCCATAGAACAAATGGCTGCAGCAGCAAAGCACGCCCAGGCAGCAGAGTTTATAGATAAGCTAGATGGTAAATTTGATTTTCCTTTGGCCATTAAGGGTAGTAATCTAAGCGGTGGTCAGAAGCAAAGGTTACTTATTACTAGGGCCCTAGCAGGTAAACCTGAGATACTTATATTAGACGATTCATCCAGTGCCCTAGATTATAAAACTGATTCTCAACTGCGGAAAGCTATTCGAGAAAATTATACTGGTATTACGTCCATAATAATAGCTCAGAGGATTAGTTCTGTTATGAAGCTAGATCATATCATGGTTATTGAGGATGGTAAGATGGTGGGATATGGGAATCATGAAGACCTGCTTAGTAATTGTGGGGTCTATCAAGAAATCTACCAATCACAATTAATGGCGTAGTAATTTGTGACCAATAGAATATAATACAGAAATGGGGTATATTATGCCAGAAAAAAATAAGGCCAGTGAGGCAAAAAAGCAAAATTTCCAGAAGGGTGAGAAACCTAAAAACACAAAATATGTTTTAAAGCGCTTGTGGGGTTATATATATCAATATAAGTTTTTGTTCTTTTTTGCCGCAGTGTTGACAATCGCCAGTAATTTATTGGCTTTAATTGGACCCAGACTATCTGGGTATGCCATTGATGCTATTGAACCTGGTAAGGGAAGGGTTGTGTTTCATACAGTATTTTATTATGCAAGGTGGATGCTTCTCTTTTACATAATATCATCAGTTCTTTCATATTTCTTATCTACAATAATGATAAGATTAAGCCAAAATATAGTACGGAAAATGAGAGAGGACCTATTTAATAAGTTAGTGGATCTTCCTGTTGGATTTTTTGATCGTAACCATGCAGGGGACATTGTAAGTAGGTTAACTTATGATATTGATGTAGTAAACACTTCTTTATCCAATGATATAATTCATATTTGCACCAGTCTTATTACTGTAATAGGTTCCTTATTAATGATGTTAATTATATCACCAAGACTGGTATTAGTTATGCTTGTTACAATACCTATCTCCCTGCTTTATACTAGATATAGGGCGAAAAAGGTTAAGCCTCTTTTTAGAAAACGTTCAGCTAAATTAGGAGAGTTAAATGGATTTGTCGAGGAAATGGTTTCTGGACAAAAGACAATAAAAGCCTATGCTGCAGAAGATACCGTATATGAACGTTTTAAAAATGCTAATAAGGAAACTGTGGATGCCTACTATACAGCAGAATATTATGGTTCAGCAACAGGACCCACTGTGAATTTTGTTAATAATCTGTCCTTATCTCTAATAACTATATTTGGCGCTCTTTTATATATGAATAGAACTATGACACTGGGCAATATCTCCTCATTTGTTCAATATAGTAGAAAGTTCTCAGG
>JAAYPX010000158.1 GCA_012519565.1 Clostridiales bacterium | reverse complement strand
GTAAATTATATCCATATTTAATTATATCATAATTATAGTTTTTTGAGTATACATAAGATTAAATGGTTACATAAAAAAGAAGGGACAGACCAAAGCCTGCCCATATCCAGTAGTTGCTTATGCTACTGCCATTATATCTCTCTATCATCCTTTTTATTATCCACTTTCTCTTGTGCTCTTCCTATACTATCATTAGCTACCTTGTCTTTAAGTTTATTAAGCTTTGCAATAGTTGATTCTTTTTTATTATCTTTTTTATCTAAAGTATCGTTTATTCTTTCAACATTCATTCTTTTTTTCTCTTTAGATAAATTAGCCTTAGTTGCAATAAGTGGCGGATAAGGGCACCATTTCATCATTGCCCAGAATATCACTGGGATGGTAAATCAGTTCCTTGGTCACATCTTTAAGATTTTTTATCACTGAATAGGCCCTTATATACATTCGACACTTTTCGACAAAAATGAGACCAATATATTACCTTAATAAATTATTTTCAAGATGCTTTATATTAATTTAATAAATAATCTGCTAAATACTAATCTTATTTTGTTATGTTACACATTGACATATTATCAGAATCAAAAAACGCACTCAATTTGCTACAAAGTTAGTGCGTTTATGTATGTTTTTTTAGTATTTTGCCAAATAAATTTAAAACCTGGTGCTTTATTACTATAAATGCAATTGAAACCAAAAAACACTGCCCTTACCTTCATCAGAAGCTGCGCCATACTCTCCCTTGTGAAGTTCTACAACCTTTTTCACAATTGAAAGACCAAGCCCCGTACCCATAATTGGCCTTTTATGTTTTTTATCTATCTTGTAATAACGATCCCATACATAGGGCAAGTCATGTTCTCTGATACCCTCTCCATGGTCAAAAACTTCTATTCTTACCATATTTCCTTGCATACTTTGCCGTATAATAACAGTCCTATCAGTCCCACTATATGTAATTGCATTCAGCAATAAATTATAAAAGGCTTGGGTAATCTTTACTTCATCTGCTCTTATATATACATCTTCATTATAGTCAAATGATAGTTGATAACCCTGATTTTTTACCAGTTCATTAAGACGCTTTATCGTATTTTGCAGGCTTTCAGTAAGGTTGTATCTTGTCTTATTTAGCTTTGTCATGCCTGTCTCAAGACTTGAAATATCAAGAATATCATTAACAAGAGAAGTAAGCCGCTTTGCTTCATCCATAATAATTTGATTTTGTTCTCTTGTTACTTCATCGGGAAAATCATGCATCATCTCTGCATAGCTATATATTAAGGCCAAGGGGGTTCTTAAATCATGGGATATATTAGCCATTAGCTCCCTACGCAGCCTCTCCACCTTTGATAATTCGTAGGATGCAGTATTTAAAGTGTCGGATAATTCTTTAATCTCTAAGAAGCCCCTGCCATTAAACTCAGTATCATATTTACCCTTAGCTAATTTCTTAGCACTTTTATTAATCTGTTCAATAGGATTAGATATATGCTTTGATATGATAATTGCAAGCAAAGTTGTTAGAATAATCATTATAATAGTTATGATTATAAGTTGCATCTGCAAAGTAGATACTGTGGCATCTACTGGGCTTATCATAGCATGAAAAGTTAGAGAAATCTCACTGCCATCCTTTGTAGTAAACTTTCTTTCCTTGGTGATCGTCTCTGGTTCCTTAGGATTATGCCTATTGGGAAAAGGACGTACAGGTGGAGCAAAATCCTTAGTTGGCATTACGACAATTTCCTTGGTTATCTCAAGCTCAGATAAAATATCTTTGAGATTAGGATTGTCAATATTCTCCTCAATCAATTTTATAGCCTTCTTAATCTCAACTTTACGGGTATATTTATACATATCACTTAGAAATACAGTTTGAAACATCCATAAAATTGCCAGTAACAAAGTACTAAAGCCCAAGAGAAACCCAAATATTTTCCATTTTAATTTAAGCTTATCCATCAAATCTATACCCCAATCCCCTTAAAGTTTTAATAAAGTGTGCATATGACCCTAGGGATTTACGAAGTAGTTTCATATGGGTATCCAGCGTTCTATCATCACCGAAATAATTAAACCCCCACACTTCAGCCATTATTTTCTCCCTTGCCACAGCTATATTTCTGTTACGAATTAAATAAAATAAGAGATCATATTCCTTAGGAGCCATATCTACTTCTGCTCCATCGATAAATACCTTATATGCGGTCATATCTACCTTAAGGCCATCCTTTTCATAGATAACATGACCATCATCCTGTGAATTTGCAGAACCATTTTTCTCCACTCTCCGTAAAATGGCCCCTATCCTAAGCATCAGTTCCTTTGAAGAAAAGGGCTTGACCACATAATCATCAACTCCCAATTCAAATCCTATCACTTTATCATACTCTTCACCACGTGCAGACAGCATGATTACTGGTACCTCAGAGGTTTTACGAATTTCCTTCAAAGCGGAAAAACCATCTAGCCTTGGCATCATGATATCCATAATAATAAGATCAAAAGTATTATTACGACAAAGCTCTACAGCCTCCATCCCATCCCCTGCTTCCATAACCTCATGTCCTTCATGTAAGGCATAACGTTTTATTACTGCCCGAAGTCCTTCTTCATCATCACATATTAAAATTCTAGCCAATACTTAACCATCCCTTTCACAAATTATGCGTTAAATATTTAATTACTTAATAAGAATTCCAATCTATATATTACACTTACTTTATGTATTTTTTGTGTTTCTTTATATGGTCTACACTCTTATCATTATCATTGCATAATAATTAAGTAATGGATTTACAATTCTATCAATATAAGGTATACTTATTGTTAATTAAATAACAAATATGTTCTGATGACAAGGGCTCGCCCGAGTAGGAAGGCATGATTATGATTTTATGTAATTCATTTCTTTAAACAAAGCTAATGAATTACTGTTCATGCCCTGCGTCCTTAGACACAGGGCTTATTTATTGCATAGGAAATCTAAAGGTTTTCCTATACAATAAATAAGCCCTCCAGATATGGAATTCAGTTCTATTGTGCCATACTGACGGGTTATAAAATCAGCCCTATATTAAGAAAATCTAATAGAAAGTGGGTATAAGATATGGCCAAGGTAATAAAATTGATAGAAAAATTAGAAGCTGATCATTTTTTAACTAAAGAAGAATTTCACCTGTTAATTAAAGATATTTCTGATGCTGACCTGCTTTACTTAAGAGAAAGAGCCTGCATAGCTTCTAGAAAATATTTTAGCAATAAGATTTATATTAGAGGTTTAATAGAATTCACTAATTATTGCAAAAACGACTGCTTCTATTGCGGTATCCGTCGCAGTAACCATAATGTTCTCCGCTATCGTCTGTCTAAGGAGGATATTCTTCAATGTGCCCAGACAGGTTATTCCCTTGGATTTCGTACCTTTGTATTGCAAGGGGGAGAAGATTCTTATTATACCGATGATTACATAGTAGATTTAATTAAATCCCTTAAAGATCAATATCCAGACTGTGCTATTACACTTTCTATCGGTGAAAAAAGCTATGACAGCTATAGAAGATTTTTTGAAGCAGGTGCAGACCGTTACCTTCTACGGCATGAGACTGCCAATGAAGAACATTATCAAAAAATACATCCTCCCCAACTTTCAATCCAGAACCGCAAACAGTGTCTTTGGAATTTAAAAGAAATTGGTTACCAAGTAGGGGCAGGCATAATGATTGGCTCCCCCTATCAAACTGTAGAAAATCTCGTGGAAGATCTTCTTTTTCTGAAAGATTTATCGCCACATATGGTAGGTATTGGTCCTTTTATTCCCCACCATCAGACTCCCTTTGCCAAGGAAGCCAGTGGTAGCTTACGCCAAACCTTGCTGTTACTAAGTATAATCAGGCTTATGCTACCTGGAGTATTACTTCCAGCTACCACAGCCTTGGGTAGTATACATCCTGAAGGTAGAGAAATGGGTATCCTATCCGGTGCCAATGTGGTTATGCCAAACTTATCTCCAACATCCGTAAGAAAGAAATATGAATTATATGACAATAAAATATGTACAGGCGATGAGGCTGCTGAATGTAGATATTGTTTAGAGGGAAGGCTAAATCGTATCGGATATCAATTGACTGTTGATAGAGGTGACCATAAACCGATTATATAGGAGGATTCAATTATGTATAATGCAAAATCATCTAAAGCAGAAGAATTTATAAACCATGAAGAGATACTGGCAACTCTGGATTATGCCAAAGCCAACAAGAACAATAGGCCATTAATTGATAGTATAATCAAGAAAGCAAAGAACATGAAGGGGCTTAGCTACCGAGAAGCAGCAGTACTTTTAGAATGTGATATTGAAGAGGAAATCCAAAGGATTTATAAACTGGCCAAGGAAATAAAACAGAAATTCTATGGTAAGCGCATCGTTATGTTTGCCCCACTATATCTTTCCAACTATTGTGTTAACGGCTGTGTCTATTGCCCTTATCACTTTGTTAACAAAGATATTCCTAGGAAAAAATTAACCCAAGAGCAAATACGCGATGAAGTTATTGCTCTACAGGATATGGGACATAAAAGGCTGGCACTGGAGACCGGTGAGGATCCAGTTAATAATCCAATCGAGTATATATTAGAAAGTATCAATACCATTTATTCTATTAAACACAAGAATGGCTCCATCCGAAGGGTCAATGTAAATATTGCAGCAACCACAGTAGAAAATTATCGTAAATTAAAGGAAGCAGGTATTGGTACATATATCTTATTTCAAGAAACGTATCATAGGGAAACTTACAGGAAACTACATCCCACTGGTCCTAAGCATGATTATGCTTATCATACAGAGGCCATGGATCGGGCAATGGAAGGCGGAATTGACGATGTTGGACTAGGGGTATTATTCGGTCTTAATAACTACCGTTACGATTTTGTTGGTATCCTTATGCATGCCGAACATCTGGAAGCCACTTTCGGAGTTGGCCCCCATACCATCAGTGTTCCAAGAATTCGTCCAGCCAGTGATATTGATGCTACTGCATACAGCAATGCCATATCCGATGATATTTTTGCTAAAATAGTAGCAATACTTAGGATTGCTGTTCCTTACACTGGCTTAATAGTCTCTACCAGGGAATCAAAAGAAAGCAGAGAAAAAGTTCTAGAACTGGGTGTCTCCCAGCTCAGTGGAGCTTCCAGGACCAATGTGGGAGGTTATACAGAGGATGAACCTGTAAATGAAGATACTTCCCAATTTGAAATAGAAGACCGGCGAACCCTAGACCAAGTAGTTAACTGGCTCCTAAGCTTAGGACATATCCCCAGCTTTTGTACTGCCTGTTACCGGGAAGGCCGTACTGGTGATCGTTTTATGACCTTGGTAAAATCCAATCAGATAGCTAACTGTTGTCAGCCTAATGCCCTTATCACCTTAAAGGAGTATCTAGAAGATTATGCTCTGCCAGATACTAAAGAAAAGGGAGAGGCTTTAATCAAAGAGGAATTGGAGTTAATCCCCAATGAAAAGGTAAGAAATATAGCTATAGAAAAACTCCGTCTTATTGAGCAAGGATATAGGGATTTTAGATTTTAAGGGAAAGGATAGGATCAGGATATGAGTTTAAATGATACTTCTAGAGGAAATAGGCTCCACATAGGAATATATGGTAAAGGTAACAGTGGTAAATCAACCTTAATTAATGCTTTAACTGGACATCAGATATCTGTTGTTTCTGATATAGCGGGCACAACTACAGATCCCATATATAAAAGCATAGAGCTTCATGGCTTAGGTCCCTGCGTTCTAATAGATACTGCTGGTTTTGACGATTCAGGCTATCTAGGATCAATGCGAGTGGAGAAAACTAGGCTGGCCATGGAGAAAACCGATATAGCTCTTGTGCTTTTTACTGACACTAATATTGCCTTAGAAGAGGAATGGATAATTGCTTTTCATAAACAAAACACCCCAGTTATTCCTGTGATTAATAAAATTGATAAACTAAATGACCTTAAGGTTATCCGTAGTAAAATATTGGATATGGGTTTGGATGAACCCATCTGCATTAGTGCCCTTATGAATACTGGTGTGGAAGAAATTAGAGATGCCCTTATTAGAAAGATGCCAGAAGATTTTGATAATATAGATATTACCAGAAAGCTTGTTCAAGAAAATGATCTTGTGTTGCTGGTTATGCCCCAGGATATACAAGCCCCAAAGGGAAGGCTGATTCTCCCCCAGGTCCAGACAATCCGAGAGCTTCTTGATAAGAAATGTATCCTTGTATCTTGTACAGTTGATAAACTGACAGAGGCCCTGGCAACCCTAACAAAACCTCCAAAACTAATAATTACCGATTCCAGCGTATTTTCTTTGGTTTATCAGGTTAAACCACCTGAAAGCCTTTTAACTAGTTTCTCTGTCTTATTTTCAGCTCTTAAAGGTGATATAGAGTATTTTATGGAGAGTGCAGCTGCAATTGATAACTTAACTGTTAATTCTAAAGTTTTAATTGCTGAAGCATGTACCCATGTCCCCTTAAAAGAAGATATCGGAACAATTAAAATTCCCCGTCTATTAAGGAATAAAGTTGGAGAAAGCTTAACCATTGTTAATGTCCGTGGTAATGATTTTCCTGAAAACTTAACAGATTTTGATCTGATTATCCAATGTGGCTCTTGTATGTTCAACCGCAAATTCGTTATAAACCGTGTGACTAAAGCCAAGAAACATCAAGTACCAATGACCAACTATGGAATAGCCCTTGCATACTTATCTGGTATTTTAGATAAAATTGCTATCTAAGTAACCTGTAGCAAGAAAATATAAGTATCTGTTAATATGCAAATAAAAGGGTAGATACTTCTACCCCTTTATTTGCATATCTCTTAATAATTCTTTTTATATTTTCCAGCAAATATTATAGCCCCGATTAATAATATAACTAATACACCTATGGATATAAGACTTCCCTCTCCCTCGCTATCAAAAGGAAGGGTAGCTGCTTGCCCCATAGCATCTGTGTACCTTCCTGGCAACATACCTTCAGGAATTGTATTCCTATTCTGGCCCTCTTGCCTACCTAAAAAATCCCTGTTATTGCCCCCTCGGCCCCCCATCATACTACCCAGATCTGATAGGATTAAGTCTCCTGATGCAACCAGCAGATCGGGATTACTATTTTGCTCTGCTGTAGTAGATGGAATAGTGCCATCTAACTGCCCTTGTACACTTTCTGCTCTAAGACTACCCAGGGTAATAAATGAAGAGATAGCACTCTTATACTCTTCATAGGTGCAAAAGGCTGTGGCATCATTTTTAACATAATCAGAGATTAAAGCATCAAGGGTATTTATTTTATCTTCAAACTTGCCCATATTAAAATAGGTATCGATAAGTAATTGTAAGTAGCTGTGATATCTATCTAGGTATTCTTTATTGGAAAAAAGTTGTTCTATAAGTGGTCTACTTGACATCTCAACTCCGCTGACTGGTGTATCAATGGGAAAATTAATCACAGAGGATACATTACCACTTTGAAAACCTCCCCAAGCTAGATTGTAATCCCATGGTAAAATTGTAATTTTACCATCACGCTCATAAATATAATAGTTTTGGGCCATGCTAGAGCTATAACTATCGAGATTGACAACAATAGTATGGGCTGCCAAATACCTTAGAATCTGATCAACATCCAAATAGCTTTCCAAGTCTTCGCCTTCAGAAAGGGCTTTAATTGCTTTCACAACACGCTGATAATCCTTTTCTGTTCCCTTACCCACTACATTGCCAAAGATAGCACTGTAACTGTCAGTATTATCGTCTATATATTCAAGACTGCCTCCTGAACTTCCTCTCCCGTCTCTGCCTCTATTATTGGCAACCATGGTTCTTGATGAACTATCAGACCATTCAGGCATATTGGGCCTATCTGCATTCCTCGCTGGCATATTTTCAAGCTTACTTTCTTGCATGTTTTCTTGCATGTTTTCTTGCATATCTTCTTGCATATCTTCTGGTATATCTTCTTTCATATCTTCTGGTATATTGCTTGCCATATCGTCAGGCCATATATCTTGTATATTTCCCGGAGCACTTCTTGGCATATTACCTGACATATTTTCAGGTATATTATCTTGGATATTGCCTTGCATTTGTTCTTGTATATTCTCTGGCATACTCTCTGGCATATTAGCAGGCATATTTCCAATCCTATTATTTTGCATACCCCCTGGCATATTCTCATTCGCACCCATATCCATGCTTTTTACATTATACAGCATTCCCTTAGTATCACCATAAACCCGCTGCTCATAGCTATCATTATATAGCTCTACTGCCAGATATAGGCCCCAGCCTTCACCATTAACTTTAATATCTGCATAACCGAAGTAGGGGGCATCAACGCCAACTTCCTGCATTAACTCATAGGAGATATATTCCTTCATATAAGTATTATCCCCAATCATATTATTAACTACAAAGCTCTCCAGACCGAAACATGTCTGCCCTTTGATATATTCATTAAATTGAAGTCTAAAACTATATCGGTCACTATCAGAGCTTGCAACTTGAGTTAAGCTGGAATTCCCTTTAGGACGAACACCGACATTCTGGAACCTTGTTCCATTCACAATTACATCGGCCATAATATATTCTTCGTTTATGGCATTGTCCAGCATATCTTGCCAATCCTTTTCATCGGCAATGATTTCAATTGTAATTATATCCCTTCCAAATATCTTACTGGCATATTCTGGTTCTGCCCTTATGTTGCCGTTCTCTGCTTTCATATTACCTACAACCACTAAGCTAATACTAAAACATAAGCTGAAAGCAAGGGCAACAGCAATAATAATATTTATTTTTTTACTTTGTATCACGCTTTCACCTCGTTTTCCATACACCTAAGCGGTATACTCCCCATTGTAACTTACAAGACAAGCATTCTTAACTCCTTTTATGGTAAGCAATTCATTTACAAGTTTTGCTGACATATCTAAGAGTCTTACTTCTACTGTTAATTCAATACCATTTTGGGATACAGTTTTAGCCTTGATCAAATTTTTCTTTGTTTTGGTCTTTATCATTTCCATAGAAGCACTTTCGGCTTTATCATTTTCTAGATGAAGCACAACAATATATGGGGTGTCCTTGCTTTTTTTATTTACAAAAACAAGGAGTATAGTACCTATAAAAACAGAACCCAAAATACCCAGAGGAATTAAACCTGCACCAATAACAATACCAGCAGAAATTGCCCAAAATAAAAATGCAATATCTAAGGGTTCCTTCACCGCTGTTCTAAAGCGGACTATGGACAAGGCACCTACCATACCCAGTGACAATACAAGATTTGAAGTTACTGCAAGGATAATTAAGGTTGTGATTAAAGTCATTGCCATAATAGAAACACCAAAGGAGGCTGAGTACATAACGCCTGCAAAGGTTTTTTTGTATACATAAAATATAAACAGCCCTATGGCAAAGGCCAGTAACATAGCTAATGCTACATCAATTATTGAAAATTCCACAGCTTTTTCTAAGAAACTAGATTTAAAAACATCCTTAAATGTCATTTCATTTCCTCCTGTTTATGTAATTTTATATTATTCTTGTGGTTGCATATTTTGAAAATGCTGTACTTCTCCTACTGGAAAGTGCTACCATCCCCCGGATAATCTCCGGTAAGTAATTGTCATATTTCACTTCTAAAATATAAACTCCAAGAATCGGTACAGTAATTGGATTTGCTTCCAAAAAATCATGGATATTGTAACTTGTACGGATATCGTAATCTAAGGTAATCCGTACATTCCCCATAGGGTATGTATAAGCCTCCCGCATATAGTCCACTATATTTTTCGGCCGTAGTTGCTGAAATTGCATTTTAGCATATAGCTCCATACACAAAGGATTGCCATTTTCTTTTAGTACATCAAGTTTTCCGCTAATTAATTTCCTACATTCCTCTTTGGTTAGGATGGCGCTTTCTTTAAAGCATAGCCCATTTTTCTTACTCTTTTTTTCAAGTTTTATAAAGGAAAGATTATCATTATAAAGACGGATGCGGAACTTTTCTCTCTCATTTACACCATCAATCTTTTCTTTTAAAGCTTTATCTTCATAGTTATCAAAATATAAACTTCTAACACGATAACCAAGTCCATCTGTTGCATTTATATCAAGTTTAGCTATAAACGGAAGTCTTGCCCTCAACTCCAATATATCAGCATAGTTTATATAATGCTTTAGTTCATGCCTTCCCTTGGCCTTACTCATTATCTCACCCCTTCTTTTAATAATAACTAAATTCTAAACCATTAAAATGAAAATTCATTGTTCTTTATCTGAATTCTATCTGAATTGTTATGCTTTAATAATACCCCTAATTAACTCTTGTAGATTTATGTAACATAATAATCATTCCTAGCATATTTTAATATAAGAAAATAATTATAGGAGGTGCGCTATGGCATTTCAATTTTTTCAAATGTTCCTTACCCTTATTGTGCCTGGATTAATTGGTGCTTTATTCTTTAGTATTTTTGCCCGCTTAACAACTGAAATTGATTGGCGAGTAGCTTTTATTCTTGATCTAATAACCTTTACCACAATGATAACAGGACTTTATTTTCTACATGATGTATTTACAGTTGAAGATTTATTGGTTAAATTCAACTGCTTAAGTTTTACAAGAAACTATATTCTCCTTAGTACAGCAATTAACATCTTCTACGGAATTATCTTCGGATTATTACGGAGAGCCTTTTTCTGGATCAGGAGAAGACCTCTCTTTTCTGGCTTAATTTCCTAGTTTAAGATAGGTTAAGGGGTTACTGGTATTAAGTAAGTAAAAACCAGTAACCCCTCTTAGCTTCAATCCTTAAGGATTAATTATTTAATTCTTTTTGAATGTATTTTAGTCTCAGCAGTTTTTCCTTAATCTCATCAATACTTAGCCGCTGTGTATTATGGGAATTATATTCTTCTAAGGAAGATAGTTTAGAATTTCCTTTAGTAAAATATTTTTCATAATTAAGATCTCTTTGATCCGCTGGCACTCTATAGAAATTTCCCATATCAATTGCCACTGCCCTCTCCTCTTTAGTCAGCAGTGTTTCATATAATTTTTCCCCATGGCGAGTACCGATTATCTTGATTTCATTATCTGCCTTAAATATTTCTTTAATTGCTATTGCCAAATCACCTATGGTACATGCTGGAGATTTCTGAACCATAATATCCCCAGCCTTGCCATTAACAAAGGCAAATATCACCAAATCTACTGCTTCCTCAAGGCTCATTAAAAATCTGGTCATATGGGGATCAGTTACAGTTAGGGGTTTACCCTGTTTAATCTGTTCAACAAATAGTGGAATAACAGACCCCCTTGATGCCATAACATTACCGTATCTGGTGCCACATATAACTGTTTTATCTGAATCTACATTTTTAGATTTGGCAATAAAGACTTTCTCCATCATTGCTTTTGATATCCCCATAGCATTAATTGGATAAGCTGCCTTGTCGGTTGAAAGACATATTACTTTCTTTATCCCCATTTCAATTGCCCCTGACAGGACATTATCGGTACCAATAATATTAGTTTTAACCGCTTCCAGTGGGAAGAATTCACAGGAAGGTACTTGTTTTAGGGCTGCGGCATGAAAAACATAATCCACATTATGCATAGCATTTTTAACACTGGATATATCTCTAACATCACCAATATAAAATCTTAATCGATCATCACTATATAATCGCCTCATATCATCTTGTTTTTTCTCATCCCGTGAAAAAATTCGGATTTCTGCTATATCAGTATTAAGAAATCGTTCCATTACCGCATTACCAAAAGAACCCGTACCCCCGGTAATCAGCAATGTTTTATTATTAAATTCTTGCACAATACTCTCTCCCAAAAGGTCTTCTTAATATTAATATACAATCCTTTTAAATTGGAAACTAAATTATCTGATTAAGATTTATTTTTTTTAAAAATTCGATAAAGAATTTTCTTTTTAAATACCATATAGATGTACTTAAATTCAGAACTTCTACCATAGATTAAATAAAATATTATATTTACAACTGCAAAACCTACTGTGACCATATAGATTAAATTAATCACAGGATTAGAGAACTGATATAGGGAATAAACCAGTTTTGTTGCTAAACCTGATACCAAGGTTACAATAATATATTCCCAGTATTTTATATAATACCTTTTAGGACTAATCTCAAATATTTTCCTATTAACCAGCCTGCCATCAAACCACCAAGTAACGGCTAATTCAGAGATAATTGTGCCAATTAAAACTCCTGCTACAGCTAAATTATAAGGATTAAGTAATCTAACTAAAATAATGGAAAGTAGAATGTTAAGTATAGAAGATACTACTGGAGCCAGTCTACTTTCATAAAACAAACCACAGGCATGAAGAAATAAGATGGTTCCCTGTCTTAAACCTTTGGTTAAGAAGTTTATGCAAATTATAGCAGTTGTAATATCGCCTAATAGATAGGTATCACCAATCCATAGAGTTATAAATGGTGTTAGCAAATTATAAAGTAGTACAGAGCTAACACCATATAGCCAGAAATGGGCAAAGTTTAAAGCTTCATAAATCTTTAGCTTCTTTTCTTTCGTTCCAATAATATTAAGATTGCCAATACTGGCTGTCATTGATACAAACATCATTCCAATTGCTGTTAGAACAGCTCCAACTAGTAGGGTATAGTTTGAATAAATCCCTACAATAGTGATACCTGCCATAGCAGATAATACCACATCATCAGTGGAATTTAATACTATATAACTTAATTTGTGTAACATTAAGGAATATACATTTCTTAATATTAGTTTTACTTCATCTTTACTTAATACCCCCTTAACCGGCTCATGAATAAAGGGATACCATCTTCCTATTAAGATACCTGATAATAAATTACTTATAATTGTGGTACTAATTGGAATTAGTAAGAATGCATAGATACTTTTAAAAACCACCATTGAAAATATCTGAACTAGGGAGCTAATTATATTTAATAAATAGGTAATTCTTTGGGTTTTATATTGTTCTTGATTGGCTGTTATAATAGCATTACGGTATGCAAAAAACCAGTATGAAAAGATCGAATTGGCTAAGTAAAATAAGTATATTAGATATATATTAACCCTATCTAATTTTTCTTTTATTATAAAGGGTAAAATAGGTAAGGCTGCCAAACCAATTCCCAGAACTATAAAGCCAATAACCCTATATACTTTCTTATAAAAAGCTAGATATTGTTTTGTTTTCTCTATGTCCTTCTTGGCAATGGTTTCATACAGCTGATATATAATGGCTGTCCCTATTCCCAGTTCAGCCAAATTAAGGATTGATAGAATATTGGTGAATAATCCATTTAACCCCAAGTAGGTTTTACCAAAATTATATATAAATACAGTTCTAACTGCATAATGAAATATATATTGGATTATCTGCCCTATAATTCCTGTAAAAGCATTGGCTATACTTTTTTCTGTCCGTTTAAAATCATCCTTTACCTCCATTTAACCTCACCCACTATCGGATAAATTTGCAGCCATCTTATGGTAATTATAATAGTATTTAGGAATGACAATACAATAAAAGGTCAGCATTGAGGACACTAAGTCTGATGAGAATATAAGGGGTGTCTGTCCCCACATGTAAAGTAGCATCACTATACTTGCTGCCAATAGATAGGCACCATCATATTTGTCGTACTTCATAGTTTTTATAGCATTATATATATTATCAAAGACTATAATTATAAAAAATATAATCATTGTTAAACCGCCATTTAACAAGATGGTAATATAACCATTATGAAAATTACTACTTATGGATATTTCCCTGGCATAAAGGATAGTTCTGCTCTGACCTACTCCGAATATCTTCTCTAAAATACTAGCTTCGGCGAAATAAGTAAATCCTCCCTTTAATAAATTTCCTCGGTTTCCGTCATGGTCAACTCTCAATACTATATGATAAAAATAATCCCTTAAATCTGGATTTAGTATTATAATCAGTACTATTATAATTACCGCACCAATAAATGCTAGTCTATATCTCCTCATCATCATAATTGAAATAAATAAGGCTATAAGTACTGATAACAAGGATGTTCTTGAAAAGGTGAGAATTAAGTTAAAAAAGAACAAAGCTATTAATAAATTGTATATTATATTATTTTTCTTACTACCATTGGACTTAGAAAGCAAAAATACACAAGATATTATGCCAAAGGATAAATATAAGCCAAACTCATGGTTACTGGCAATTACCGAAGAGACAGCATTGGCATAACCTGTTGTTGTCCTTAAAGCATTAATTATTTTATCAAACTGAAAAACATCGGCAAATATACATAAAACAAATACAATTGCTACTATTATTTTTGAAAAAAGAATCATCTCTTCTTTATTAATAATATGATCAGAGTTCAATATCATAAAGCAAAATACCATACTCACAGTAAAAATCAAATCTACAAAATAAGAAAAATTAAAAATATCATAATTATTCCTAAGACTAATCATCTGGGTAAAGGCATAAAGACTTAGCAAAAGCATGGCATTTAGATTTATTTTATTATAGTAGGATTTTAATATTACATAGGTTAGTAAGGATCCTAGCATGACTATTTTAACCCCTATGTCAATAATACTACGGTTCTCCACTGGTCTAAAAACTTGCCACATTAGGAGCAACACCCAATATAAGGGTATTATTATATGAAAGCAAAATCTTTGTTTATCCATTTACTTATACCCTTCGCTGATAACTTTTTGAATAATCTCATACACTTTATTGGCATTTTTCTCTATATCATGGTTTTCTTTGGCGACCTTAAGGGCATTCTGCCTATATATTGACCTTAAGTCTTCATTTAGGATTATCTTTCTAAGTTTCTCTTCCAATAGGGCTTTATCTGTAACTACACAAGCAGCTTTATTTTTTATCAAGTATCTAGCTGCTGCATTACTTTTTGGTGCATACACAAAAAAACAGCTTCCAGATGCCAATGCATCACCTATTTTAGTTGAAAAAGCGAATCTTTTGTCAACTATTTCCTCCTGATCAAAACTTTCGCAATGAACCAGGATATCACTTTGGGAAATAATCTCCAATACTTCATTGTAAT
>JAAYPX010000157.1 GCA_012519565.1 Clostridiales bacterium | reverse complement strand
CCCTATCCCTGATTTCCTTGTGCTTTTGAGGAATATCTTCTTCTTTTGATACAACTATTAAATTATCTTCTTCTTTTATTTCTGCCTTATCATTTGCTAACGCTTCATCTATATCCTTTAGTCTTCGAAAAAAAGGTACTTTATTTTTATTTATGTTAATAACATATGCAATTTCATCATCCAGCCAAAGTACCCTTTCAACACTAGAATCCTCACCTTCACTTTTCCATTCAATTAAAGAATTAGCCGTATAGTCTAACATCATTACCTCCTCCACTTACTTTAGGTATGTATATGGATTTACTGTCAATCTGATTAATGTTAATAGATTTATCCATATTCAGGATAATCCTTTTATCTGCAATTAAATGTTTGAATAGTAGTAACCCCGCCCCTACATCTAGAGAATAATCTTTTTCAAATCCCGATATAATGTTCTTAACACTGCCTTTACTATCATGGATTCTATATAATAATCCATCTAAATACCCCATAAATTCCTCTTGAGAAATTCCATTATAGGTGTTAGAGTTCATTGCTGAATGAACCCATTCTATGTTTTTTGCTCTTACAGAGTTGATATCCTTATTTGTTACGATTCCCCACTCTATACCTCTTACTTTCCAATACCTCCTTTCAATTTCCAGTTTCTCTATAGTACTCTTTTTGTTTAATTCCGAAGCATACTTTATACTTCTTGCTGCAAAATTCTTCTCTCCATTATTATCTACTAACGTAATTAGAAATGTAGTAGTTAATATGTAGGGTTCCTTGCTCTTCTTATCTATAAACTTATCTAATCGTAAATCTGATGTATCAATTAAAACTGTTTCTAAATCTAGTAATGCATAATGTTCTCGTATATCAATCACTCTTTCATCCCAGTCGAGCAGGTAAAAGTATTTGAGTTGACAATCAGAGAAAAAATGATGAATTCGGTTCGTTGTCCATCCAAATACTCTTGTTGCCCTACCCATACTAGGAAAATCCTGAATCGTTAACCAAGATTTATAATTTTCTCCTTCCCCTTGTCCCCTCCCCTCCTTTATCCATCTATCCAGTTTTTTTGCATCCCAATTGTTTTTTCTTTTTGCCATCCTGTCTCCTCCATTCAATCGAATAAATGCAAACAAAAAATGCCACTGACCCAAGGCATCATTTCGATGTCTGTGTCAATGGCATTAATTCCATTTCGCTGTGTACTTTAATTCTATCATATAGTAACTTTATTTTAAACGTTAAATTTCTACTTGTAGTAATAATACGGGAAAAGCATTGATAGAATTTTGTCCTAACAATGCTTTTCTACTCTGGAATTAATTATTTTTAATATAGTTCCAATATTCCCTTATTTCAGAGCGACTTAAATTATTATACAAACTTTCTATCTGCTGAAACAACTCCTTGAACTTCTCAGTATGATAAATATTAAAGTTTGACTTAAAATACACTATCGTATGATTGCAAAACACAATGTACCTAAATATCAAAAACTCTGCAATTGTTAAGTATAAGATTACCTCTTGCCGTCCATATGGTTCACCGCTAACTATTAGTATTTTGGCAAATATATTTTCTGCCTTATTGATATTATCGCCAATAGCAAAATTCTCTTTAGACTTCTTTTCTTTCTGCAAAAACTCAATATACTTATTTACTTGTCGTGCTACATCAAACAATATTAGTTTAGGAATCTCAACTTCCATATCTTCGCTGTTAAATTTAATATAAATTGCCTTCCCTTTTAAATTCATATAAAAGTCCTCCTTATTATTATGAAAATCCTATTTTCGATTTCTAATAATATAAAGAGGACAATATATTCATTTCAAGTTTTTATATTGATATTAATAATAACAAACCTTGCTAATTTTATTATTATTCAGAAACTTTATTTGGATAAACCTTAATATTGTTTTCATCATATACATAATAACTTTTTCCTTTTAATACTCGTTCTAGTAGTGATATTGCATCTACTGAGTAACGATGCTGTGAAGATTTTACTCCAACGTCGATATGATATTTATTATTAGTATTTTTTATATTAATTCCTGTTTCCATTTCAATTTGCTTTATTAATTTATCAGCATAGTACCAGTGTGTATATCCCAGATTTTCTGATACATCAGATATACGTAAAGGGTATCTAGTCAAAAGATATTCAGGGTCTGTTATATGTCCAAATCCAATCATTGGGAGAGAAGTATCTGTATCATTCTTAACATCTTCATTTGTCTTGTCTAATCCAAGAAGTTTTATCAGTTCATTCTCATCACTAAGTTTTTTTAAGATTAATAAATCAACCTCTAGATTCGAAATCGTCTTACTTTTAACTATATTGTATATATTATTCTGTAAATTGTTAAGTACATTGACAGATGCCACAGAACCTTGATAAAGAACTTGAAACAATTCATTAAATGAATTCATTTGTATGTAGTTTACCCTAATTGTTTTTGTTTCTCCTAGGTCAATAACTTTATCAGATGGTGGACGTGCATCCGAATCAATTTTATCTTTTTTCCATTCTATAAACCAAATATTTTCCATAACATCTTCAGGGTACGGTGCTACCACTTCACAAATATCTCTTAAGATACCTTTAATATTTGAATCTGAAATTGAATAACCTATAAAAATTACAGGATGCTCGATAAAATATGTTAGTAATTTAGCAATTAAATATTTTTGTTTTTGTTCAAATTTATTATAATCTTCATATGTTACAACAATCTCTTCAGGTTGAGTAACACAACCATGTATTTTTAATATATGTCCTATATTTACAGTTTCTCGCTTTTTTATAACCTGTTGTCCTATTACAGGAGAATAATCTTGAAATATTGTTTCCAATAAGCAATCATAATTTGTAGTAATAATTGCGTGTGGTTTCAATCTACTAAATAATTCTAACTCGTCTTTATATGTATTTTTAGTAATATCAAATCCATGTAATGCTTTATTACAGATAGTAGAGACCTGATATTTCAAAAATATATCTTTGCTATGTGATGAGTCATATAATTCCTTCGGGAAAACATCGTTCTCAAAATTCCCCCAAGCATATTCAGAATATTCATCTACTAATTCAGAAGCCACTTTTGGTAAATTGTTGTTTGTTTTCTGAGAATAGTACCCTAATGGATATTTAATCTTAGGATTTTCCTCAATTAACATTTCCAATAGTTTTCTCCAATCAGGTGCACCAATATATCTACGACTTAATCCAGTGCCTACAAATAAAATAGGTCTACTTCCGCTATCATCCATTACTGTTTGCAGTCTAAAAAGTGTTTCTCTTAGATAATCATCATAGTTCCCCATTCTTCTCTCCTTCACCTTTAATCAATACCAATACTTTCTCTAATTGAATATTCGCTTTCTCTTAACATTATTATAGCATATCTTTCCACAAAATCTGTCAACAAAATTAGGGTTTTGTGGATAATATATCAAAAACTAGATAGAATATTGGCTTTATTTTATAAAATAATCCCATAAAAATTGTCAACAAAACTTTTTACCCCTTTTTTATGCAAGAAATCAATCCGCTATATAAACTTGAATTTTACTCAAGACATTTATAAAATCATGGTGAATTATATAGGAAGGAGTTAAGCCATGAATACAAAGGAATATTATTTAGATAACTTTATAAATTATTTAGATAGAAACGATAAATCACCTGGTACGATATCAACTTATACTATCAATATCAAAGATTTTATAAAGTACTACATTGAATCATATGATGAAGAATTTATACCTGAAAATGTAATTATGATGGATTTAAAGGATTATCGAAACTACCTTTTAAATATTAGACGGCAAAAGGCATCTACCATAAATAATAAAATTGCTACGCTAAAAGAATACTTTTTTTTCTTAAAAAATAATGGAATCATTAATAATAATCCAGCAGAAAATTTAAAGAAGATACGAACCAATAAACCTGTTGCCCCAAAAAGTTTTTCTGATAGAGACTTTAGGAAAATTAAGAGATATGTATACAAAAGTAAGAAGGAACTGTGGATTGTAATTTTTGAATTATTATCTAAAACAGGGATAAGAGTATCCGAGTTAATCAATATCCGCCTTAATGATATAACCATGGGTGAGAGGTCAGGAAATCTCAGAGTTATTGGAAAGAATCTAAAAGAAAGAAATATTCCTCTACATGTAGAAGTAAGAAAGGCTATTTTAGATTACTTAGAAGTACGAAATAAAAAATCTATCACTTCTGATTATCTTCTACTTAGCGAAAGGAAGGCGCCTTTCACTCGCTCTGGAATTTTTAAGATATTAAAACGTTGGGAGAATGATACTAGCATCAAAATACATCCTCATATGTTCAGGCATAATTTTGCTATTAACCTTCTAAACAACCCTAATGCAAATGCTGATATAAATACTATTCAATATTTGCTAGGTCATGAATCAATCGAAAGCAGTGCCGTATATCTAAAAGTTAGACAGGAAGACTTAATAAAAAGTATTGATTCAATAGCAGATTATTAAATTTATAAAGCAGTACACTCAAGTTTCCTTGAATATACTGCTTTATTATTTATCCACAAACTATATAAAATCTATGAAACTATTCACATGTTAATATATTTTTGTGTACATTTTATTTCCTTGAATAATACAGAAATAAATTCCCCCTATACCTGCTCTTTTATTGCCCTCCATTCTTTTTTATTCTCCATAATGATGTAGCCAGTTACTATTGTAAGTGGAATTATTGCAAGCCATTGATAGTCACCCAAATATGCCTGGAATGTATCATATATTAAGAAAAAAACACTAAATGCAAATAAAGTCGGTATCATCATATAAAAAACAACGCTTATTACTTTCTTCATATTAGTCATCTCCTTATCTATTAATAAGATAATTTTAGCGCGCAAAAAAGATTTTGTCAGGTCCAAATTCAAGATATTACTACACTATGAAACAATTTGGTATACACCCTCTGTACATCTATAAACTTTATCACTAATCTTATTCGGGTCATTATCAATTTGTATTAGTGATTCTAGAATTCTTATATATTCATGTTTATATTTAGCGATTACTAATGTTGTAGCAGATGATATTGTAAAAAGATAATCCTGCCCTACTTTTTTTAGTATTTGCTTCTGCAATCCACTACTAAGTAAAAGGGTTGCATTAAAGTCAGTAGTAAACCTTAAGGTATAGATATCTAATGATTTGTCCATTTTTACCAATACATTAGTCAACTTATTAAGATTTTCCCATGCTCTCTTCTTTAACTTATTAAAATCTACATCATCTGTGCGTAATACAAATCGGAAAACTTCATTCATGTCTGAGACATAAAATGTACTAATATCCTCAAATGCATCTTCTTTGTAAAAACTCAAATTTTTATTGTTGTTACTACTACCGAAAGTATTATATTTCAATATTGGAAAAACGTTATTATAATCTATACTGAAATTATATTGTTCAAGAATTTCTTTAATAATTTTATTGTAGGTCATAAAAACCTCTCTGTAATCCTTGCTTGCAATATATTCCCTATATATAACTTCAATCGGTAACTCTACATTAGTTATACCTGTACCTATATAGATTAAATCCTT
>JAAYPX010000156.1 GCA_012519565.1 Clostridiales bacterium | reverse complement strand
TTGAAACTCTTTTTCTACTATTTTGGCTTCACTTTTTAAGTGAAAGCAATAATTAGGTGAAATACAGTAACTATGCGGTGCTAGGCACCGATTAATGATTTATCATGAATAATTCAGGATTAATTATAAGACTAAATAATATATAAAATAGTTGAAAAAATAAAGAGAGATTAATATAAACTAGATAACTTAGAATTAAATTATTGAAAAAAGTATATTGCTATTTTATTGGTTTATGTATAGATAGAGGTGAAGGTATGGATATGATAAAGGTAGATAATCTGTCATTTGAATATATTAGACGGGACGAGAATGGTGATGTGGAATCAGTTCATAAGGCAATTGATAATGTAAGTTTTCAGGTGAAAAAGGGCGATTTTGTAGCCATACTTGGTGCAAATGGTTCAGGAAAATCTACCATGGCTAAACATATCAATGCTATCTTATATCCAACATCTGGTTCGGTATGGGTTAATGGATTAAATACAGCAGATGATGAAAATCTATGGAATATCCGTCAGTCAGCAGGCATGGTTTTTCAAAATCCTGATAATCAGATTATTGCCACAGTAGTTGAAGAAGATGTAGGTTTTGGTCCAGAAAATCTTGGGGTTCCCACTGATGAGATATGGGAAAGAGTAGAAAAAAGCCTTAAGGCTGTAGGTATGTTGGAATATCGTCATCAATCACCTAATAAATTATCTGGGGGTCAAAAGCAGAGGGTGGCCATAGCTGGTATTATGGCAATGAAGCCCCAATGTATAGTATTGGATGAACCAACAGCTATGTTAGACCCTAATGGACGTAAAGAGGTAATTTCTACCGTTAAGGAGTTAAATAAAAAAGAAAAGGTAACAGTGCTTTTAATTACCCATCATATGGATGAAGCTGTTTTAGCAGATAAGATTATAGTTATGAATAAAGGGCATATAGTAATGCAAGGGACACCCAAGGAGATATTTACAAAAGTAGATGAATTAAAGAGTTATAGGCTGGATGTTCCCCAGGTAACAGAATTAGCTTATGAATTAAAGAAAGCAGGGCTTCCTTTGGATGATGGAATTTTAACTGTTGATGAGTTTGTCCTTTCGCTAAAGAAAATTCAGCACAAGGATTAATTATAATAGAACGCAGGTGATATTATTGCAGATAGTATTTGATAAGGTAAATTATATATATGGCTTAGGAACCGCATTTGAAAAAGCGGCTCTTAAGAATATTGATCTATCCATAAGTAAAGGGGAATTTATAGGCCTAATAGGTCATACAGGCTCTGGTAAATCAACCCTTATACAGCATATGAATGGCTTGTACAAGTCAACAGAAGGTCATATCTATTTTAATGGAGAAGATATATATGACCCTAAGTATAATCTTAGAACCTTAAGGCACAAAGTAGGTTTGGTCTTTCAATATCCTGAACACCAACTTTTTGAGACCACTGTATTTAAAGATGTTCTATTTGGTCCCTTAAACTTAGGAATTGATAAGATACAAGCTGAGATTCGTGCCTATGAAGCTATAAAGATGGTAGGTTTGGGTGAGGAACTGCTGGATGCCTCTCCATTTGAATTATCTGGAGGACAGAAACGAAGGGTAGCTATAGCGGGCATATTAGCAATGAAGCCAGAAGTATTAATTCTTGATGAACCTACTGCGGGATTGGATCCTAGAGGTAGGGATGAGATTCTTGATCAGATTGCTAAACTTCATAAAGAGAGTAATATTACAGTGATTTTAGTATCCCATAGTATGGAGGATGTAGCCAATTATGTGGACAGAATACTTGTAATGAATCATGGAGAGCTGGCCATGGATTATTCAACCAAGGATACCTTTGCCCGCTATAAAGAGCTAGAGAAGATGAATCTTGCTGCTCCTCAAGTTACTTATGTTATGAACGCTCTTAATGAAATTGGCTTTGATGTATCAACGGATGCTACAACTGTTGCAGAAGCCAAAAAAGAAATACTTAGGAAAATAGGTAGCGTAAAATAATAAATTTATATATTGCTATGAAAGGCATGGTTATTATAAATGATTAGAGATATTACAATTGGACAATATTATCCCTCAAACTCCATACTGCATCATCTAGATCCCAGGGTGAAACTAATAGGTACTTTAGTATATATTGTATCTTTGTTTTTGTTTAACTCTTTCTATGGATATATTGCCGTGACTATATTCCTGTTTACGATTATAAAATTATCTAAGGTTCCCTTACCTTATATAGTAAAGGGCTTAAGGGCCATTATAATCTTGCTCATCTTTACATCGGTTTTTAATGCTTTTTTAACTCCTGGTGATCCTCTTGTTCAATGGGGAATAGTAAAGATAACAAGGCAGGGATTACGGGTAGCCGCATTTATGGGAATTCGCCTTATATATTTAATTATGGGTTCTTCTATTATGACATTTACAACTACACCCAATCAATTAACTGATGGTCTGGAGAATCTTATGTGGCCTTTACGACGCATCAAGGTTCCAGTTCATGAGATAGCCATGATGATGTCAATAGCCCTACGTTTCATACCAATTCTATTGGAAGAAACAGATAAGATTATGAAAGCCCAGATGGCTAGAGGCGCTGATTTTGAAACTGGTGGCCTGTTAAAAAGGGCTAAAAGCCTTGTACCTCTTTTAGTACCCCTCTTTGTTTCTGCTTTTCGTAGAGCCAATGACTTGGCCATGGCAATGGAAGCTAGATGCTATCGTGGTGGAGAAGGAAGAACAAAGATGAAACCGCTTCGCTATAAAGGTAAAGATACAGTTGCTTACCTTATATTATTGGTCTATATTGCAGTTATTGTAGCTGTGAAGATTATTGAGAAAAAATATCTGTAATATTGGAGTGATAGCATGAGGAGAATTAAATTAGAGATAGCCTATGATGGCACCAGGTATTGCGGATGGCAGGTACAGCCAGAGGAAATAACTGTAGAGGGTTTGATAAATGAAAAGTTATCACAGCTTTTAGGAGAGAAAATTGAAGTAATTGGAGCAAGTCGTACTGATTCTGGGGTACATGCCATGGGAAATGTAGCAGTATTTGATACTAATTCTTCGATACCAGCTGAGAAGTTTGCCAAGGCCCTTAATGTAAGATTGCCAGAGGATATTAGAGTACAAACCTCCTGTGAAGTTCCCATAGATTTTCATCCAAGGCGGACAGAGTGCGTTAAGACCTATGAATATCGTATTCAAAATCGCAAGATAGAAATGCCCATGGACAGGCTTTATTCATATTTTGTATATGTGGACTTAGATATAGAGGCAATGCAAAGGGCTGCTGAATACTTGGTAGGAACCCATGATTACAAAAGTTTTTGTTCTGTAAAAACCCAGGTTTTAGATACAGTTAGAACAATCTATAGTATAAAGGTTAGTAAAAAGGAAGATATTATATATATAAGAATAAAGGGGAATGGATTTCTCTATAATATGGTGCGAATCATAGTTGGAACCTTAATAAATGTGGGAAGAGGTTTTCATTCTCCAGAGAAAGTCCTTGAAATCTTAAAAGCTTGTGATCGTAGCCTAGCAGGGCCAACAGCACCAGCTAAAGGATTAACGCTGGTCAAGATAGAATATAATATCTAACATAGTATATAAAAATTAATTAAAATTTGAACTGATGGCTAGAGCAGAATTTATATGTATTTTTTTGTATTTAGTTTTTGTAAAATGCTTGACACACCTAGAAACATATTATATAATATGGAATTGTGACGTGAGAATACTTGTGCCAAAGCCCCGGAATGAGTGTTCAAAAGCGTAAATGAGATGAATTAGAATACGACTTGAATAAATAAATAGATACCTGACAAATTGGTCGGGATATTATTGTGAAATCCAGGTTTTCATAAGGAGGTAAACCGATGAAAAGTTATATGGCTAGTCCTGCTACAATTGAAAGAAAATGGTATGTAGTTGATGCAACAGGACATACATTAGGCCGTCTCTCTTCAGAGATTGCTGCTATATTAAGAGGTAAACATAAGCCTACTTTTACACCACATATTGACAATGGTGATTATATTATAGTAGTTAATGCAGATAAAATAAAAGTGACTGGTAAGAAATTAGAGCAAAAGACATACTTCCGTCATTCCGAATATGTAGGCGGAGTTAAAGAAACAACATTATCAGAAATGCTTGCTAAAAAACCCACAGACGTTATTACTCTAGCTGTAAAAGGCATGCTTCCAAAAGGACCTTTGGGAAGATCTATGTTAAAGAAGTTACATGTATATGCAGGTCCTGAGCATAACCATGCAGCCCAAAAACCAGAAGTATTAGAGATTAAGTATTAATTAGAGGTTGAAAGGAGGAAATAACATTGGCTAAAGCAAGATATTACGGAACAGGTAGAAGAAAGAGCAGTGTTGCCAGAGTGTATTTAGTACCAGGTACTGGCAAAATTACAATAAATAAAAGAGATATTGATGACTATTTTGGTTTAGAGACATTAAAGTTAATTGTTCGTCAACCATTATTATTAACAGAATTACAGGATAAATACGATGTACGTGTTAATGTAAAAGGTGGCGGTTTCACAGGCCAAGCAGGTGCTATCAGACATGGTATATCCAGAGCCTTATTAACTGTAGATGCAGATTATCGTCCAACACTGAAGAAAGCTGGTTTCTTAACAAGAGATCCAAGAATGAAGGAAAGAAAGAAATACGGCTTAAAGGGCGCTCGTCGTGCTCCTCAGTTCTCAAAACGTTAATTACTTGTTTCATTACACACGAGTTTGTTCAAACTTACAAAGTTTGTTTACGAGTTACCC
>JAAYPX010000155.1 GCA_012519565.1 Clostridiales bacterium | reverse complement strand
TGTTTAAGTTTAATCTAGTCATAATGAAACATTGGCTATATCATAGCTTTGTTATCATTTACTGTCTTTGTGGTGTATCCAACATTAATTAATAATATCGAATACGGTTCGCATATATCTAACAATATATCTAAGATATATTATTATGATATATCTTGAAAATCTATTTCCAAAACCAAAGTCTTGGTTTTACCCATGTCTTGGTACTGAATTTTTTAGAATTTTCAGGGTTGTTTCACTGTTTAGTTATCAAGGTTCTTATTATTTTTTATTCAATGCTTATCCGTATTAGCAGCATAAGCTTTGATTATTTTGTCGACTTGTGTTTAGTGCCGACAAGGGATTACTTTATCACACTTACACTTTCATGTCAACCACTTTTTAAAACTTTTTTGCTTACCCCTTTTTCAAGGGCGAGTTATATCTTACTACATCGATATAACAAAGTCAAGGTATAAATTGCATTAATTTTATAAACAATTTATACCAACTCTATGCTTAAATAAAAACATTAGATTACCTCTATGGAATAACAATCCTATAGGCACAATCAGCAACAATAATGGAATGATTTTTCCATGGTCCAGGATTCATAGGTCCAGGATTCATTATATATACTTCATTTAATAATTTCATATCCACAGCTTAAGTAGGATCATATTTTGAACCTCACTTTATATTTTAGAAGAGGGCTAGTCCTAATAGACGCTCTCAAATAATCCGTTTTAATTCTTCATTGATTCTAACTGGAATAATATCACTCAATTCTTCCCATGTATAGAATAACTTATCTGATAGATGCCTGTATTCATAATCAAGTGTCGGTACAAAGGCAAACTGATTTTTTATATATTTTTTCACCCGATCCTGCTGCCTCATATCCGCTGATATCCGATCCTTAAACAGATCCATAATCAATAATCCATCCTCCCCAGCCTTCTCATTACAAGCAGTATATAAGTTTGGTATTAACTGGAACATATACCCTTCAGGGAGAAAGGCATGTTTTCCTGGTTGACTGAATATTTGCAAATGGGTTTTGTCAAGTATCTGGCTGTGACCGGGAATCATAGCTTTAAAGAAGCGACCATGAAAACTCGCTTCTGCATCGTATATATCTCCCTGATGGTTTACATAAACCCATATGTGTTCTAAGTCATACATATGTTGAATATCATAGTCGAAATATATTGAATATTCGATTACATAATCTACTTTGCTCTTATCGAATTCCAGCTCTCGCCTAAAGCTAGGGCTTTGACCGGGCGTACGTAAAATACTATAACCTACTCCATTAACCTCAAAAGGTTCTGCCTTATCAAACATAATATAAGGTTTGTACTTTAATGCTAGCTCTAAATCTGACATTATAATACCTCCACACTTTCTTATAATATTAATTAAGACAGGTCAATATTATAGTAATATCTGCCTGTACCGATTGTATAATTTATAGGATATTATATCAGGGCAAAATACTTAATTGTACGTATCATTTGACTTGCATAGGAACTTTCATTATCATACCAAGATACTACATGTATCTGATAAGTATTGTCTTTTCCTCTTTCAAAATAAGATATATTAGTGTTTTCATTTCCCCTGTTCTATTATATCTTTAGCGCTCAAGGTAACAGGCAAATGCTAAAACCCTTTATACATTCCCTTCAAACGACATGATATCTTTGGTATATTATATCATGTTTTCCTTCATTTGAAATATTTTTATCTTTCATAATTTTATAACTTAATTAGATCAGCAGCATTATCAAGAATTTCATTAAATTCCTTGGTTTCACATATTTCAGTAATTGGTTTTGGGCTTTTAGGTTGCAAGAAATGTTCGGAAATCTTTAATTCAAAACATTTTACATCATGCCATTTATCAAATTTATAACCTACATTATGATAAACTCCTATAGGTACAAAACCTAATGCTTTGTGAAAACCCTCACTCTTTTCATTAGGTAAAGCTACTATTGCATATGCATTAAAATAGCCTTGAGCTCTCAATATCTTAATTAGAGCAGTATATAGTGCTTTCGCTATATAGTTTCTATGATATTCCGGAGCCACATAAATACTAACATCAACAGACCATTGATATGCTGCCCTTTCTCTATGCTTAGAAGCATAAGCATAACCTACAACCTTTCCATTGACCTCACAGACTAACCAAGGAAATATTTTAGAAATATTATTTATACGTTTTTTGAATTCATCAATAGTTGGGACAACATATTCAAAAGATACAGAAGTATCTCTAACAAATGGCCCATAAATTTCAAGTAGTGAAATATAATCGTTTTCTTTAACTAATCTGATTTTTTTGCTATTTGTCATTCTTGTAAACTCCTCATATTTTTTCTAGTTAGGTAAAACAATAAAGCCTTATTTGCCTCATTCCTTGAAAGTCTTTCATAGTGTTTAGATGACATATAATTATATTTAAAATGTAGCATAATATGGTTATACTTGCAAAGAAAAAAAGCCCATCCTTAATATTTAAAGGATAGACCTACACTAGCAATTACGCCATAGAAAAAGTCCTGTAAGCCAGGACTTTTCTTTATATATTTGCTATTTGTAAGAATGAAATATCTCCTTAACTTTACTGTAAGCCAGCTTTTCTCTTCGGTATATGTCTACCAGCCCCTTGTTATTTTGAGATTTTGGCCTTACATGGAACCAGCCTCTATCAACACGGCAATCCGCATATTGCCAGATAATCACACCAGACAAATCCTCATCGGATAGTATGGATGTTATCTGTTCATCCAATATATGTCGCTGATATTCCTCTGTCCATTTTTCCATGTTATTGCTCCTAAAACCATATACTGCACCAGCTCCTATTTCACTGATCAATAAGGGCTTTCCTGCCCCACCAGTACTGTTAACAAAATCTTTCAAGGTCTTTAGATAGTCTTTAACAGGGGTGTCATGATACCATCCTGGGTATATATTATAGGATACAATATCAACCAAATCCAAACATAACTCGGAACCAATAAAAGTACTTAAAGCAGCAAAAGATACAGGTCTACTGGGGTCTAAACTTTTAATAAGTTCAAATTGTTTAGCATAGCAGGTTCTACCAAACTCTGTATTGCTAACGCATTCATTAAGAATTCCCCATACAAAAATAGATGGGTGATTAATGTGATTTTCAATCATTTCTTGGATACAATCTGCACTTTGCTGATTAAAGTTTTTATGTTTCATTTGTTCTTCATTTAATCCCCTTGCGTGGGCCTCTTCCCATACAAGAATCCCATATTCATCACATAAATCAAGAAAACGTTCATCATTGGGATAGTGGCTGGTACGAACACAATTTGCCCCCAATGATTTTATAATTTCAATATCACGATACATTGCTTCAATTGGTATAGCGCAGCCAAACTCCGCATAATCCTCATGGCGGTTTACACCTTTTATAATTATCTTCTCTCCATTTAGCAATATATCTTTACCATTTACTTTTATTTCCCTAAATCCTACTCTGTCAATAAGATCATCCACGGATTCATTATTATGTAAAAGAGTACCTGTCATAGTATATAGTTTAGGATTATCTAAGGAATAAGAAATCGCTGACGAAAATTCAAAGGTATCTTCAAGTATAGTCTCACCATCTGGATTAAGCTTCCGTTCCTTAAAGGATACCCTATGCTCCTCTCCCACCTTAATCTCCAGGCTTACATTTTTCTCCTCATCCGAGAGATTACTTATTACTGTCCGAATTGTTGCATGCCACTTATTATTTTTCATAAAGGGAATGAAATGAATGTTTTTAATAAACATATCATCTAGCTGCTCCAATACTACTGGCCGCGTAATTCCTCCATAGGAATAGTAATCATTGCTAACATGTAAAGCTGATTCTTCGTGGAAGGAATTATCCACCTTAACCTCCAGCAAATGCTCACCATAGGGGACATCCTTTAATACTACGCTAAATTCAGTATATGCATTATAATGATAAGCAATTTGCTCTTTGTCTAGGTAAACATAAGCTGTATGGCTGACTCCTTTAAATACTAATCGAATATTGCCACCAAAGGTTATCTTTTTTGAATAAATTGCCTTTCCCTTGTAAGATGCTAGCTCAGGATTACTCTCCCAACAACTTGGTACCAGCATTTTATATTCTTTCTGTTTTTCATCTTCGGAATTTAAAGTTACAAAACTCCAGACGGGATCCAGTGGAAGTATTTTTCGTACAAAGTGGTTTTGAAATAATCTTGTGTTCATAATTTTCCTCCTACCTTTTTTGAACAAGATAACAATGATATGGTTGAACCTATTTCCTATTGCAGTATCTATTGACTTAATATAAGATTAGCTTTCATATCAAAGCCCTATGTAATATCTAAAGTATAATATTTTGCTATTATTGAAACAATAGTATATAATAATAATTAACTGATCTATCCTAAGGTGGTGAAGATTTGATTAAAATACTACGTATGGGTTTTAATACCTCCCATGATATTAATTTCTCCGTAAACCGTCCCTACGGATATGAGTGGTATCTGTTACTCCTGGTGAAATCTCCAGCAATATTTGTTTTCAATGGAGAAGAGATAACAACACCTGCAAATACTCTGATTATATTTGATAAAAATAGTCCCCATGAATATAGAGCAAATCGGGTAGATTACCGCAATGATTGGATACATTTAGATGCTGATCCCACTTATTTTAATAATCACCAAATTCCCTTAGACAAACCCTTATACATATCCAATTCTTATTATCTTACAGATTTAATTCAAAAAATGGCAAACGAATTTTATTCCAATAATCCCTATAGGGAGCAGACTATTGAATATTTGATGCAAATCCTATGCATTAAAACCCGGGAACAGATGGTGACAAAAACATTTAAACCTTGGCATACAAGAATTCATGATGATTTAATTAGATTAAGAAGTGAAATCTATAGCAATCCGCAAATAAACTGGTCGATTCCCTTTATGGCTAATAAGCTTCATATTAGCCAGGGTTACTTGCAAAACATATACAAAGAAACCTTTCAGATATCCTGCATGTCAGATGTAATTGAAAGCCGCATTACCTATGCGAAAGAGCTTCTGGTTGAAACAGATTATTCTATAAGTGAGATCTCGGATTTATGTGGATATAATAGCGAAGTTCATTTTATGAGACAATTTAAAAAGAGAACTACAATTAGGCCCTCGGAATATCGAAACTTTTTCCGTAAAGGCCAATAACAAGAAAACAGCCCCAGCTTAAGCACCACTGGGACCGAATTATTAAGCATTTGACTCTTTAATCCCATCATCAGTTTACATTGTTTACTACTTCTTTGAGATAGCAATAAGAGGTATCTTCATCTCTTGATCGGTGAAGCCTGCATGATGGGAGACGTACTGCTTTGATGCATGAGAATATACAATACCTTTATCCTTAATAGCTATGGATAGATAATCTCCAATAAATTCAATGAATCTCGGATGCATTTTTCCTATACCAAAGATATTCTTATCTATAACTTCATCCCGCGAAAATAATAGAAATTCATCTCCAAAATTCCTCTTAAACTCCTCTGGGAATTTATCAAGGTACTCTTCCTTAACATAGAAAGCTGTAGCCCTTGGTTCTATAGCCGTGGGACGCTCTAACATAGATATCAAATCGGGATAATCACTTACTAGGTAGTGCTCAAGATTAATATGACCATGGTCTGCTGTAATGATAACTAATGTATCAGTTAATCCTTCACACATTTGCTCAATTTTATCTTCTATCTTCTTAATATTGTCGGTAACTATTTTGCTGTAGCAACCATGGTCATGCATTAAACTATCAGGATATTCCCAATATCCATAGATATACTTTCTCTCCTCAGTTGCACAAAGTCTCTCAATTTCTCCTATTAGTTCATCAAAGGTTTCAATTCGAATGTTACCAAAACGGAATACACTATATGCATTAGCTCCACCGGTTTCCTTTATTTTATCGTATATACTCCTATATGGTATATACCTTCGAGCTACATTATAATCTGCCGCTTGCATTCCAGTATCTTTTTCCATATTTGGAAATGCTTCAACTATTTTATCAAGCTCTTTAAAATATAAACTCCAGCCCAGCCACCCATGCTCCACCGGAGTTAAACCACTTTCCATAGTTGTGGTTGCTGAGGTAGTGGTAGGAGGAAAAACCGAATAATATTCTCTTATCATATTCTTTCGGAAAAAGCTATCCTCTGATAAATGATACTTTAATGCATCAACTCCCATTCCATCCAAAAGTAATACAACCACATTTTTATACTGGTTTTGCAATAACTCATCTACTTCTTTTAGCGTACTATGATTGTGGCTAGCACCATAATATTTAAGAATAGAATTGGCCAGATTGACTATGCTATTTTGATAATCTACCAACATATAATCACTCCCCTTTTATCTGACTTATACAGTTTCAAGATACCAGTTCTTGCATATCTATATATTATCTTATTAAGTGTTATATCTCTAAAAATATCATTTAACCCAACTTAATCTTCATGGATGTTATCTATATAACACAAGTTAACATAAAGAGTCACTATTATATTTACTTGCATTTATTAACAAGCATATGCTTCCTGTAAGATAGGTATTTCTTTGGCATAACCTTCTATTTCATTTGGTGTTTCTAATATAAACGGTATATTTTTTAATTTGTTTTATAATATGTTTAACCTGAATTATTCACGGTGATA
>JAAYPX010000154.1 GCA_012519565.1 Clostridiales bacterium | reverse complement strand
AAGTTTATCTGATTTTATTTTCTTTTTATATTGTGTTGGGGTATAACCTATTTTCTTTTTAAATAATTTAGTAAAGTAATTCACGTCGTTAATTCCAACATACCAAGCAATATCTTGAATCTGCATATCACTGGTATTAAGTAGTTTAATAGCTAAATTAATTCTTTGACTATTAATATAATCGGTTAAGCTTACATTAACTTCTTTTTTAAATATGGTCGATAAGTAATTAGGATTAACATTAAATTCTTCTGCTAATATTTTTAGGGATAAGCTTTTGCTTAAATTAAAATTAATATAATTAAGGGTTCTTCTTACCAGGGGAGAATAATTTTTTAAGGATTGATTTTGAACAAACGCTTTCCTACAAAGTACATTAAGTATAATTGCCTGGTTTTTCATATTTCTTATTTGATCATTGGTCCTAGGTGTCAATTTCATAGCTACTAAATGCTTACCCTGCTTTCGTATTAAAGTAATAATCTCATCTTTATTAAAGTATATCTGATAATATTACTAAAATCAATGAATACTATATTCACGAAGCAAAATAAAATATGTTAAATTATTAATTAACAATAAAGCAAAAGGAGGAAGTAATATGGTAGCAGCCTTCTTATTAAAGAAGAGATGGGAGAGCCTACCACTAAACTATAAGAGAGAAAACATATAAGAAAAGATATATAAGTTAAGATACTCAGAAGTTTGTAGTGGCGCTGCATAATAAATCCCTTTTTAGATAAATATAAATATCACATTGAGTTAATAATCAGCGCAGAAATGGGAATGAGAAGTATGAAGCATATAACATTTAAAAATAAATTAGGATATTTTTTAGGATACTTTGCTAACACCATAACCTTTGCAATGTAATCTAGTTTCTTGCTGGCCTTTTATACAGATGTAGTAGGTATATCGGCGGCGGCAGCAGGAGTCTTGTTCTTGGTATCAAGACTATGGGATGCCTTTATTGACCCTTTGATGGGGGTTTTAGTCGATAAGGTATTTGCAAGACGGATGTTAAAAAACAAAGGTAAAGATGTGGACAAATTTAAGCCTTTCTTGTTAATGGGATCCTGGATTGTTATAATAACTGCCATATTAATGTTTTGGTCCCCGTCAGATTTTACCTTTCAGCAAAAGGCTATGTGGGCATATGTAACCTATATTATTTGGGGAATGTGCTATTCCTTTATTAATATCCCCTATGGATCTTTAGCATCTGTAATGACCCAGGATCCCGGGGAAAGGGCATCACTATCCGTGGCCAGAGGACTTGGTAGTACAGTAGGTAATGTGTTAGTAAGAATAGTTGTACCTTTTTTCCTATCTTTATACACTAGAGACCTTAGTAAAGCATATCTGCTGTCTATGATAGCATTGGGTATTTTGGGACAAATATCCTACCTGATAACTTATAAGACTGTAGTAATAATATAAAAGAAAACTGGCTTTGTATGCTGAAGCTTTATTCCGATTAGTATATAAAGCCTTTTTTGTATTATATTAAATAGATTAATAATATTAGGTAATACACTGTAAAAGAATACCCTATCTCTGAAAAAAGAATTAAATATTATAAAAGCGCACTATTGAAACTATAGCATTT
>JAAYPX010000153.1 GCA_012519565.1 Clostridiales bacterium | reverse complement strand
CACATATTTATAAGTATTTATAAGGTTTTAACAACTGTTATTTACCCCCTCCAATAATTAAATCGGTATATGCCTTATCCGTACAGACTTGTGTTTAAATTATCCCCCATTTCGGCAGATGAGATTGCAAATAAATCCGCCTCCCGTTTGCATTATACCATATTATGGATATTTTTCCAATAAAAAAAGAACTACAATAGAAATATATTCTACTATAGTTCTTTTATTCTTTATCTAATATATAACTCTTCTAACCCGGTAAACATCTCTATAATTATATTTAGATGTAATTATACCTTGTCTAGAGTTAGCCGCATGAACAACTCTATCATTACCTATGTAAATTGCCACATGATTAACTGTCCCTCTATTATTAGTATAAAATATTAGATCACCAGGTTGACGTTCACTTTCTTTGACAACAATTCCGGCCGTCTTGGCTTGATCTCTTGATACCCTATCTAATTTATAACCAAATTGAGCAAAAATTGTTTGTACAAATCCTGAACAATCGGCACCCTTTGTTAAACTTACACCGCCCCATTTATATGGATTGCCAACAAACTTTAGTGCATAGGATACTATTTCATTACGAATACCCGATACATTACCTGATGTTGTTGATTTTGAGGAACTGGATGAAGAGGTTGATGTATTTGTCTTTTGATTAGCTTGAGCGGCTTTTTTAGCTGCAGCTTCCTTTGCCTTTCTTTCTGCCTCTTTTCTAAGGGCTTCTTCTTCAGCTAATTTACGCTTTCTTTCCGCCTCTGCTCTCTCAGCTTCCTCTTGCTGTCTTCTAATTCTATTCTCTTCCTCTATGGAAATCGCTTTTTTAAACTCTATTTTTATATCAATATAATCCTTTGAGACAAAACCAGTATAATCTCTACCAGTTTGTTCATCAGTACCTAAAAGTATCTCTGCCCACTGCTCATGTTCTTTAAGTACAATATAAGTTTCTCCACCAGGAATTAAAGTAATAATCTTAGAATCAGTACTTTGATTTTCACGAACCCTTAAAGTTTCAGTAGTAACTGTGGCTGTCTTGGTTGCATACTCATCTGCCATTTTTTCAGCGTCTCTACCAGTCACAAGGTAATTGGCTGCAATATAACCTTCTACATCCCCAGACTTTATCCTAACCCAACCACCATCCAGTCTCTCAAGTATGTCTGCAGCACAACCCCTATATAATTTTCCTACAATTTGACTTTCTGTAGATGGCTGACTTCTAACATTAACGTAGTTACTGGCTATTGAAACTCCAAGATTAGCTAAAGGAGATAAACTATTCAATATATCGGATAACTGCTTACTGGCATCAATATTTAACTGCTGGGTAGCTAGTTGATATTGATGAAGTGAGTATGATATCCCAGCTATTCCTTCTTCGGCAGGGATTAATTCATTAGCTTCAGCAGTTATATTAGGCATCGACAAATATAATAATGCTGATGATATAAAAATCGCTGCTCTCACAGCCTTGCCTCTTCTCATGTAATTACCTCCAAGTATATTGGCTAAATCGCATTTATCTATGGTTATCTAATAATTTCCACAAAAATGTTACAAATTTATTAAATATTCTGAGGTAATTATAACAAAAGCATTATTTTCTGTCAACAAAAAACTCCAAACTATATTAAGTTTCAGACGAATTTACTATTATTATACATATTACAAATTATTTAAATATCTTTCTACACTGGTGATAGCATTAGCACCATCAGCTGCTGCTGTAATAATCTGTCTTAAATCCTTGGTTCTTACATCGCCGGCTGCAAAAATTCCAGGTATATTGGTCTCACAGTTTTCTCCCGCAATGATATAGCCTTGTTCATTAGTGGCAACAACATTTTGATAAACCTGGGAATTTGGAATATAGCCCACAGCAATAAACACACCAGAGACATCATATTGTTTGCTTTCCTGAGTTTTAACATTCTTAATTTCGATTGACTCTACGCTATCTTCTCCATTGATTCTTTCTACCACACTATCCCATAGGACTGTAACATTTTCCATATCCATTAGTTTTGAAACTGCACTCTTATTAGCTCTAAATTGATCCCTACGATGCACCACATAAACCTTCTTGCAAATACGGGCAAGGAAAATAGCATCCTCAACAGCAACATCACCGCCACCTACTACTACCACTTCCTTATTCTTGAAGAAGGCTCCATCACAGGTTGCACAGTATGATATACCCATCCCTGAAAGTTTATCTTCCCCAGGAACATTTAGATGTCTTGGTACTCCGCCCGATGCTATAACCACCGTTTTAGTTCTGTATTCTTCACCGTTATCCATGGTCACAACTTTAATATCCCCTTCTAATCTAAATCCAGTTACTTCTCCGGTGATAAAGGTAGTATCCAATCTATCGCAATGCTCTCTAAATCTTGTACTTAATTCAAAACCACTTATACCTGGTATACCAGGGTAATTATCAACTTCATAGGTGTTTATTATCTGGCCTCCACTGATACCTGCCTTCTCAATAACTATAAGATTTAATTCAGCTCTTTTAGCATATATTGCAGCCGACAAGCCTGCAGGACCTGAACCAATTATTATCACATCATATATCACAACAATTCCTCCTTAATTTTATTCTTGGCACTCATACACTGCTCCTTGAGACTATTTTAACATAATTGTATTATAAAGTCTGTGATAAACACACATTTATAGTACTTCTATTTATGAAGATGCTCTGTAAATTAATAACTATATTTAACAAAGTATCTAAAATATATTCTGAAATAATAATTATCTTTATTTATCTTATATTTGCAGTTATTATATCAGATAATCCACTTTCCTTCCAGTATTGATAATAATTTAAACTCTATGGGAAATAATACTATTTAAAATTAT
>JAAYPX010000152.1 GCA_012519565.1 Clostridiales bacterium | reverse complement strand
ACTTATTTTCTAAAAGACCCTACAATGCTGTTGTCTTTAGTCCTCTGGATTATGTAAATCTATCAGGATATAAAGTAGGGGAATGGCGAGAGAGTTTCATTGATGTTGAGCTAAGTACATTAAAGTTTAATGAAGGTGAAAGGTTTGGAGTAATAAGTGCTTTTATATATTAAAGGAGGATAATATTTGTCACATAAGAATAAGATATTTAAGCTATGTTTCTTCATATCTGTAGTGGTTTTAATATTGGGTATAGGGCTTAATAGTAGAAAAGATATGGATATAGCTGCCGCCAGCGAAACCTATGAACAATGGGTAATAGCTGGCGGGACCAATGAGTTAAATGATAGTAAGGTTAAAGAAGAAACTATTGAGCGACACACCACCCATAGGGATGGTTCTAGTAGTAGCCTGACATATGGTACGTCAGGCTACTATATAACCAGGGAACCGGATGGTTCGGACAGAGCATTTATATATGTTGATGTTGGAACAGCTATTAGGAAAGATGGAACAGCAACAGGTTCTTATACAGTAATCAGAGATGATTTTATGGATGCTGCTAATGAGCTTGGGATTTCATCAGAAGATATAGTAAATAACGGGGGCACATATACGGTATACCTTAGTAGCATCTTTGATATCTATTTAAATAATGAAGTAAAGCTTAGTGGCCTTATGACCTTGGATGAGGTTATGGATGCTCCTAGGAGATTAGGATATGGTGGCTGGAGCCTGACTACGCAAAACAATCTTCCCTATTATTACAATATACCCTATACCCTTACTACAGCAGCCACATATCCAGTGGATGTAGTAGCAGTAGATAGTGATAATAATGTGCTTCAAACCTTGCTAACTGATACATCTATGTATAAGGACTCATTCTCCCCAAGTGTATCCACAGAGAACATAACAGTTAATGGTATTACATATAAGTATGAAAATACCTGGTCCTACTCCTATGTAGGAAGAAAAGACGGCAGGGAGTATGATATGGGTGGTTCTGGTCAGTCGATATCCATAGGCTCTATGCCTGATGCTAGTTCACTGACCATTTATCTAAAATATAAGCCTACTAATCCGCCTAAACCTTATAATGTTGAAGTAGAGGCGGTTGATACCAGTGGTAAACATATAGCAACCCTTAGTTCATCTCAGCAGGTATATCCTGGAGATACCTATACTTTTACCCTTTCAGATAAGGATAAGGTACTACATGATAAGTATTATTATACTAATGGTTGGGAATTTACCTTTACAACTTTGCAGGATGAAGAACAAACTATATACGGCAGTGGAAGTAGTATATCTCAGAGAATGCCCTTTGCTAAAGAGGGAATAACTGCTGTGTTTCAGTTAATCTATTCAACAGATCCAAATGTGCCAACAGTAACTCCAACACCAGGAGTAACACCCACACCAGTACCTGAACCACCAGTACCGGTAGAGCCTAAACCAGAAGTTATACAAAAATCATCTAATAATATAACAGCCAAGGGTAAGATAGAGGCGGATTTACGTTCTCAGCAGAGATTTAATGCAAGACTAGGTATTCCAACAACCGAGAGTCTATATGGAGAAGTCATAGCTACGGAATATATCTTAGGATATAGATTTTCTAAGAAAGTAGGTACTATCTATTATCCAATAGAAGTAAGAAAAACTTATAACCTTCAATGGTATAGTGCTACCCCTGATAGTGCCGGTGGAGCAAAGTTGCAAGAAGAGAGTGTTGAGGTAAAAAAGATTATTATGGTTCCAAGGGTATATGGATATTGGGCCATAGACTATTTAGACTATTATAAAATCCAATCTGCAACCCTAAATAACTATGCCCTGCCTGATGGCAAGGTTACCTTATATCCTAATTCTTCTTATTATTCCATACCCAGTATAAGTTATTCTCATAATGGCAATAGAGATAGCCACTTAATTGCTCCTAAGGAAGTAGAAAGTGGGATAACCTTAGCATCAGAGACTATTACAGGAGGTACAGAGAAACCAAGGATACCTAATGAGGATGCATTTTTTAAGTATGAAGCATATGTAAGAACAGGTAATATAATGGTTAAAAGTGATAGGGTAGTATTTAACGGTGTAACCGTTATGGATGATGGTTTATATGATACTGAGGCACCTAGTCTTAATATTGGAGCCATTAACCGATCACCTTCTATGACAAATTCATCAGCTTTATATAAAAGCGGACAAGTAATAGAAGCAACCAAGGAAAACGGAGAGTATGCTTCCAATGGAACAATACAGTATGAATGTCTAACTACCAGTGTATCAACCATGGGAGCTGGTCCCTTAAAGTTTGGTATAAGTGGCCTTGATAATGTGATTATTCATACACCAGTTGTATGTAAGCCAATAGTTAAGGCAGATAATGATAAGTATGTACAATTAGTAAATCCAGACTTGGATGCAATACAGCTGGTAATAGACTCTGAATCTAGCTTAAATGATTTTACTGTAAAGATATCCAATACAGGAGACCATACCAGTAGATTAGGTTATTTTACAAGGGATTTCTCAAGATCCTTAATTGATCCAGAGAATGTATCTTATATAGCTAGTAAAGGAGGTCTTCTTAGAAATGAAGTTAAGTTCCCCTTTGATGTATATGTGGATGTAGGCAGTGATGGAGATATCAGCAATGACGATTACATAAAGGCAGGAACATGGATAGTTCTAGGAAGAAATACAGCCAGATTTTATCTTCCTATGTGGGTAGAAGAAGGTATATATGAAGCAGAATTTAGAACCATTGCAGTAAATGCTGTAGGAAAGATAAAAGGTTCTTCAATTGTGGATAAGATACAGATGACAGAGCGTGAAAAAAACACACAAAGAGCAAACTATGTGGCGACTAATACTGTTAAATTCCAAGTATCTGGTAGAATTTATGGGCTAACAATATATGACCTAACTGACTATCCGATATGGGAAGAAGCATTTCGAGTACCTAACTCTAATAATTTCAAGAAATATGAGAGGGCTAAATACCCTGATGGAACTAACAAAAGCACTTATAACAAGGGTTACTCCTATGACTACACCTTAGGTACCAATGACCAATATGGTAATGATACAGGAAGAAATATCAAATATACATTTCCTTTGGTTAATGGCAGTCACCCATTATATAAAAATATGGGTATCCTAAAGACTGGATATATGATCCGTTTCTCCCTAGAAACCACTGGTTATATGTATACCGGTGCAGATATTATAAGTATAGAACCTAGTTTTTACTTTGTGGATAGAAATGGACAGAACAGACAAGCAGTAGATCTTTATTACAATGAAGAGTTTAATAAAGAATATCAAAGGCTAGTTAAGGTAGGAAGTGCTAGGGATAAAATTAATATGAAATCAATGACAATGGGAGATTTAAATCATGGTATTCCTAAAGTAGAAATAGAACAGACGGCTAAGGTACTGGATAAAAGATTTCAAGAAGTATTTTGGAGACGTGACTCGATGTTTACATTTTCACAAATAAGACTTTCAGATGTATTTCGTACCTTTATAGGTAGTGATTATGCTAGTAAGATAAAATCCTTGCCCTCCTATACAGATGTAGTAGCAAACGGAATAACAGATGAAAATATAATAAAAAGGACACAGCGTTGGTATGGGGCTTATTATTTACCTAACTATGTATATGCAGCTCCTAAGGGATATGATGTAATAGGTTATTCTCAAAAACATGGTATTGATTATCATGAAGATTTTTGGCTAAAGGATGGTTATATAATAATAAACCTTAAGATAGAAACCGTAGATAGGGATGGAGTAACCCGTTTAAGTTATATCAATCCAATCAACTATAAAGATAATGGCCATTGCTCTATGTGGGTAATGGAAGGTCCACCACTGGAGAAAACCAATGAAGATGGAGCAAAATTTAAATTTTATGCCGGTGATTTCTTTATCTATGATATAGGTAAAAGAGCCAGTGATGATTATTCCGCTGGGGCCATTTATTAATAAGTTATCCTTAGTTTGAAAGGGTTGCTCCTTTTCTAAACAGTAATATAAAAGACACAGCTTAAAACACTGTATCTTTTTCATGGTTATTATTACATTTATAGTCATTATCATCTTGAGTTTTACTTTCCTTAATACTTTTCTGGGTGAGGTAGGTTGCTAGTGTATCGGCTAATTGAGTAAGAGCTGCGGAAAGCAATTCTAGATCATCATCAGGTAAACACTTAATCATGGCACAGGCAACTGCTGTTATATAAGATATTAACTCGCAATCATTCATACTCTAACCTCCAATAATATAAGTATATGTATAGTTAGTGGTTTTGTGCTCCTATTTAATACCGATAGTTTATGTTTTGCCCCATACATACCTTAATTCAATTATTGTTCAATCCATTATACATGTCATAATACATATGATATAATACCTATGCAGAGAAATTTAAAATTAGGCCAATAATACTTAATGATCATTTATATATTTTGATTTCAGCTATTTTTAATAGAAGCTAAAGGATAAAATATATATCTATATTCTAAATAAATAATGATATGGTTTAGGCTTGTACAAAAGGTGTTTATGTATTAATCATTCTGTATGTATGCCTTTAAATTAAGAATATTTAATTATGTAGGAGACGGATTTATGAATGAACTAGTAAATTATTTCTCATCAATGTTTGCATCTGATCTATCAAAAATAATCATTAGTAAGCCCAGAAATAAAGAGGAAGATTATAAAAAAATTGTTGTAGAAAAAAAGGGTAGTGGCTATCAAATATCTAAGTATACTGAAAAGCAGGTATTTCATGAAAATCTTAATTATCCAGAAGTTGTTAATCGTTGTATAGATATGACAGTCAATCATTATCGGCAAGTAAACGGTTGGTCAACTAAGGGTGAGCATATAATCTTAATATCTAAAAATGGATCTTGTAGCTATAAGGTTAAAAGAACTGATGCTATGCCAATCAGAGCAACTGCCAGCAATGAACATAATAGAAGAAAAAACTATATATTAAAAGAAGGAATTGCAATAGAACCTTTAATAGATATGGGGATTTTCACCAAAGAGGGAAAAGTGGTTAATTCCATGTATGACAAATATAAGCAGATTAATCGTTTTATTGAAATTCTAGATGATGAAATCTCAAAATTAACTGTGCAAAAAATAAATATTATTGATTTTGGCTGTGGGAAATCTTATTTAACTTTTGTGGTTTATTATTATTTAACTGAGATAAGGAAAATTGAGGCTAATATTATTGGCCTTGACTTGAAAGAAGATGTTATTAAGAACTGTAATCTAGCTGCCCATAAATATAATTACAGTGGATTGCGTTTTGAATTAGGCGACATTAATGGATTTAAAGCTCCATTTGATGTTGATATAGTTTTAACATTACACGCATGTGATGTAGCAACAGACTATGCCCTGTATAATGCTATTCAATGGAAGGCCAAGATGATATTTTCTGTTCCATGTTGTCAACATGAACTAAATAAGCAAATCCATGCGGAAACCTTATCAATTTTGACCCGTTACGGAATAATTAAAGAAAGATTTTCGGCACTGGCTACTGATGCAATAAGGGGCAATCTATTGGAGTATTGTGGCTATAAAACACAGCTTTTAGAATTTGTTGATTTTACCCATACTCCTAAGAATATTTTGATTAGGGCAATCAAGCGCCAATCAACACCTAAAAAGGTAAGTGACGCAGCTTTGGAAGAAATACATGCTATTATCAAGGATTTTAATTTTAAACCAACACTTTATCAGCTTTTAAAAATTGAAAACTGAGTTTTTCAGTTTACTATTTTGTAAAGGGGATCAACAATGAGATTATTGTATTGTTGAATCACTAGTAATTTAATTGTTATTATGTCTTAATGTGTTAGTATAAAAGCAAAAAAAGGAGATGTAAAATGCGTGCAAAATTCCTTATCCTATTGACCAGTATTTTGCTTTCATTAATTTTAATGACGGCATGTTCTGTAAAAGAGGAGGATACCATGGAAAAGTCAAGTAATAAACACAATGATAGTACCAGTAATTATTCCCAAGAAGATCATACTCAAATGCTTACTGAGAGCCTATTGTTTGTTAAAAAAGAACTTCCCAAAAGACATAAAAATATGTTTACCAAGATTACTAAGGAAGAATTTAATGATGCAATAGAAAAATTAATTGAGAATATAGAGAATTTAAATGATACTCAGGTTTATACAGAGCTTAACAAGATAATTGCATCTATAGGAGATGCCCATACAAATATTAATTACTGGGATGGATACAGTTACCCTCTTAAATTTTGGATATTTGAAGATGAGGTCTATATTATTAATGCAGATACCAGTCTTGAGGAAATGATGTATTCCCAGGTTTTAAAAATAGATGGAGTAGATATTGATGAAGTTGTTAAACAGCTGACTTCTCTTATCTCCTATGAAAATGAGAGTTGGTTACTTGCGAGGCTTCCCAGATATCTTCAGTGGCCAGTTTTTATGTATGGTTTAGGGATTATAGAGAATGAACAAGAGGCTGTCTTTACAGTACTAAAGGATGATGGAACAGTTCAGGACTTTACTGTAACTCCCCTTGAGTTTGATCAAGAAGCTAATTATGTTGACCAGATTAAGAATAACCCTATAATTGGAGAATTCGAAAAAAATTATTATTATGACCTTATACCTGATAGTAAGGCTATATATTTTCAATACAATGTATGTGCGAATATGGATGATTTAATATTTAAAGATTTTAATAAGGAAATGTTTAATACAATTGAAGAAAATGCTGTCGATAAGATTGTTGTAGATTTACGAAGTAACACTGGTGGAAATTCAGAGATACTCAATCCTTTTACAAAGAGTCTTAAGAGTTATATTAAGAAAAATTCTGATGTTAAAGTCTATACACTAGTAGGGCGTAACACTTTTTCATCTGGCATGTTTGCAATTTATAGAATAAAGGAAGCAGTCCCACAAGCTATTTCTGTAGGAGAACCTACCGGTGGAGCCCTGGATTGCTTTGGTGAGGTTAAAATAATGGAATTACCCAATACTCAAATTCCGATAAGTTATAGTACAAAATACTTTGAGTTTACTAAATCCTTTAAGTATAAAAATGATGGGGTTGGAACATTTCTACCAGATATTACAATTAGGCCTACGATTGAAGATTTTAAAAGTGGGAGAGATGTTGTACTTAATTATGTTTTAGAAGCAAATTAGTCCTAGCGTTAGTAAGGAAGTCTATTTTAATAACTAAAAAAAGAGCAGTCCTAGCTTAAACCCTCTTATATCAGTTTATATGATGTTAGGGAACATGCACTAGGGTGCTCTTATTGTTTTATTAATCTTCAGTCGTAGGCTCTGCGTCTTCATTTTCCATATTTATTAGGACGTGAACTTTATCGATTCTATTTTTATCAACGGAAGCCACTGTAAAAGTTACATTTTGCTCTGTAACGGTTTCGCCTTCCACTGGTAGGTGGTCTAAAATAGAAATGATATGGCCTGCGATAGAATCATAGTCTTTGGATTCTAGGTTTAAATTCAGAAGTTCATTAATTTCATCCAATTTTGTATTACCATCAACTATATATTCATTTTCATTTAATTCACGAATGCAATCTTCTTCGTCGTAGTCATATTCATCACGGATTTCTCCGACGATTTCTTCTAAAAGATCTTCAATTGTAATCAAACCAGCTGTTGCGCCGTATTCATCTAATACGATGGCCATGGGTATAGATTCTTTTCGCATTTCTATTAATAATTCAGAAGTTTTCTTATATTCATAGGTAAAGAAAGGATCTCTCATGATATCCTTGATATTAAAATCCTCTATTTTACCATTGTAAAAGAAAACATCCTTCAGATTTACAATTCCAATTACATTGTCACGGGTTTCAGAGTAAACGGGCATTCTCGTATATTTCTCTTCAGAAAAGGCTTGGACCAATTCTTCATAGGAAAACTCTACATTTACGAATGCCATATCTATTCGTGGTACCATGACATCCTTCGTTAATGCATCACCAAAATCCACTACATTGGTTATCATTCTGCGTTCTTCACTCTCTATACCGCCTTCATCATGGCTATTTTCAAGAATTGTTCGAAGCTCACTTTGGGTTAAGCCGAAGGTCCTTATATTAGGATCAATATCAAAGATAAGTAGTATAGCACTATTAATCTTGCAAACAATACAATCAATTGGTACTAATAGTGATGTAAGAAAGCTTATAAAGTATGAAACACCTAAGGCTACCTTCTCTGACTTTGCCGCTGCGACAGATTTGGGTATGCTCTCACCCATAATAATAAAGAATATAAATAGCAAAATAACTGCTAGTAGGTTCCATCTATTACCTAATATCCTTGTAGTCATAGTTATAGTAAGAGTGGAAGCAGTCAAATAAAAAATGACTTTTCCTATAAGGATTCTACGTAGTATTATAGTTGGATCTTCAATCAATCTGCATACAGTTTTTGCACCTCTAATATT
>JAAYPX010000268.1 GCA_012519565.1 Clostridiales bacterium | reverse complement strand
TTACATCAAAATTGATATGTTCGTAAAATATGTGGTTGCTAAAGCTCATTTTAATCACCCTTTCAAATATCCTTCTATTTCAAGTTCCATCTGCATATAGCTCTGATATCTTGTGTTAGCAAGGCTAGGAGTAGTATTGCTTTCTACCATTAATATCGTTCTACCACCTATAGTCAGGTGGCTTTTAATGTCCGATGATCTCACTTGTATTTTATTGCCTGTTGGACTCCAGTTAGAGTTCCAAGGAGTGGTTGTGATTCTAGATCGGGATCCATATATAGGGCTATCATGTACATGGTAGCCGTCGACCCATATACACAGGTCTGTTGGGTCCGTCACCTTATAGAGCCTCAAATTGTTAGCGTGATAATACCCATCAGGCGCCCCTGATCCGCCTCCGCTGACTGGTGGTTGGTCGGTCAAGTAAAATGGCATTGACTTTACGTGGAGGATGGCGGAGTCGATGATAAAATCATTGGGGATATAGGCAAATAGATATACTGGCCTAGTCATAGGTTCAATGTCTTGCACTATCCCTATGCTATCCCATCCCATAAAGAGCCCACTGCTCATGAATAGGTACTTCATTTTTAGACCTTGCGGAGTCATTATTGCTTGGTTATTTTGGTCCTTTACAGTCACGTGTCCGGTGTTTCCGTCCACATGGAATGTTTCTCTCATTTGCTCATCAAGGCAAAAAAATTCTCCGCCATCAAGGTCGAAATAAATCCTTCCTCCTTTTAAAATGCCTGCAGTCATCGAGTTGGCATTAAGGTTGATGGCGTTTACGTTCCCAAAGTTTATAGTCCCTCTCACTTGGTCGCCTGAGTAGGCTTGTAGTTCCCAAGATAGGCCATTGTGTATATACATTTCTACTTCTCCTAGACCTACGGGCTTGTACCATATATCATCTTGCTGCCCACCTGGTGGAGTCTCTGCGCTCTTGTATATCCTAGACTTGCCATTTGCTGATATTAGAGCTATATTAGCCTGCTGTTGTACAGGCTTGAGAGTGTTCTCTACAATATTTTCGTTAATACTCTTAGATAGGCTTGCCCTAGCTTCTCCTATCTCTATCTCATCATATTGATCAAGCAATACATCCCATACAGTCTTGACCACTTTGGCTTTGGCGTATATATCAAGCTTTTCAAAGTATACTGTCACTGTATCACACAAGTTAATCTCTTCTACTAGTGTTAGGTCCTTATAATCAAGCGTTTTAGCTAGGTCTATATACTTAATCCTCAGATTGACTTTAGGCACGCCGACATTGTTGTCTTCGATATACTTTTGTGTCCTTACCCGTAATTGTTCTACTGTGCTAATACCTTCTTCCTCAGTGAGGTTAAGCGTTAATATTTTTCTCCTGGCATACTTATTTACATGCTCACTATCGACATACTTTTCAGGTAGGGTCAGTATTTCTTCTGTGCCATCTTCGTGGAGGATTATATAGTAAGGGTATACAGATGTATAAGTGCTAGCTATCTCATCGTCCTGCTCCAAGTCTGTCAGGTTTTTGCCATATGCTATCAGAGCTCCTGAGTCCTCCCCTCGGGCTTTAAGCAGCATTATGCGGTAATTATCAAATAGATATTCCCCTCCATATGTATCCAGCATAGAGCCCCTAGACCCTCCAAGTGCTCTCCTTGCGTTTTCAGCTTCATATATGAGCCATTTCCCACTAGCTGTAGTCTCAATATC
>JAAYPX010000151.1 GCA_012519565.1 Clostridiales bacterium | reverse complement strand
TAGACTTGTCATCTTAATTTTACCATAACAAAGAGAGGATTTCCTTATATTTTGGGCATTTTCTGAAAGTTGTTTATAACAAACCGGCTAAAATGGGTGCTTGTGGATAAAAGTACGGAAACTCAAGGTTACATGACATTGATTTTATATATTTAAAATGATATAATGACTGTTGAATTATAGACTGGTTAAGTATATTGATAGATAATTGCCAGTACTTTGGCAATTATCTAATATTATTATATAATAAAGCACTCTAGGATACGTAAGTAAAACTCTATGCTTGTAATAGAAAGGAAGAATAGTATGTCCTATACAGCTCTTTATAGAAAATTTCGTCCCGACAACTTTGATGATGTGAAAGGACAAGATCATATTGTTACAACCCTTAGAAATCAGTTAAAAGCTGATAGAATTGGACATGCTTATCTATTCTGTGGAACCAGAGGTACAGGAAAAACCTCTATAGCTAAAATTTTAGCTAAGGCAGTAAACTGTGAAAATCCAGTTGATGGCAATCCTTGTAATGAATGTAGGATGTGTAAGGGAATAGCCGCCCAAACATCCATGAATGTCATTGAGATTGACGCTGCTTCCAATAATGGAGTTGACAATGTAAGGGAGATAGTGGAAGAGGTGAGATATTCACCGACAGAAGGTCGTTATAAGGTTTACATTATTGATGAGGTTCATATGCTCTCTACAGGGGCATTTAATGCTTTACTAAAGACAATTGAGGAACCTCCATCCTATGTTATTTTCATCCTTGCTACAACTGAGGTTCATAAGATACCAATTACTATCTTATCCCGTTGCCAGAGGTATGATTTTAAGAGAATTTCAATTGACATAATTGCTGATCGCCTAAAGGAGCTAATTACTGCTGAGAATATTGAGGCAGAGGATAAGGCCCTTCGTTATGTTGCAAGAATAGCTGATGGATCCATGCGTGATGCCCTAAGTATACTGGACCAATGTATATCCTTTTATTTGGGAAAAAAATTAACCTATGATAATGTACTAGAGGTTGTAGGTGCTGTAGATACCCAGGTGTTCTCCAGATTTCTTAATGCTATACAGCAGAGAAATGTTGCCAATTGTATCACCTTACTGGATGAAATAGAGATCAATGGCAGGGAATTAGGACAGTTTACCAATGACTTTGTATGGTTTCTCCGTAATATGCTTCTAATAAAGACATCTGATGATGTATCAGAAGTAATATTTGAAATATCGTCAGAGAATTTAGAACTTTTAAAAAAGGATGCAGAGCAGGTTGATGAAAATGAATTAATGAGGTATATACGCATTTTCTCAGACTTATCTAATCAGATTCGTTATGCATCAAGAAAAAGAGTATTGGTGGAAATAGCCTTAATAAAGTTATGTAGGCCTCAGATGGAAGTAAATTATGACTCTTTAATAGATAGAATTAAACAACTGGAGAAAAAGATAGAGAGTGGTATAGTAGTTAGCAACCATAGCCCAGAAGATGTTAAGACAGTGGATTTTGGTAAAGCAGATACTGAAACTAAGGGTATAGAAAGTAGTCCGAAAGTTGTGGAGGAAGCCTTACCAGAAGATATAAAAGAGGCGGCAAAGAATTGGAAAAACATAGTAACAAGGGTTAGCACAAAGGCTCCAGCTTTGGGAATAGTGTTAAAAGACGCTACCTTAAGTGTTGATGAAGGTCGTGGACTATTAATTGTGGTAGGTAATGAAATAGATAAGGAATATATTGATAGGGAACATCATATGCAAGTGATTCAGGATACAATTGTTGATACTATTCATAAATCTGTCAATGTAAAGGTGCATTATCTAGACAGAAGTAAAGAGAAGTACAATAATGTGGTGGATCTAACTAAGATTATAAAAGTTCCCATTGAATACATGGATTAATAATATATTGATTAATCGAATCATTTTTAATAAAATGGACATAGAGATTTGAAAGGAGAAAGAGTATGGCAAGAAGAGGTGGATTTCCCGGGGGAGGCATACCCGGAAATATGAATAATTTAATGAAGCAAGCTCAAAGAATGCAAAAGCAAATGGAGGAAAAGACCAAGGAGCTGGAAGAGAAGGTATGGGAAGCAACGGCTGGTGGCGGTGCTGTTACCGTTAAGGTATCTGGTAAAAAAGAGGTAGTAGAAGTAAAATTATCTGAAGAAGTAGTAGATCCAGATGATATAGAGATGCTACAAGATTTAATAGTGGCAGCTACCAATGAAGCCTTAAGAAAGATGGAAGAAGAAACTTCTGAAGTTATGGGATCCATAGCAGGGGGCTTAGGAGGATTTGGAGGCTTTCCTTTCTAATGGATTATTACAGTAGCCAAATAAGTAAGTTGATAGAAGAGTTGTCCCGCCTTCCTGGTATAGGGGCTAAAACTGCTCAGAGATTAGCATTTCATATAATTAATATGCCTGAAGAGCAAGTGGCTAATTTATCGAATTCTATCATTAATGCTAAAAGGAATGTAATGTATTGTAAGGAATGTCTTACCTTAACAGATAAAGAAGTTTGTCCAATCTGCTCATCCCCCAGAAGGAATAAGCGTCAAATAATGGTGGTAGAGAATCCTAGGGACCTGGCAGCTTATGAGAAGACAGGTAAATATGATGGTATATATCATGTACTTCATGGTGCAATCTCCCCCATGTTAGGTATTGGACCAGCTGATATTAAGCTTAAGGAACTGATGCAGAGATTGCAAGGGGATGTGGATGAAGTAATCATTGCTACTAACTCTAGTTTGGAGGGGGAAGCAACAGCTATGTACATCAGCAAATTGATAAAACCAGCAGGAATCAAGGTTAGCAGAATAGCCAGTGGTATTCCAGTTGGTGGAGATCTAGAGTATATAGATGAAGTTACCCTTCTTCGTGCCCTAGAGGGTAGAGTAGAGTTGTAGGGAATGTATGAGTTTGTGTCTAATCAAAATAAACTCCTCACATCTTTAAAATGCATCAAATTAAAGTAAATAAAGTAGTAGTAAAATACAGGAAGACCATAGGGAAAAGGTAAAAGGAAAAGCCTTCCCCCTAATTATAACAATTCATGACAGAGCTTTATTTTAAAAATCCAGCCTGAAAATCAGTAAATGTAAGGACTTTAGTAGGGCAG
>JAAYPX010000150.1 GCA_012519565.1 Clostridiales bacterium | reverse complement strand
TATTTGTTAGAGATATTGATTTGGAGGATATTACTAGCCAATTAAAGCCCGGGGGATTTTATCTATTAAAAGGTATTGCTCAAATGGATAATTTTGAACGGGATATTATGATTGGCTCAGTAATAGGTATCAAGACTATTAATGATTTCACAATCCCAAGAGAGGATAAGGCAGAGAGCAAGAGAGTAGAACTTCATGCCCATACCATGATGAGTGATATGGATGGAGTAGTAGATGTCAAAAAACTCATTAAAAGGGCATTTAAGTGGGGACATAAGGCAATAGCTATAACTGACCATGGGGTAGTACAGGCCTTTCCTGATGCAAACCATGCAATAAACCCCAAGGATTATGCAACTGAAGAAGAGCGGGAGAGGGCTAAGAATTTTAAAGTAATCTATGGTATGGAAGCATATCTGGTTGATGATTTAAAAGAGATCGTAATGAATGGTCAAGGTCAAAGTCTAGATGATAAGTTTGTTGTATTTGATATAGAAACTACTGGATTTTCTTCTGTTAACGATAGGATTATAGAAATAGGTGCTGTCAAAATAGAAAAGGGAGAGATTGTTGATAGATATAGTACATTTATTAATCCTGAGATACCTATTCCCTATGAAATAGAGCAGTTAACTGGTATTAAGGATGATATGGTATTAGATGCACCGAAGATTGAAGCAGTATTACCAGATTTTTTAAAGTTTTGTGAAGCTTGTATTTTAGTGGCACATAATGCTAGCTTTGATGTGGGATTTATTAAAAGCAAAGCAAGGGAACTTGGGCTTAAGGTTAATTTTACTGTAATTGATACCCTAGGATTATCAAGGGTATTGCTTCCAGAATTAAGCCGTTTTAAACTAAATAATGTGGCAAAAGCCTTGGGAGTGACCCTGGAGAATCACCATAGGGCAGTAGATGATGCAGAAGCAACAGCAGAGATATTCCAGAAATTAATTGAAATGCTTAAGGAAAAGGATATATATACGGTAAATGATATTGATAAAATAGCAAAATTAACAAATGAAGCAATCCGAAAGCTACCTTCTTATCATACTATAATTCTGGTTAAAAATGAAATAGGAAGAGTTAATTTATATAAATTGGTTTCCCTATCCCATTTGGAATATTATCATAAAAGGCCCAAGATACCTAAGAGTTTATTGATGGAATGCAGAGAAGGTCTTATACTTGGTACAGCCTGCGAAGCAGGGGAGCTATATCGTGCGATACTATCCAAGGAGTCAAGGGATAGAATTGAAAGGATAGTTAATTTCTATGATTATTTAGAAATACAGCCCCTAGATAATAATGAGTTCCTTATTAGAAGCGAGAGAAGTGATATTCATTCTAAAGATGACCTTATTGAGATAAATAAGCAAATTGTAAAGCTGGGGGAAGAATATGACAAACCAGTAGTAGCTACTTGTGATGTGCATTTTTTAGATCCTGAAGATAGCATATATCGTAAGATAATTATGGCCGGCCAGAGGTTTAAAGATGCTGATGAGCAGCCACCTCTATTTTTAAGGACCACTGAGGAGATGCTGGAGGAGTTTTCCTATCTAGGCAAGGAGAAAGCGAAAGAGGTTGTAATAACCAATACCAATTTAATAGCTGATATGATAGAAAAAATATCACCGGTAAGACCAGACAAATGTCCTCCTGTTCTAGAGAATTCCGACGAAGAATTAAGAAGGATCTGTTATGAGAAGGCCCATTCCATGTATGGGGAAAAACTACCTAAGCCAGTAGAAGAGAGATTGGAACATGAGCTAAAATCTATCATATCTAATGGCTTTGCCGTTATGTATATAATAGCACAAAAACTGGTATGGAAGTCCAATGAGGATGGATATTTGGTTGGATCCCGTGGATCTGTAGGATCATCCTTTGTAGCTACCATGTCGGGAATTACAGAGGTTAATCCTTTAAGACCCCATTACTACTGCTCCAATTGCCATTATTCTGATTTTGATTCAGAGGAAGTAAAAAGCTATGTAGGAAGTTCTGGTTGTGATATGCCAGATAAAAACTGTCCTAAGTGCGGGGAACTGCTATGTAAAGATGGCCATGATATACCCTTTGAAACCTTCCTAGGATTTAACGGTGATAAGGAGCCGGACATTGACTTAAACTTCTCCGGTGAATATCAAAGTAAGGCCCATGAGTATACAGAAGTTTTATTTGGCAAAGGACATACTTTTAGGGCAGGAACTATAGGTACTCTGGCAGATAAAACTGCCTATGGATACGTTAAAAATTATTTTGAGGAACGGGGAATCTATAAGAGGAATTGTGAGATAGAGCGGCTTTTAGAAGGCTGTGTCGGTGTTAGACGAACTACTGGCCAGCATCCAGGTGGAATAGTAGTTCTTCCCCATGGAGAGGAGATTTATTCATTTACACCAGTTCAGCGTCCTGCCAATGATATGACCTCAAGCACAATTACAACCCATTTTGATTATCACTCTATTGACCATAACTTATTAAAGCTAGATATTCTAGGTCATGATGATCCTACTATGATTCGTATGTTGGAAGACCTTACAGGGGTAGATGCCAAGACGATTCCACTGGATGAGAAAAAAGTATTATCCCTATTCAGTGATTTAAGTGCCTTAGGGCTGAAACCTGGAGATTTAGATGGCTGTGATTTAGGATGTCTGGGCATACCAGAGTTTGGTACAGACTTTGTTATGCAGATGGTTAAGGATACTAAGCCCCAGACTTTCTCTGATTTGGTTCGTATATCAGGATTGTCCCATGGTACAGACGTGTGGCTAAATAATGCACAGACCTTAATACAAGAAGGAAAATGTACTCTGGCATCTGCTATCTGTACCCGTGATGATATCATGACATATTTAATTAATACTGGTGTAGAACCAGGTAAAGCCTTTAACATAATGGAGAGCGTAAGAAAAGGTAAAGGATTAACTCCAGAGATGGAAGAAGCAATGACAGCCGCAGGGGTACCTGATTGGTATATTTGGTCCTGTAAGAGAATTAAATATATGTTCCCTAAAGCCCATGCAGCTGCTTATGTTATGATGGCCTTCCGTATAGCTTATTTTAAGGTATATTATCCACTGGCATATTATGCAGCATATTTCAGCATAAGGGCCTCAGCCTTCAACTATGAAATCATGTGTCTTGGAAGGGAAAGACTGGAGGAACACATGGCTGATTATAAGAGAAGGAGCAATACCTTAACTAAAAAAGAGCAAGATACCTACAGGGATATGAGAATAGTGCAGGAGATGTATGCCAGAGGTTTTGAGTTTATGCCCCTTGATATCTACAGGGCCAAAGCAAGACTCTTTCAGATAATAGATGGCAAGCTGATGCCTTCCTTACAATCTGTAGACGGATTAGGTGAAAAGGCGGCAGATAACGTGGAAGAAGAGGCCAAGAAAGGTAAGTTTCTATCCAGAGAAGATTTTAAGATTAGGTGCAAAGTAAGTTCAACAGTAACAGAAACATTACATAATCTAGGTATTCTGGGAGATTTACCAGCTTCTAACCAGATGTCCCTTTTAGACTTCTTATAAGCGAATTGTCAAAATTGTACAAAAAAATAAAACTACTAAAAAAATTGAAAAAATAAAAAATAATGCTTGCTTTTTAATTAATAATGTTGTATTATAAATATTGTTCCAAGGCCCGTTGGTCAAGGGGTCAAGACGCCGCCCTCTCACGGCGGAAACAGGGGTTCGATTCCCCTACGGGCTGTTTATAATACAACGGAGAAGATAAGCCACTTTCAAGAGATTGAAGGTGGTTTTTCTTTTAATAAATACTAATTATATCAACGGATTTTTCAAGGAATTTACTTTTATTTATAATACTGTGTTATTGACAAGATGGTAGTCTAAGTGTTTTACTCATATTCTTCCTCCTTGAAATATATTATATATCTTTTAAAATAATATCTAAAAAATCTGAAGGTTTATCTGATTTAGGTATAACTGTACTATAGGGATAGAACATATTTATCTGAATTATATCCATGAACATAGAACCGAAGTAATTGACCTAACAACAATAGGTAATGGGTGTTATTTAAATAAACAATACTTATGCAAGATTTTTAAAAGAGCTACTGGGTATACTGTACATCAATATATTAATTTAAAAAGGTGTATGTTGGCTGAAGAGTTAATAAAGCAAGGTAAGAGTAAAACAACTGCAGCCCTTGAAGCAGGTTTTGGAACCTATGCATCATACTATAAAGTTAGAGAGAAACTTAATGCTGAGTTTCTAATCAAATGATAATGTGATATAATGATAAGGTTGTCAAAAGTATAAAGGAGATTTATGAGGAAAAAAAGAGTATCTGTGATACAAAAACAATATAGGTATGACAAAGAGACCAATTCCTATCTGATTGAAGTTTCTTTAGATGACTATGATGATGTATACAATCAGTGGGATCCAGCACCTTTTAGAAAGAGGGATATTGAGGAGGAATTTAATGAGTTTATTACTGCATCTGCTGAAGATATCCCATCCAAATATGGTCTGATAGTGTCTTTATATCTACCTATAAATAAAAAAGATGAAAATAAAGAGCAAGCGCTTATATCAGCATATCGTAATTTCTATGCTTATGAAACTGAAAAGGAAAAGCGTAATTGGACTAACCTAAAGAAAAAAACATCCTATTATTTTATCTTGTCCATGCTTTTTTTATTAATTGGATATTTCTTTATGTTAGATATAGAAAATATTATTATAAGCGTTGCAAGAGAAGGAATTTTTATAGGAGGATGGGTATTTCTTTGGGAGGTTATTACCAATATATTTATTGTCCGCAGAGAAATGAAACAAAGTAGCTTGTTATTTCAACGGCTACTTCAAGCTGAGATACGGTTTATTTATCGATAATAAACATTAAAACGAAGTTAAATAGCTTGAGGTTATCAAACACGAATTTTATCTACTTAGGAGATTGTATGACTATAAATAACAACAAGAATAATGACATAAACAACACAAGCAAGGATAACAAACACTATGGTTTAATGACCGCCATATCGATGATTGTAGGGATTGTAGTGGGATCTGGAATATTCTTTAAAGGAGATGATGTCCTAAAATATACTGGAGGCAATGTTTTATTAGGTGTACTGGTATTTTGTATAGGTGCATTTGGCATAATATTTGGAAGTTTAACTTTAATAGAATTTTCTGTCAGAACTAAGAAAAATGGAGGAGTAGCAGGTTATTTTGAGGATTTTATTTCAAAGAGTATAGCCAGTGGTTTTGGCTGGTTTCAAACATTTGTATATTATCCAACGCTAATTGCAGTTATAGGTTGGGTGTGTGGAATTTATACATGCTCATTACTGGGATTAGATAATACCTTAGAGCTAGAGATTATACTAGGTTTACTTCACATAGTTATATTTTACGTAATTAATATTGTATCGGTTAAAGTAGGGGGATATTTTCAAAATTTAACCACAATTATAAAATTAATACCTTTGTTGGGAATAGCAATTATCAGTATATTCTGGTCAGCAGCAAATCCTACTATACCAGAAGGAGTAGAATTGCTAACAAAAAGTGAAGTGGGAATTGGCTGGCTTTCTGCCTTAGTACCCATTGCTTATTCCTTTGATGGATGGGTGGTAGCCACCAGTATTACCAATGAAGTTCGAAACCCTAGAAAAAATATGACTCTTGCATTAATTATAGGCCCTATTATAGTTCTTGGTGTATATATCCTTTATTTTTTAGGTTTAAATAAATTCCTAGGTCCAGATTATATCCTATCAACTTGAGATGATGCGATTAATAAAGTTGGTGAGATCTTGATGGGATCTAATGGATCAAATATAATATTGCTTTTTATAACCATAGCAGTAATGGGAGTATTAAATGGGGTAATTTTGGGGAGTTTAAGAATGCCTCAGGCCATAGCCAGTAAGAAAATGATACCCCATGGAGAAAGAGTAGCTCTTATTAATCCTTATAATGGACTATCTACTTTATCCTGTATCATATCCTTTATATCTTCTGTAATTTGGATATTTATACATTACATTACACAAAAGAGTGGATTGCTAGCAGGCGATATAAGTGAACTCTCCATTGTATTTAGTTATATTTGTTATGTTGTATTATATATTAAAGTAATAAAAATGAAGAAAGATAATGAGATAAGTAGTTATTTTAAGGGAATAATATGTCCTATATTCGCAATTATAGGTTCTGCTATTATATTTATTGGGGGAATAATATCTAGTCCCATATATACCACAGTATTTATATTAATATGCATACTGGTGACTTTGGCTGGTTACTTATATTATAGATATGGCGTAAATGCAGGTTAAAAAGTACAGAATATTAAATATTTGAAATAAAACTAGAAAAAACATGAAAGTATGCCTTTATAAGGTTGCTTTCATGTTTTTAATATTCAACATAAAACCAAGCAAAATGCTATGGAAATTAACCATGGAATTATATATATCAATATAGTATAATTGTTTAAAATAACATATTATAGAAATAAATATACAAAATAAGTAAAGACTATCAAGGAAGGAAGAAGATTATGGGGAAACAATATAAGAAAGGGTTTATCTGTTTGCTAAACACTATTTTGATTGTAGTACTGATATTAAGTGGCTGTTCTTTATTACCGGAAGAAGAGTCAAGGCCTTCACCAGTTATTAAGCAAATGGAGCCAATAGAATATGAATTTGAGATGGTTACAAGACAAATTTTAGTGAATTCTAGAAATATATATTGTACATATGAGCAATTGAAGGATGAGAGTTTATCTTTTAATATAGCCAACAAAACTGTTAAAAAGGTATATGTTGAAACTGGAAGTCAGGTTAAAAAAGGCGATTTATTAGCAGAAGTAGATTTGGGAAATATTGATGAGAAGATTGAAGATTTAGAATACGAGATAGAATTAAGTCAGATTAAAATAAACCAAATGAAAAGGCTAATGGATTTGGAGACTAACAAGCTGACTCTTTTATTTCAGGACGAACACATAGAACAGGAAGAATATGATACCCAAGTTAGGGGAATAAAAGATAATTATTCAAAAGCCATACAGAATTATGAAGATAAAATATTCATAGATAGGTTACTTTTGGCTTCATATATTGAGGAAAGGGACCAAGGAAGAATATATGCTGGTATTGATGGTGTGGTAACATATGTAAGACAGAATTTGGAAGGAAGTTTAATAAGAGAAAACGATGTTAATAGTGATGAACTTAAGAATTATGAATTTAAAAAGAATGAAGCGGTTATTAAAGTTATAGATAATTCAAAATGTGCCTTTCAAGTGGAGACGGAGTATGCACCATATTTAAAAGATGGTCAAGTAGTAGAGATAAAGATGCGGGGATCTGGTGGAAAAACTTATGAAGCCATTGTTTCCCATGATAAAGATAATCCTAATTTAGTATATTTTGAGTTACCAGAACCAGATTTTGAACTGGAAGTAGGGGATAGGGGCTCAATAAACCTAATACTGGAGGAAAAGGAAAATGTGTTGGCTGTTTCTAGAAAAGCTGTTCGCAATGCTAAAGATTTCAAGTATGTCTACTATCTCAATGAAGATGGTATAAAAAGTATGAAGAAAGTAACAGTTGGCATGATTACAACTAGTTATGTGGAAATCACCAGTGGTCTTGAATATGGGGACATAATTATTACACAATAAAGGGGGGACTATATATGACTGAAAATATAATAAAATTTAAAGATAAAATACTAATAGGATTGCTTATACTTATTAGTTTAAGCTGTATAGGATGTAGGAAAGAAGATAAGGTAACAGAAGCCATTGAACTAATTGAACCTGTTAATGTTAGACATGTTACAGTTCAAGCAGCTAAGGGAGATATTAATAATTATGAGCTTTTTACTGCTGATGTAGTTCCATATATAGAAGAGTTAAAATTTAAAAGAAATGGTGAATTTATTAAATTCCATGTTAAAATTGGTGACCATGTTAAGCAGGGAGACCTTTTAGCAGAGTTAGATGATGAACCGTATATTGAGCAAGTTGAGCAAATAGAGGATCAAATATCTTCCCTGATAGATAAGTATGAAAGAGAAAATAAGCGTTTAAATAATGATATTTATATTAAGTCACTATATATTGATGAGATAGAGACAGCACTAAAAGATTTAGACGATGAAATAGAGCGTAAAAGGCAGGAAAGAAATCTTATAAATTATGAAGCAGACATATTGATATTAAAAGAGAAGATAGAACAGAATAACGAAGTAATGAATTTGGAATTGACTAGGTTAAAGAAGGAGCTGGCTGAAGCAAAAAATCAAGTGGGTAATAATCTAGTATTGGCTCCTTTTGATGGTGAAATCGTTGCCTTGGCCAATTTATTAAAGGGAGATAGGGTAAGTGAGGATAGATCCGTAGTTGGCCTAGTGGATTCTAATAAATATCTTATCTCTACTACATATATTAGTGAAACGGATATTAATTCCTCTGTAGAATATTATTTTTATAAAGACAATGTTAACTACCCTATTACATATGTTCCTTATGATCCGCAAGAGTATGCGTCATTAGTATTAAGAGGTGATACCCCAATGACTAAATTCATATATGATGGTGATGTTGCGGATGTTAACCATGGAGATTTTGGTTTTGTATGCCTTGTTAAAAGTAGAAAGGAAGACATTCTGACAATTCCTATTAATGCACTAGAAAGTGATAGTACAGGAGATTATGTCTATGTCTTAGAGAATGGAATAAGAGTAAGGCGTAATGTTAGTGTAGGTCTTTCAGATGAAATGTCCGTAGAAATCATAGATGGGCTTGTGGAGGGGGAAAGCATACATGTTGAAAAATAAAATAGTGTATATTAGGTATTTATTATGTTTAATTATGGCAATGGTTCTTATAACTGGATGTAATAAGGCTAAGCCTGATATAGATAGCGAATCACAAAAACTATTGGAAGAGGTTTTAAAAGAAGAAAGTGCATTATTAGTCGAAGATGCTGAACCAATCTTAAACTTAAGTGAAGTTCATAAAGGGGATTTTATTGTAAGCAAGACCCATATTGTTAACTTTTATTATCCCAATACTGAAATTATAAGATATGATAATCAGAATATGAAGGCAACATTTGTTGAGTTTTTATGTGCTCTAGGGGATGAAGTAAAAGAAGGTGATCCACTTTTTAGTATAGAGTATCATGTTAATCTACTTGAATATGAGAAAGCTAAATTAGATTTGCTAAGGACAGTGGAAGCTTACGAAGCAGGAAGAGAAGAGAAGGAGCAGCAATTACAGCAGGAAGCAGAGAAATTAGATAGAATTGATGACCCAATAGAAGAGATAAAGCAAAGTTTCCAAGTAGAATATTTAAAAGATGATTTAGATAATTATATTACTACTATGGAAAAGAATATAGATGATTTAAGAGAAAAAGTTAGTGAATTTGAAAGTATGATGGGAACTATTAATATCACTTCCCCAATTGATGGCTATGTAACCTATATGAATCTGGTTTATCCTGGTGATGAGCTAAATTTTTTAGATGAAATTCTGACTCTTGTTAATTATGATGAGGTATATTTACTGGTTGATAATTCATCTAATAACTTTAGGTATAATATGGAGGTTGATTTAATCGCAAAAGAAAAAACTAATACTATTCAATTTAATAAAGAAACAAAAAAACCCCCTACAAATGAAAAGAAGTATAAGGGTAGGGTGGTAAGTGGCGATAATTTAGTTACCAATGATTTGAAGAGTAATCAGGTAATCATAGAGCTTATAGATGCTGATATAAAAGATATTGTAAATATGGATGTCAAAGCTACCTGTTATCCTTTTTCAGTTAAAAATTCATTGCTCGTTAGTAATAATGCAGTAATGTTTGAAGGAAGAGAGGGTAAACTGAATGTGCGGGTGCATGAAAATGGAAACACATATAAAAAATATTTTATTGGCCTAGGTAGAGACAATGACAATTGGTTAATATTTGATGGATTGGATGAAGGTATGGAGGTTTTATTAAAGTAAAACTTCGCAAATTGTTATATAAATAATTGGCTAAGAAGGGCAGGATATCTATGATTAGATTTTTAATACAAAAAATATTTCATAAGAAATGGATAGTTTTAAGTTTAATGATAGGATATATATTGTTAATAGCTATTGCTACAAGTCATCCAATGTATAGAGATGCATCATTACACAGAATGTTAACTGATGAATTTGTTACTGCTATGGAGAAGAAAAATATATATCCAGCCTTAATTACTCTTAAAGCAACTTTGGACAAGGGAGATAATACGGAATTTAATACAATGGATTCACTATCCTACACCATATGTGATAAATTGGGGCTAGAACTCTATCAAAGAATTGCATATTACAGCATTGCTTCTGCTAGAGCAAGAACCGTGGAACAAAGAGAAGAAAACATAGGGGAAATGCGAGTATTTATTGGAAGCCTGACTGATTTTAAAGACAACATAGATATAGTATCAGGAGATTTGTATAGTAGTGCGTTAAGTGATGATGGCTTTATCGAAGCTGTAGTCAGCCATAGTGCTTTAGCTCATTTAGATTTATTAATTGGTGAAGAATTAATATTTGGTGATATATATGATAAAAATAACAATCCAATAAAAATAAGAATAGTAGGAGTATATGAAAACAACGGTAAAAACAATGAATACTGGGTAACTTCACCAAATAATTATAAATATACCTGTATGATAGACGAAGAACTATTTAAGCAGCTATTCCAACAAGAGGGAGAAGATCGCTTCCTGATTAGCGGAACATGGTATGTACAGCCAGATTACAATTCATTTACGCCTGATAGGATCGATGAAGTAGTAAAGCTTACTAAAGCATATGCTCAAGAATATACGACAAAGTCAGCAGGCTTAATACCTTCTGGTTATGTAGATATATTAACTAATTTTGGCTCAAATCAGAATAAGATCAACATAACCCTGGCTATATTACAGGTACCTGTTATTGTATTGTTGTGTGCCTTTTTATATATGATATCAGGGCAAATGTTACGCTTAGAGCAGAACGAGATTTCCCAATTAAAAAGTAGAGGGGCAGGTAGACTGCAATTAATTACCATATACACCATACAATCTCTTATTTTGGCATTTATCAGTATGCTTATTGGAATACCGCTGGGAAGTTATTTATGCCGTGTATTGGGATCTTCTAAT
>JAAYPX010000149.1 GCA_012519565.1 Clostridiales bacterium | reverse complement strand
TTATTTTTATTCTTGAAAAATTTAATTGATAATTAATAGCTTTTATGATAAACTAGCCGAAAATTATAGACTTTAAGACTTTGCTTATTATTTAGTCACTAGAATAAGGAGAACATTATGAGAATCATTGAAGAGCTTAAAGAATATCCACCTATATATAAAATTTTCCAAGTTTTTAAAGATGAAAGATATGCGGTCTTTCTAGATTCTTCTTTACATAATAAACTGGGTAAGTATTCAATTATAGGGCTTTATCCCTATATGGAACTGGTAAAGGGAGACACTTTTACCTTAAATGGTAAGACCTGTGCTACTTCTTTTGAAGATTATCTTAGAGAATATCTAATACAGAATAAGGACATCAATGATACTGGCTTACCTATTGTATCCGGTGCCATAGGTTACTTTTCATATGATTATGGAATTAAAAAAGCAGGAATTACATCCCGCCATGAAAAAAGGTCAAATATTCCTGATAGTATACTATGTTTTTATGATGTTTTTATAATAGAGGACCACAGGGCTAATACTCTTTATCTCATTGCCAACGGCCACAGGGAGGATAGCAGGATACAGATTGAAAATCTCAAAGAAATAATAAATAATACATATTCATTAGAAGATCAAGGGGAAGCTATATCCACTAAGCTTCAAGTGGAAACAAGCTTCACTAAAGCTGATTATATGAAAGCCATACAGAAGCTTATTAACTATATTACAGAGGGTACTATAGATGTAGTTAATATGACTAAGCAACTTAAAATTATAAGTAGGAAAAATCCCTACGATTTTTATAATAAATTGAGACATATAAATCCCTCCCCCTTTGCTGGCTATTTTAATTATGGGGATTTTCAAATTATATCGGCATCACCAGAGCGGTTTCTACAGATGCAGAATAACCGTGTAGTGACTAGGCCTATAAAAGGCACCAGAAAAAGGGGTACTACCTGTGAAGAGGTCAATTACTTAAATTAGAACTTCAAAATTCTGAAAAGGATAGGAAGGAGTTACTGTCTATAGTGAATTTGTTAAAAGACGACTTAAATAAGGTATGTGTTCCAGGAACTGTAGAAGTAACTGAAGCTTTTTCTATTGAAGAGTACGCTACCCTATACCATCTGGTATCAAATATAACTGGTGAACTTAGATCTGATTTAACTGTAATGGACTTAATAGAGGCTACCTTTCCAGGAGCCTCTATCACTGGGGCACCAAGGCTAAGAGCCATGGAAATTATAGATGAAGTAGAGATAGAACGAAGAAATATTTACACTGGTTCCATGGGCTATATCACCTTAGATGGAACTTGTGATTTAAATATAATTATTCGTACCGCCATACATCATAAGGGCCTTTATCAGATTGGAATAGGGGGCGGAATAACCTCCGAATCTGATCTGGAATTTGAGTATGAAGAGACACTACAGAAAGCTAAAGCTTTACTGGAAGCATTAAGCTAATAGAGAAAAGGTGGAGATTGATATGATATTAGATGAGGGCTATCAATATGGCTTGGGAGTCTTTGAAACATTAGCTGTATATAATGGAAAAGCCATATTTCTAAAGGAACATATCAAGAGGCTAAATAAATCCCTTGGCTTCTTAGGCATCAATAAATTTATTAATGAAGATGACATAAACCCTTACTTAACTGAAGAACCCCTTGATTATTATGGCTTAAAAATACTAGTATCTGAAAAAAATTTAATTATTATAAAAAGAGAGATTCCTTATAAGAAAAGTGATTATGACAGAGGTTTTATTATAGATTTTAGTAGAATTAGAAGCAACCAGACATCTCCCTTTGTTTATCATAAAACTTTTAACTATGGCGAGTGCATAATGGAAAAGCGTAATGCCTCTAAGATGGGTTTGGATGATATGCTCTTTCTTAATTGGAATAAGGAAATATGTGAAGCTACCACCTGCAATATTTTCTTTGTAAAAAGTAGCCAAATTTTCACTCCCCAAATATCCTGTGGAATTCTCCCTGGTATAATACGGGATTATATCTGTCAAAACTTTGATGTTGTTGAAACAATTATTACACCAGCAGATCTTCCAGATTATGATGAGTGTTTTGTTACCAATTCCTTAATGGGTGTTATGCCTGTTCAACGTTTGGCAGAAAAAAGCTTTGTAAAAAGAGATATTACAGATATGATTTCAGATTCTTATTTTAAAAATATATTAGGGCTAGATTATTTACCTTAAAATTTTATAAGGCCGCATGGAAAGCCGCTAGTAATATATACTTCTTGCTTTATTTGACAAATCTCTTATATTTGTTATGATGGAAATAAAACTGGTATTGATTTAGTATCTATTACATATGTATCCAATGGAGGTGTGCTGTGAAGAAGCTTACATTTGCAATGGAAAATTATCTCGAAGCCATATACGAACTATCGGGGGGAACCTCAGGTGTTAGAGTCTCTGATATATCCGAAAGAATGGGCGTTACTAAAGCCAGTGTTAATAGCGCCATGTCAACCCTTGCCAGTAAAGGACTTATTACCAATGAAAAATATAAAGAGGTCTATTTAACTACCGCTGGTCTTCAGCAGGCTAAGTTGACCTCAAAAAAACACTGCACCATATTAGAATTTTTCACTGACATATTAGATATGGAAGCAGATATAGCTGATCTGGATGCTTGCCGCATCGAGCATGTAATCAGTAATGATGCCATTCAGGCCATGGAGCAATTTCTCCAAGCTTATAAATCAAATAATAATATTAATTCCAATTCTTAGCTTCACTAATACCATTAATATTGCTTTTCAAATCACAGCTTCCTTTAACTTTTAATATTCGATTAACACGAAATCGACATATCATCATAAGAGAAAGTAGCAAAGTAAGGAAACAATAAAATACAATAAACTTTACTGTGAACTCCTTATACGCATAAGTATTAATAAGTAAAGTAGTTGTCAATATGAAACCAGCAGCTGTTATGGGGAGACCTGTGAAAAATATGCAGTGCCCTTGTAAATTATACCTGGCCAAACGAAATCCTCCAGCCAAGGGGTATAATGCTAGAATAAGCATCATATACCATGGAACAGAGTCTAAAACAGATAAAAATATTGCAATAGGGGCTACTCCAAATGTGATAAAATCGGCAAATGAATCCAATTGTTTGCCCATTTCTGAAGCTGCATTTAAATGCCTAGCTAAAAAGCCGTCTAGCATATCAATTATAACAGCTAGATATATCATAAAGCATGCCAACTTAATACGGAATAGGGATTCACAATGTATCATTGTGCAAATAACAAGAATACCTATTGCCATATTACAAAATGTTAATACATTAGGCAAACATTTTAATTTTCTGGATTTCATTTTTTTCTTCCTCCCAAATTCCATAGGCCAGCATACAATAGACTGATAAGGATAACAAACCAAAAAGTAATAAAGCGAAAAAGTAATGTTATTGCCAAAGCTTCATTGGCATTTATCTGCATTGCTATCAATAAACTGGTCATAGTTGCTTCAAAACTGCCAATTCCCCCAGGAAGCAAAGGAATCATCCCTACCATATATGATATAAAGGTAACTTCTGTTAAGAAGATCCAGTCATAATTGGTGGTAAATAAATGTACAAGCAAAATCATCTTTAACGGAAAGAGACCCCAAATTATAAAAGATAATAAAAACTGCTTATACATTTCTCCCTTAATATTTTTTAAAATTTTAATATTGGTTAACAAGGTAATTATATACTTATGTAAAACATTGGACCATCTATATTTAGCTTCCCTTTTAATAAATCTATTCTCTAAGAAAGAGGTACATGCAAATAACATAACTAATATACCGATTAAAGCTATTAGAAAGAAATATACAATAATTTTAATAATAATATTTTGAAAAACTTCAATTTCATTTGATATATGGGCAAAGGCAAATAAATTTATTATAAAAAAACTGGAGAAACTAACCATCTTTTGAATAGTTACCAATGTAGCTGCCTCTTGCCCAGAGTAATTTAATTGGCTTTTCAAAAGCATGGCCCTAGTAACTTCTCCACCAATTTTAACACCAGGTGTAACACATTCTATAATCATTCCTCTTGCATTAACATATAGCATCTTAAAAAAGTTATGTTCTCCACCCATGATTTTTCCAATTCTGCTCCATTGATAATTAATCAGTAACTGACTGACAACTTGAAGCATTAGTAAGGAAGCAAATCCCATTGGTGGTACTTGCTTTATACTTATTAAGAAACTTGTTAAATCAAACTGAAAAAATAGCACAAGCAAAAGAATGGAGAGAATAATTAATCCCAACTTTTTCATAGTTCACCTCATTTTACCCGCTTTAGTACTTGCAGATACTCTCCTTAAGATTTTATAAATAATGCTGTACTGTCGACATTTCTCCAGTTATGGGCTGCTTTTTTACAGCAAGTGCGAAATACTGATAGATCATTAACAGAATAAAAATTGGTTAATGATTTTTTTGGTAAACGTACTAAAATTTTAGCACCAAAACGACAACCTTGTTTTAGATGGCAAAATACTTGATCCATGGGGCTAACTTGAACAGCCATATGTATTACACTATAGTCCTCAGGGGAAATATTATTTCCATCACTATATAAAACTTCAATATATTTCCCATAACCTAATTTTTCTATCAATCCTTTGGAAATCTGTACACAAGATTCATCATTATCTATAATTGTTACATGAGCACCTGTATACTCATGTAACAATATTCCACTAAAAGGACATGGTCCTCCCCCTATACATAAAACCTTATCCGTTGGTTGAACCTTGGCTAAAGCGACCTCTTCCTGTACAAGCCTTTTATAGTATAATGATACCATCCGGTAGATTGGGGTATGCTTTGCTGCCAATCGTTCTAATATCTTGGTTGTCTTAGGTATAATCTTGACCATTATAAAAACCGTCCTTTACAAATCATAAATTACATAAATAAGTGAGCAATTTGATTGATTAGTCCTGCCACAAGAAAGGCACTTACTACTGTGGAGATACCAATAGTAACTGCTACCTTTGTATTAAATTCTTTTGATAAAATACCAAATACAGATAAACAGGGTAAATATAGTAGGGCTACTGTTCCCCCAACAAATGCTTGTAATGCTGTCAAGCCTTCAATTGCTAGCAGGGGAGCCACTGCCATCTCACGACGAACAATTCCTAATATCAAAGCTATTACTGCGTCCTTGGGTAAGCCAAGCCATCCGCTGACAATAGGTTCAAGATACACAGCGATAGAAGCCAGTAAACCTGTTTCCTTTAACAAGGCTGCAAGTATAATTGACAATAGCATTGGTACTTCTGCTTCAACTAAGAAATGTTTCATACGAAGCATTAATTTTTTACCATAAGCCTTGCCATTGGGCATAAGTAAGTTTGGTATCTCGATAACCATAGGATCCACTGTTCCTTTTAAAACACGACCTAGTATACTAGATACGGTGAACATAACAAGCAAGGATAAGAGTAGCATTAATATTAATAATAGTGGTGAAAATCCTGCAAACAAACTAATTAAGGCTCCTGTCTGGGAGATACAAGGTACAGCAAAACACACAACAGTAGATATCATTAATCGTTCCTTTTTAGTCGTAGCTGTTCTTGACCCAATAATAGCGGGTACGGCACAACCATAACCCATTAAAATTGTAATCATACTGCCACCCTGAATTCCCATTTTCCTCATTATATTGTCAAACAATACACTTAGACGTGGTAAAACTCCAGAATCTTCTAAGAATGAAAATACTATATAAAATAAAAATACGTATGGGAAGATCAGGGCAATTATCCATTCAAATCCTATTACAAAGATACCATACTCACCGATAAGGACATTAAGCAGAATTCCTTCTGGTACTATGGCAGAAAACAAAGATTTAAACAGGGGAACTATCATATTATTTACCAAGGGAAGTAGTAAAGTAGCCCGCAATGCTTTACCACCACCTACAATAACTCCCAATGATAAAGCAATTATCAGTAGGGCTATAGGAATCCCTGGCCAAGGCCTTAACATATTATTTCCTAATCTATCTAAGAAACTTAATTTTCCATCGACATTTTTTCTAACCCTTGCAGTAATCTCTCTAGCCCTATCCCAGGCATTGATTTTATTTCCCTTGCATCCAGGACAAGAAGAGCAATTACTACAACTTTTCTTTGGTTCCTTTAATATCCTTTGTAATTCAGCCTTTATCTCATCTAATCCTTCACCTTTAACAGCTACAGTAGGAATAACAGGAGCTCCTAATTCTTGAGAAAGTAGCTTAACATTAATTTCTGATCCATGCCTTTTGGCAACATCCACTAGATTTAAGGCATAAACAATAGGTACATTATATCTTTGTAGTTCAAGACCAAGTTTAATATTTCTCTCTAAATTAGTAGCATCCAAAACGCAAAGGATTGCAAGAGGATTACTATTCATAAATCTTACTGCAACCGCTTCTGCTTCCGATGTTGCTTCCATAGAATATGTACCAGGCACGTCAATCAAGGTGTAGGCTTCATCACCTAATTTGATTGTACCCTCTGTATATGTAACAGTTGTTCCAGCAAAGTTGGAACTAACTACATGTATACCAGTCATATTGGAGAAAAATACGCTTTTCCCTACATTAGGATTTCCCATTAAAAGAATTTTATTGGGTTTTTCATACACTTTTGCATCCTCATTTACTTCATGACATCCAGCCAACTCATTTACCCCCTTACCATAATCTTTTCAGCAATATCTTTACCAATTGCAATTTCACTGGATTCTACCTTAATAAGCACAGGTCCACCTAGCTTATGAGTCATAATCTTACGTACACATGCATCTTTAACTATACCTAAGCTTTTTAGAATTCCTAGATCCGGTGCATTTGTAATAATATACTGAAGATTATCTTTGGCATTATATATACTTTGTGTTTTACCTTCGGAGTTATTGTTTCTCACTTACCCTCTCTCCTTGTCTTTATATTATTATTCAAGTTCGCCCTAGCGTACTTGCACGCCTATTTCGTAAAAGTTCTACATTTTTACAAGGCCATCCTAATGGGAAATAGTTTCCATAGGAGACTGTATCATCATCGGCTTTATAGTTCAACCACTGATAATAAAATATGTTAGTTATATCTAACATATATATTGATAGCACATTGTTTATTTATTGTCAATAAAATAACGCCATTTTTTGAAAATAATTCTCATTATCTTTTATATTATATGCTAAATGGTAATATCTGCATGCAAAAAAATCAGAGAAATATAAGTTAAACTTAAATCTCTCTGATTTATATATCAATTCTTGCTATACTAATCTCTTGGATGATCCAATATCTTATTTACTTCTATGGCTGGGTATTCCAAGTATTTACATAACATTCAGTGTGCTTATTAAATTTATCACAGTTAATTGCTTGTAATATTCTGTCTAACTATGCTTTAGAAGCATAATATTCTTCAAATAACTTATTGGTGGCTGCCAATGTTTCATGGCAAATTTCTGGCAACTCTCTTCCCCAGGCCTGGGTAGCCATCTCGAATCCTTTTTGAACAGCAGCCTGCATCTCTTTCATCTTCTCTACATCATCGCCTGCCAGGGCACATGCAAAATCAAAAAGCCTCTGGGATGTCTGTTTTACACCATAGTATCCGTCTTCTGCAATATCCGCTTGTGCCTGAACCCTTGTCTCTTCATCTACTGTATATTCTCCACTGGCTAAGAACTTCCAGATATCATCTGCCTGTTCATAAACTGTAGCCTGTTTAGATATCATTTGCTGAACAATATTAATTAGTTGCTTTTGTCTGTTTTCCTGTTCTGCCTTTAATCGCTCTACCAATGCTGCCCTTTCCTCTGGACTCATTTTGTTTATAGAATATGTAGCCTTATTAGATGACTCTTCATCTTTCTCATATACTACAGCTTCTTCTACCACTTTTTCATCGGCTTCCTTATCATGGCTCTTGCCGACTGGGTATTCTTTGGCTTCCGTTGCAGATACATATGTAGTCACTCCATCTGTGTAAGGGCTTGCCCCTGTACTTACATTTAAACTCATTAGATCTACCTCCTTGTTATATATCATGCAATTCCATTTGCAAGAGGTTATATTAACCTATAGAATATATCGGCATTATTTACCTATATATTAACTTATGTTATCAAAATATAGGAAAGGATATTCTAATAAATGCATAAATCATCAAGCGGCATTATTGTTATACATGTATCATATATTAAAGAGATAAAACTTATAAGGATATAAATATATGTGTACAGCTATGACCTTGCAAGCAGAAAATAAGGAAATTTTCTTTGGAAGGACCATGGATTTTTCCCATGATATTATGCCAGAGTTTTACCTACTACCTTGTTCCTATCAATGGTATAATAGCTTAAATCATAAGCCCATAAAAAACATGTATAGAATTATTGGCCTTGGACAAGAACATGATGGTATGTTTGGATTTTTTGATGGTGTTAATGAGAAAGGTTTCGCTGCGGCTGTATTATATTTTGCTGAATATGCCAATTATGATACACTCTCCGCCCATCATACCCCAAATGTAATTGCCTCTATTGATTTTCTCCATTATATTCTCGGTAGATGTGCCTCTGTAAAAGAACTATCTTCTCTACTTAATGATATATCAATTATAGGCCTTCCAGATCCTATAACCAATACCATAGCCCCTTTACATTGGATTGCAGTTGATAGAAGTGGAGCATGTGTTGTTATAGAAGCTACCAAGAAAGGCCTAGAGTTAATCCCTAATCCCATAGGAGTAATGGCCAATAGCCCTGATTTACACTGGCACATGACCAACTTAAGAAACTATATGGAAACTTCTCCTCACCAATCCGAGGAGGTATACTGGGCAAATATCAAATTAACTCCCTTTGGGCAAGCCGGAGGTACCATGGCTCTCCCAGGTGGCTTTACTTCTCCTGAACGCTTTGTTCGAACTGCTTACCTTAAAACCCATTTACCAACACCAAAGGACAGTCAAGAAGCATTAGCAGCTTGTTTTAATATTATGGGAAGTGTAACCATACCCAAGGGTGCAGTCATAACCAGTAGAAATACCTCTGATTATACTAAATACACTGCATTTATTAATATCAACACCTGTGAATACTTTTATAGAACCTATGATAATCCAAATATAGTTACAGCAAGCCTTTGGCAATGATATGATAATAGGAAAAGGCAAAGCCCAAGGCGGTCTATAACCAACCTTTGCTTTGCCTTTATGTTATAATTATCTTTGCCCCATCTCATTATCAAGAATATATAAGCCGCTCCATGAACCACTGATTCTTTCCAGTCTCTCTACCAACACGCTAAAGGTATCTTCTTCTTCGATTTGCTCATCCACAAACCATGCGAGAAGGTTAAGTACCCTTTGATCTCCTTCTTCACTTGCCTGCTTTACTAAATCATGTATACGGGATGTCACTACTTTTTCATGGGCAAGAGCTTTTTTAAATACATCTTCTATTGAATCAAATTTACCATCTCCCGGATCTAAAGGACGATATTTTATACCATATCCAGTTTCTTGTAGAAATTTTTTAATTCGTCCAGCATGTTCCATTTCTTCTTTCACTTGCTCGTCAATAAAATGGGTCATACCTTTCATATTCTGCTCATCTAGATATGCAGCCATTGTTGCATATATGTAAGCCGATTCTAATTCAAAGTTCATTTGTTCGTTTAAGTTATCATATAATTTGCTCATATTTCTACCTCCTGGTTTTTTACTTAGGTACCAATTATATTATTACATACAAATTATATTTTATCAATAAATTTCATTCTTATAGCAGAACATATATTTTTATCCTTTTAT
>JAAYPX010000148.1 GCA_012519565.1 Clostridiales bacterium | reverse complement strand
TGATATGCAGGTTGTAAAGTCAGAGATGCAAGAAATGAAGACCGACATAAGTAACCTCAAGACTGATATGCAGGCTGTAAAGTCAGAGATGCAAGAAATGAAGGCCGACATAAACAACCTCAAGACTGATATGCAGGCTGTAAAGTCAGAGATGCAAGAAATGAAGACCGACATAAATAGCCTCAAGACTGATATGCAGGATGTAAAGTCGGAGATGCAAGAAGTGAAGACCGACATAAATAACCTCAAGACTGATATGCAGGTTGTAAAGTCAGAAGTCAACGATTTAAAGACGGACATGCAAGGTGTGAAGAAGGATGTACAAGAACTGAAGACCGATATGCAAGATGTTAAGAAGCGAGTTTCAAAAATTGAAATCATGCTTGAGAATGAGACCAATAAAAATATTCAGCTAATAGCAGAAAATCACTTGAATCTTAATCGAAAATTAGATGAAGCACTGAAAACAATGCACCTTAATACATTATATCATATGAAAGTTAATAATCTGGAGAAAGAAGTAAGTATTATAAAAGAAAATTTAGGATTAGAATAGTAGGTAATTAAAAATATAGAAATTATGGACCCCTAGAGTTAAATCTAGGGGCTTTTTGTGTGCAAAAAAGTTGGATGTGAGAGTGTCCCCATAGGGGCACGAGTTGCAAGGGCAATTACTCAGGAAAAACTGCAGGGAGTAGACGAAGTGTTATCGTCCCCATAGGGGCACGAGTTGCAAGAGTAAATTTCCTAAGCAATATAGGATTTCTCCTATAGAAGTTATCGTCCCCATAGGGGCACGAGTTGCAAGAAAATTAAATTGGTGCAAGTAGATGGTAGTGATGGTTATCGTCCCCATAGGGGCACGAGTTGCAAGTCCAGAGGTTTTATGTTGTATTTTAATCTCACATCGGTTATCGTCCCCATAGGGGCACGAGTTGCAAGAAGAAAAATTGCACGAAGTAGACGAAGTCAACCTAGTTATCGTCCCCATAGGGGCACGAGTTGCAAGACACAATGAATATTTAGATCAATTAATAATCTTTAGTTATCGTCCCCATAGGGGCACGAGTTGCAAGGGCAGCAGTATAAAAGCCAGTAGAATCAAGGGCTAGAAAGCCCAAAAGTGCGAACCTGTATTTCAACCCTATTTTATCTTATGAAAACATAATAGAAAATGCCTTTAAGCCTTAATTTATCGGTGGTGCGAATCTCCTAGCCTTTTTATGATAGCTTAGGGTTCGCACTGTCCCCATAGGGGCACAAAGTTACTAAAATACAAGAAGGTAATGAATTACATCATTGTATAGGATTAACGTCCCCAGCGGGGATCAAGTATAAGTGTGAAACCATGTCTTATTTACGATTTATTCCCAGTTATAATCTTAGTTGCCCCCATTCCCAGGGATGTTTTTATACCTACGCCACTAAACTGGGCAAAGTACAGTATAATCTTATAAAGTTCGCCAATAGGTATTGATAACTTGGTACTGAATCTTACCTCGCCTCTAAAACCAGGTATTTGCGTTCCCTTCATTCTAAAGTAACTGCTTTGTAGTCTATAACCAGCTATTCTAGTACTTTGAATAAGTGAAAGGATTGCATCCTCATCATCTATTATAAAGCAAGTGGAATAATTATTCCAGCGATTTATAAGATTACGAATAATATGTTCTACACTTGGAAAGAGCAGATATTCATTGTTTGACTTAAATGAGGTAGGAGTAAGGAACTCCATTGTAGGCTTTGTAATATCTTGTATGCTTTTGGCATGTTCAAGTAGCATCTCATCTGATGGAATAAAGGTCATATTTAGGTCTAAAACCTTAAGCTGGAAGTTTCCATTATTAATACAATAAGTTTTTTGGCCTTCAATGACAGGGGTGAGCTGGCTGATAGCATCCTTGCCAAGGAGGTTTATAGTCCATAGAAGACTATTATTAGGTATATCCATCTGTATATATTGATTTATGGGGTTTATACCATTGTTATGTAGCTGATTGGCATATTCACCATCTATTAGTTCCATTAAGAGGCCATAAAAATAATAGCTGGATAATTTTGGTATTATATCCTCGTTTTCAGGTTTTATTTTAATTCTATATTGTTTAATCATAGGCTCTCCTTTATAAAGTAGTTATCATTAGTCTAGAGCAGCATATATGTGGACTTATGGGATGAATATATCAGTCTATTAGCAATTTACAGACCCCGTATTGGTATAACTTTCCCTTATAGCTTGTCATTTTCAAAGTCCGAGGTGATATTTTATAATCTAGCTTATGGTTATGCTTTTTAAATTTCCTATCCATTATAGCTGATACCTTCTTAACAGCCTTCTCCTTCCCCAGTAATGGATATATGATATTTTTACCAAAATAACCACTAGCTCCACCTAGTACCAGGGAATCATCAAAGGTCTCATATACGCTATTATAAGGTAATTTAAATGCAGATATGTAGGTATCATAATAATATTTACCATAATCCCGAATACATTCTCTAAGGTAATCTACATTCAAACAGGTATCTATCGATTCATCTATTGTTAAGGTAAAATATACGCTGGTCCCTGGTTCAATAGCTTCACGAATTGCATTAAGTGGAAAGGGCTTACCATTTAGAGATAGATCTATTTTTCTTGTAAGTATTATTTTATCCTTGTCTATAGGCTGGCTATCGCTAATACTTATGCCCCGTAGGATACTATTACATTCGTTTAGCTCTTTAGCATTTAGATTCAGAGTATTTAAATATTTTGCCTCTAATGTTTTTATCTTATTTTCCGGTGGTCTTTTTTCTTTGGATATCATCTTCCATAGTATAGCTGTTCTGAGGCAGCCCTTTAGTGAGCTTCCTGGTATATAGGGATTGCCCTCGTAATCCCTTACAAACTGTTGTATAGAAGACAGAGTTCTATTGGCTACAAGAGCATCACCAACCTTAACTGTATATTTTGTTAGTTTATTAATTTCCTTTGTATTTATCTTACAAGTCCCCATAAAGTGGTATAAATCTTTATTGCTTTTATAGGTCAACATATATTTCTCGTATTCATCAATTAATCCCTTTTGGATAAGGAATGATAATAATTCTTGAGTTTCGATTATATGTACCACATTCTTGGTTCTATCATAGTAGAACTCCTTCTTATGAAATTCTGTACCAGAACCGATATATACAGGGGATTTTGTGATTAGCTCAATCTTATAAGTTTTTAGATGGCTATAACTATTCAATCTAATAGCATCCTTTCTTTATTGTTTTACCTTTAGATAATTGCGAAACAGGGGTTACATAAGGCCCATAAAGATTGGCTTGGAGTAACGGTATACAGGATGCTTTACTTGATTGGATACATTGTAGATGTCACCGTTGAATCTTTTAGCCAATACAGAGCCAGAGCTGAAGAAGTATTGGGTCTGTTTCTTAACTTGCTTGCCACCTGAATTACCTGAATTAACGAAGCCACCTCTGCGAATTAGTCCATAACTACTGCCTTCTATAACATCTTTTAGTTCATGGTTACTGGGGATGGAAGAGGTTAGTAGGAGATAGTTTTCAGCAGTTTTCAGATTTAGTAACTGGCTTAAATTTTGAAACTCTTCTTTATCAGATTGGCTCAGGGCTACTTCAGCTATTATCTTATATTTTCCGTAGCCACTACTTACTTTACCACCTATACCACTTATTCCTGTAAGCCTTAGCAGCTTTAAGATATATTGTAATGCTTCCTTGGATTTATATCCTATAATTATATATAGTCCAGAGTCTTGGTTGAAGGAGAAGAGGCCTACTATGTAAGGAACTGCTATATCATTTCCTTGTATGGAGTTTTTGGTACTTATATGGTGTATTCCAAAATCGCAGCTGGCCTTTTCTACATCAAAATCCTTCTCACCTTCAATAGAAGCTAAAAAATCTGGTAGCATATCTAGGGGTAAGTGGGTCAATTTCTTGATTTTTTTCCTATCCTTATGTTTATTATTGTTGACTTGTATGGCCTTAGATGTCATAAAGGGTTTGGGTATAAATAGCCTATCCTGGGAATAGGGTAGCATGTCACTGATACGTAGTTGATTATCTATAACATAATTATATAACTTCTTAATACCATCTTCTCCTAAAGTTGTAAGAGCAGTATGACATAGGGCAGAAAATACTGTATCAGCACATATGGTCATATTGGAGCTGTCAAGGGATTTGGCACTTTCGCTATTACCTACATGTAGTGGGGTAGTAAAGTGTAATTTACATAGAAAATAGTTCATATTCCTCCACATCCTTAAATAGATTATTAATATTATCAAAATGCTTATCCAGATAACCTTCCTCGTCCATGGCAGGAATAATTTCGATTTTAGTAAAGCTAACTCTACCACTACCTCTAGTTCCATGGCCTCCCAGATAATCTAATTGCAGTAGCTTCATGGCCTTTGCCAGGTTTTCCATATCTTCTACAAATTCCTGTTCATCGGTCAGATCATAGGCAATATTTACTTCAAATTTTACCCCTTTATTAACCCTCTCAATTTGCCGAGGGATTGCAGTTCCATATTCACGGTCAATAGTATTTTCAAATTTTACTTCTGTAAAGCCTACCCCTTCAAATTCCTCAGGATTTGATATAAAGGCATCTGCAAATTGGAGTCTGGCCTTAAGGCTTATGGGGTTATCCTTGTGTACACTGCTGCCAAATAGACGTTTAACACAAGCTGGGTCTTCATTGGGTTTTGGCATTTTAGTTATATCTTTTATTATACTGCGAACCAGTAAGGTTCTAAGCTTACCCTTTAGGCTGCTGCCAGGTATAATTGGCTGCTTAGTCCTTGGATCACTGATTATGGGGCTATCAACGGCTCCTATAGCAGAATAGATAGAAGAACCTCCTATATGCATTCCTGTTAGAACTTCTAATTCAGATTTTATAAGTATTTTTGCGTACATCTTATTTAACCTCCTTAATCCCTTCCACCATAAAATTTGTGATATGCAACCAAAGCTTCCATATACCTTGCGAACTTGATAAATTCCTTACGGCTGTTACCTATACTTTTTATGTAATTAATAATGCGGCTATCTCTAATAAATTCAATCATTCGAATGGAATCTTCTCTACCTGCCTCGTAGATGACACGAATTCTCATATGTTCTAAGGTATCCATACTTTCCTGAAGCAAGGTGGCTTCTGTTCTAGTATTTTCTACATTATAAACTTTTGATACAAAGGACAGAAAAGAACGAATTTTGGATGAGGTGATTTTATTATATATCCTTCTCATGATTTTTTCTGCTTCTTCTATGTAGTCATCAGGAATTGCAATTGGGTTAAGGTTTATATCCTGTGGTTTCATCCTGTCCCTATGATTCTTTTTATCAAAAGTTTTTGCCTTACTATAATAAGTTTGATTCTTATTCATCATCCTTGGCTCCCTTTCTTGTAAGATATATATAGATGTAAATGGCTGTTAATAGTTCTTTACGATCCTTAGGGCTTAGTATCCAGCCATACATTTTTTCTGAAAAATCAGAATAGAGATTATAGTATGAGCTTTTCTTATCCCTAGGTTCTAGGCGAGATAGGGTATATGCATATCGGGCAATATTAATGCGGTCATCGCTTGATTTTAGTAACTCCATTAACCGATAGAGGAAGCTAGTACCCCTTTCATGATCACTGTCCTTATGACTGAAGAATTTTGCAATAAGAGGCAGCTTCTCTTCAAGAACCTTTTCTTTGAAATTATCAAGTTTATAAGTATGATCTTCATAAATTGTATATAAGGAGACACTATTTTTGCCATCATTTTCTTTAGCTAAACTCTCTAAGGCTTCTGTTTCGCTGGCAGATAAGTAGATAGGATAGCGGAGAGGGTAGATACCAATACCAAAGGAGATTGTTAAGCCACCAGAAGTATACTTAGTAAATGTCTCATGTATTAGAACGGTGCTTTCAAGGATATCACCAATATTTCCTATTAAAAATATATCATCTCCACCAGCATATACAGTTACAACCCTTTTTTCATTCGTAGCTTTAGAGGATATGGGTAATTTATAGTCACTAGCCTGCCCTTGGAGGATAAAGTTGAGATGATATTTAAAAAACAGGGACATTTGCCTTGAGAAAGCAGCAGTACGGGCCAGATTATTATACTGGTTTCTTATAGTAGGGTCATGGCTGTCTCTGGTAAAGCCACTGATAAAGGCTTGTCCTAGATTATCCACATCTGCTCGCAATACTGATATGCGCCGTATCCCTTCTTTATCCACTAGATTGTTCAGTAAGCTATTATAGACATAGTCACCCATATATAGCTTGATAGAATTAGGCAATTCAGGATAAATTCTATTCTTGGAATAGATACGTTTGATATTCACTTGTTGCCTTAAGTTACTTGCTTCTTTAGCATTGGTAAAGTAGCAGTATATCTGTCCTGGTAATGTAGGAAAGGTCACATATGGTATATCTATAAGTTTATCTTTACTTATAAGAATGACCAGTTCCTTATGAAGCAGTTGATTAGAATACTTTTCAAATTGATTGCACCAGGTACATATATCATTATCTATTAATAGTTGGTCTTCTGTACCGCAGATTTTACATTCCCTGTTTCCTTCCATATCCTTAGGGGTATTAAGCTCTATCAAGTCTTCAGCACTGTAACGATGCATTTTTTCTTGACTTAATTTCCTGCTTAGCCTGCGAAATATCTGCTCATAAGGGGCATCTTCTGCTGGAATATTCATTAAATCATTGGCACTACAGGAAGTTACAGCACAGGCAAAGTAGAGTTTAGTACCAAAGTTCTTTATTAGCCACTTATTTAAATTTTGCTTAGTCTTATTTATTCTAGCTATCACATCCTCTGTGTTAGGCAGTAGAAGGTAGCAATGGCCTCCGCCACTATAGATTAAGTTGGCTCTGGTAACTCCGCCAGCTTCAAGAACTTCATCCACGATATGCTCCATCAGTAGTTCAAGGAAAAATGAACGACTTCGTAGGCTTTTTAATGCACCTTCCGTTATAATATTATATATGAAGCTTTGTATTCCGGAAAAATCTCCAGAGAACATAAGAAAGGCCTTTTCATTATGAAAATCTATTCCCGTATCGATAAGTTCCCTGTCATTATCCAGCCGGTTATGGTAGTGCATATATTCACTGATACAAGCTGCCAGGGCAGCAGTCATTTTACAATGATCATAAAGGGATATATCAGCTCTTAGTTTATCCCTTGAATTAGATGGGAAAAAACTTAGATGGGTTTCCAATAGATTAAGAAGGGAATTGACAGACTCTTGCTCTAGGTTGATATCATCTATTTCCTCCCATAGCTTCTCTACATATCCTTGATACTCATTAGGAGAGATTTTATAATCGGGCTTCATCTCTGGATAGTTAAGCTCTTCCTTAAGGGGTTGAAGTTTATAATGATAGGAAAGCTCTCTACCATTTATTATATTGAAAATTGATGATAGAGCCGGTATGGGCTTATCTATTTTACTCTTAATTATAAAATCATCTTCTTGTAATTCTTTATTATCAATATTACCAGTTGCGATAGCTTCGGCAATATTTATTAATGATTTAAGGGCTTTGGAATGGGGGAGTTTATGGAGTTTACCAATTCCCCGTAATAGTCCACCATAAGTAGCATGTAATGTATTGCTATTCATCGTTTCACCTCCTATCAGTATTTATTATAGCTTCAATTATTTCATTCATTTTCTTATAGGATTGCCATACATCCTCAGACTCAATAATTCCAGCAGCAGTAGCCAAATATTTTAAGGTATCCATTATATCCGTAGAAGTTAAGCCGCATCTCTTTTCAATCCATTCCTCGGTGATGGATATGATTTCATGGGCTGCCAGGTTACGGACTTTTTGCTCTACATCTATAATCTTCTTGCATTCCTTGATTAATATAGGCTCATCTTTCTTATAATGTTTAATTAGGGGGAAGATATGGCTTGATTTATAAAAATCCTTGTCCCGTAAACCTCTGAAGTGTGAATCTAGTATCTCAAGGATTTCTCTTCCCTGGTCAGTCATATTTAACTTCTCCCTGTTAGTATAGTAAGTTACCGTATTTCCCTTCTGCACCTTATTGTAAAAGTCAGGAAGGTGTATGCCAGTATTTCGCTTTAATATAATTTCCAAGAGGTCAATTACAACAGGAGTTATACCACGGATAAAGTCTGCATAGTCCCTGCGACTTTGTTTTACCTGTAGCCATAAGAGATATTCTATTAAGTTAATATCTTCCTTGCTGGAGGGAAGGATATTATAATTGCTGCCTTTAAGAGCCTGATTAATACCATCAATATCCAGTTGTAGCCGGCAGCAGGCAGCCTCTAATACCTGGATAGCTTCACCAGGCATATAAGTCTCAATCTCCTTAGCAATACGATAGGCAGCGTGATAATCATAGACTTCTGTATGCTTAATAAGTATTTGCTTTTTTAAGCGGGCGATTAGGTTAAAATTAAATTCCTCATCCGTTCTGTCCTCATAGGTGTTAGAATTGTTGTCTAGATTGCTTTTCCATCTTTCCTCAATTTTAAATTCTTCATGAAATTTTTTTTCAGGATAAGGATTTCTTACCTGAATAGATACAATATCCGCCTCATGCATAGCTGCAATAAAGTTTAGAGCGCTCTTCATGGCAGGAGTGCCCGATGAGATATTAAGCAAAATAGTATGGTCGGGATGCTTTTTTCTAATTTTATTAATTTCCCGTTCAAATTTATCATAAAACACATCAAACTTATGTACCTCTGACAGATCTTCATCAGGAATGATTTCAACAAAAGGATTAAAGCCTTCCATATGCTTACTTAATTTATTAATACTTAATCTATATCTGTTATCTCTTTGATGATTTTCTAACACCTGTTTGGATAGGAATAAGTAGATTCCTTCAGGTTTATATTTTCTACAGATATGGAGAATAGCCCCGTCTTTATTCTGGGAGATAGGGTCAGCAAGGCCTACGGCAGTAAAAAGGATATAATGCTTCAAATTATAATACCTCCTGTTCTTGAATTCGACTAAATATGATAATATTATACCATATATTTATAATTATGGTAGTATATAGTAAAAACAACTTAATGGTATTTACTTCAAGTAATTAATGTAGTAAAATAAATTAATATTTCATCTGTGAACATTTTATCTAAGATTTATTCTCTTGTGAAACATATGACATACTTTATAAACTACATAATAATAACCATAGTTCTGGGGTTGTAAAAGTATAATAGGAGCGGAGGGAATGATGGATAATATTATTGAAGTTTCGGGGCTTAAAAAATCCTATGGTCCGGTTGAGGCAGTAAAAGGAATTGATTTCTATGTGGAAAAGGGAACCTTATTTGCCTTCCTAGGACCCAATGGGGCAGGTAAATCAACTACTATTGATATGCTTAGTACTACATTAAAGCCGGATGCAGGGGAGATAGTAGTGGATGGATATCGAATAGGAGAAGATGACAGAGATATCCGTTCTGAGATCGGCATAGTATTTCAGAATAATATGCTGGATGAATTACTAACTGTTGAAGAGAACCTAAAGTGCAGAGGTAGTCTCTATGGACTAAGTAGAAGTGAATTAAAAGCTGGAATAGAATATGCCATACAATGTACCGGAGTTGAAAGTTATATCAAACAGCAGTATGGTAAATTATCCGGTGGGCAAAAAAGAAGGGCTGATATTGCTAGGGCTTTAATTAATAAACCTAAGATATTGATATTAGATGAGCCTACCACTGGGTTAGATCCTCAGACTCGGCAGCGGGTGTGGGAAACCATATATCAGATACAGCAGGATACTGGAATGACCGTATTTCTTACCACCCATTATATGGAGGAGGCAGCTAAAGCAGACTATGTAGTTGTAATAGATGATGGTAGGATTGCAGCTAAAGGTACTCCATCAGAGCTTAAAGAACAGTATACATCAGATTATATAGAGCTTCATGGTAAAGATATGATGCAGATAGAAGAAATCCTTCACAGTAAGGGATATCAATATAAGGTACATGTGGATACAATAACCATTCCATTAAAGGCAACCATAGATGCCCTGCCTATCTTAGAGCAGTGCAAAGACCTTATAATAGGCTTTCAGGTAATGAATGGTACAATGGATGATGCCTTTGTTAATATTACCGGGAAGGAGCTAAGGGAATGATATATATTATAAAACGTAATCTTTTACAATATTTTAGAGATAAATCCTCAGTTTTCTTTTCTTTAATGGGAGTCTTTGTTATTATAGGATTATATTTTCTCTTTCTTGGAGATGTAATGAAAAGTGAAATGCCTTTCGAGGAAGGGGCTGATTTTTTCGTTGATAGTTGGATAATGTCTGGAGTAATTGGGGTAGCTCCGATTACTACCATATTAGGGGCATATGGCAATATGGTTGATGACCGTAAGAGAAATATTTATAAGGACTTCTTGGCATCACCAGTAAAAAGAAGTAAACTGGCCGGTGGCTATATAATGAGCAGTTACATTATTGGTCTAATAATGTCAGCAATTACTTTTATCTTGGCTGAAATATATATTATTGCTAATGGTGGAGATCTGCTACCTTTTAAGAATTTAGTGAAAGTAGTAGGCATAATCCTCATATATTCCCTATGGACTACCTTTGTTTTTTACTTCTTTCTATCATTTTTAAAAAGTCTAAATGCTTTTATAGCTGTATCGACAGTAATAGGTACCATGGTAGGTTTTCTTACAGGTGTCTATATACCTATTGGAAATCTTCCTTCATCAGTTCAGAATGTTATAAAAGCCTTTCCACCATCACAAGCCGCCATGCTTATTAGGCAAAATATGATGGAACCGGCAGAATTAATAGCATTTAAGAATGTTCCAGATAATATTTTAGATAATATACGCTTGAGCTTAGGAGTTATATTTAAGTTTGGAGATAAGGAGATTACATGGTGGATGACCATCCTATATCTCCTGGGCACTGGTTTGATTTTCTTTGTATTATCCCTTTGGAGTATATCCAATAAGAAGAATAAGTAGTAGTAAGGGTGCATGTAAAGCCATGCACCCTATTATTGTATTATGTGATTTGCTATATATCTGTATATCTTAAGTTATAAGTTTAGTCTTAATCAGCCTTGCATGCTTGAAGGGCCGCCCTATAGCTGTCAGCGCACATATCTTGGATAGATTTTTTGGCAATCCAGCCCAGTTCACTGGAGGCTAGACTAATGTCTGCATAGCTGATAGCCACATCTCCATCTCTACGTTTGGTAACTTGGGTTGGTATCTTGATCTTATTTACCGTCTCAAAGCTTTTTACCAGTTGGATAACTGAGATAGGTTTACCACTGCCTAGATTATATACCCTTGTTCCCTTTATTTTTTCTAAAAATTCCATAGCTTTGATATGGCCGTCAGCGATATCACTGACATGGATATAATCCCTCATACCGCTTCCATCAGGGGTGTCAAAATCATCTCCGCAGATATTAAATATACTTTGCTTACCTATGGCCACATTACATAGATTAGGCATGCCATTGTAAAAAGGCAATGATATGTCCAGTAAGACCAGTTGGGGATCATAGGAGATAAATTTACTTATTACATTTTTAAAGTCAGAGACACATTCGGCTTCATAGCCCCAGGAAATTATGTGGTTTTTAATTGATTTAGCTATAACCAGGTCATCTTCAACAATTAATATTCTATACATATCGCTATCCCCCTAAGTCTATTTAGTTATGTAGAACATTTAATATTAAAGTAATTGATATTAAAGTTTACCATATTTGGTAATAGGAGGGCAAGAGATATTGGGATAGAAAGTAGCAGCTATATACAGGCAATTTTAAAAAACTTTAAAAATTTAAATAAAACACTTGACATTATTAGAAAATGTTATAAAATAATAATAGAAATGATTACTATTATCATTTAGAAAAAGAAATACATAAGAAAATTATTAAATATATTATATTATAGGAGGTATATATTATGTCATTAGTTGGAACACAAGTAAAACCATTTAAGGCACATGCTTATCACAATGGAAAGTTTATTCAGGTAACAGAGGAAGATTTCAAGGGTAAATGGAGCGTAGTTTGCTTTTATCCAGCAGACTTTACCTTCATATGTCCTACAGAGTTAGAGGACTTACAAAACAATTATGAGACTCTTAAATCAATGGGAGTAGAAGTTTACTCTGTTTCTACTGATACTCATTTTACCCATAAGGCATGGCATGATAGTTCAGAAACAATCGGTAAGATTACTTATATTATGATAGGTGATCCATCCCATACACTAAGCCGTAACTTTGATGTGCTTATTGAGGAAGAAGGTCAAGCGGATCGTGGTACCTTTATTATTGATCCAGATGGAGTAATCCAGTCTGTAGAGATTAATGCTGGTAATATCGGAAGAGATGCCGATGTTCTTGTCAATAAAATTAAAGCTGCCCAATATGTTAGAAATAATCCTAACGAAGTATGTCCTGCAAAATGGAAAGAAGGAGCAGCAACATTAAAGCCTAGTCTTGATCTTGTAGGTAAGATTTAAGGAGTGCATATTATGATACTTGATACAGAGATTAAAAATCAGCTGGGCGAGTATCTTAAGCTTATGGAAGGCGACATCCTAATCAAAGTTAGTGCTGGATCTGACTCTGTATCCAAAGAAATGGAAGCTTTGGTTGAAGAGCTGGCCAATATGTCTCAATATATTAAAGTTGAGAAGGCTAAGCTTCCTAGAACACCAAGTTTTAGTATTAACAGGATAGATGAAGAGACCGGAATTATCTTTGCTGGGATCCCCTTAGGTCATGAATTCACCTCCTTGGTACTGGCTCTTCTGCAAGTAAGCGGAAGAGCTCCCAAGGTGGAGGAAAGTACCATAAATCGTATTAAACAGATACAAGGGGAATATAATTTTGAAACCTACATTAGCTTAAGTTGCCATAACTGTCCAGATGTTGTTCAGGCACTTAATATTATGAGTGTTCTAAATCCTAATATTAGCCATACTATGATTGACGGTGCTGTTTTTAGAGATGAAGTTGAAAGTAAGGATGTTATGGCTGTACCTTCAATCTACCTTAACGGACAATTTTTTGGTAGTGGCCGTATGACTTTGGAAGAAATTCTAGATAAGTTAGATGTGCCACAGGATTTGTCCCAGTTTGATAATAAGGAACCTTTTGATGTTCTTGTTATCGGTGGTGGACCTGCACGAGCCAGTGCTGCAATATATGCTGCCCGTAAAGGTGTTCGTACAGGAATAGTAGCGGAGCGTTTTGGAGGACAGGTAAGAGATACCTTATCCATAGAGAACTTTATCAGTGTAAAACATATAGAAGGCCCCCAATTAGCTGATAGCCTAGAAGCCCATGTTAGAACTTATGATGTAGATATTATGGCTTCCCAGAGGGCTAATCGTATAGATAGAAAAGACTTAATAGAAGTTGAACTGGAGAACGGATCTATCCTTAAGAGTAAGACTGTTATAATATCTACTGGTGCTAGATGGAGAAATGTTGGAGTACCTGGTGAGATAGAATTTAAGAATAAAGGTGTTGCCTATTGTCCTCACTGCGATGGTCCTTTATTTAAAGGTAAGGATGTAGCAGTTATAGGAGGAGGCAATTCAGGGAAAGAAGCTGCCATAGACTTGGCGGGAATTGTAAAGCATGTTACAGTTTTAGAATTTATGCCAGAGCTTAAAGCAGATGCTGTTTTGCAAGAACGTTTATATAGTCTCCCTAATGTAACGGTATTAAAGAATGTTCAGACTAAAGAAATAACCGGCACCAATAAAGTTAATGGTATTACCTATATTGAAAGGGATACCGGTGCTGAAAAGCATATAGAACTGGAAGGAGTATTTGTTCAGATAGGCCTAGTACCTAATACTGAATGGTTGGCTGATACCCTAGAGTTAAATTCCAGGGGAGAGATCCTTGTGGATCAATATAATGCTACCAATATTCCAGGAGTATATGCGGCAGGAGATTGTACCGATAGTCCATATAAGCAGATAATAATATCTATGGGATCTGGTGCCAATGCTGCCTTAGGTGCTTTCGATTATCTAATACGGAATTAATAAATAATAGAAATGTAGAGTTATTATTTTATAATAAAAATGTTATAGTAATTAATAAAAATAATAATTATTAAAAATAGTAATTTAATTTGCTATAGTTAATGAATATAAGAGCAGTAAAAAGGGATTGTTACAATAACAATCCCTTTTTCAACATGCTCTTAATTTAATATTATCTTTAACCTAATATGCTGTCGCAATTATTTAGGGTTTATAGGTGAATTACGGCTATGCCTGTGTACCTTTATTTATGCAATTACGGCAATCATAATTACTCTATCTCTAATATCGTATTGGACTGTACTCCTGTAGTATACTTAAAGGTTATGGTATCACCCACATCGTATTTTATAATCTCTATAAAATCAGCCACATTTACATCAAAGATTGCATTGCTGTTATTTAAGAGAATAAAGTAGTGGGAATTACCATCAATAACTCCTGATGCTATCTTTTTAATCGTTCCAGTAATTGTAGGTAGAGTAGATGTATCTGTTAAAGTAATGCCACTGGATTTAAGAAGTTCTAAATAGGTTTTCTCACAGGCTGCAACAGTATCTCCAATTGCTACAATCTGATACTGCTCTATATTAACCATGGCATAGGATTTTACCAAGCCAGCGGCGTCTTTTAGGGCCATAAAGTAGGTTGGTTGCTGTCCAATGTTCAGAAGTAGTGGGAAGGTTGCCACGTATCCTAGATGTTGTACTTTACCTTCTGCAGAGGACATGGCTGAATATTCTTCTGCACCAGCTATGGAGTAGAACCTAGTCTCTGCAGTACGTTGATTCATAAGTACAAAGCCCACATTGG
>JAAYPX010000147.1 GCA_012519565.1 Clostridiales bacterium | reverse complement strand
TATAAGTAATGAATTAATAACCAATGAATATACTTATGGTAATCTTGCTTATCAAATGTTAACAGGTGATAAAAATTTATTTATCGGTCTTGCTAGTAAGGCTAAAGAACTATTAAAAATCGCAATTCCATTTGCCCGAGAAGAGTTTAATGATGTCGATGAAGATGCATTCGATGCTGTTTGTGAGTTTTTAAACTGTAGCAATGGCCTATTTGCTTCAAAACTTAGTGAAGAAGGTGTTCTTCTAGATATGGAGCCACCTTATTACAGTAAAAATGCGAAAATATACTGCCCAGGGAACATCTACGTTCTACCTCTTCTTATAGCAGATGAGCCAATTGATTTATTAATGGTACTTGATCATCAGTTTGAAATCAATGGGGGATAGATATATGGCAAGAATTTTATTAGTTGGCGATTCTAAAACATCGCGTAAAATTTTGAAAGCTATCTTAGAACAGGCAGGCCACAAAATAGTTGGTGAAGCTGTCAATGGCAAAGATGGGATCCAAAAATTTAAGGAATTAGAGCCTGATATTACGACAATGGATATTACTATGCCAGTTTTAGATGGTTTAGAGGCACTTAAAGAGATTACTTCCTATGATAATAATGCCAAAGTTATAATGGTAACAGCAGCTGCACAAAAGCATAAAATGGTGGATGCTGTAAAATATGGAGCGGCAGAGTTTATAGCAAAACCTTTTAAAGAAAATCAAATCCTTGACATTATAGATAAAGTACTAGGGTAAAATAGATTTTAGCATGTAAATATGCCTCCTGTGCTGAGTGCTTATTATATGGAACTATTATAAATAGGGCTATCTCAAAATGCTTTTTATCATAAGACATTTTGAAATAGCCCCATTTTCGTGTTTGCTTTAAAACTCAATAGTTTCTGGCTTTACATTTGAACAGGCATTATGATTGCCGCTATAATGTATGCGAGAATAGGCACACCACTAAAGCTGGCAATAACCCAGATCAGTCTAACCAAGGTCGGATCAACATTTAAATATTCTGCAACACCTCCGCAAACACCGAAAATCATCTTATCTCTTGTTGAACGATAAAGTCTTTTTGGTTCCATAGTAAACCTCCTCGCATTAATATTATCCTGATAATCTAAAATAACAGATCAACGATTTCCTTGACTTATAGTGAATATTATACCACAAATCCCCTAATAAATATATTAAAATTGAATTAACCTTTGCTTAGCCTATCAACGGCTTAGTACAAGTCTTTGAAAATATGGTATTATTATAAGCAGTAATATGTTATAATTTGTGAATGAAACTTTATATGAATATAAGAAAGTGTTTAATAAAGGAGTTAAAATAGATGGCATTTGATGGTATTGTAGTTGCTAATATAGTTCATCAATTAAAAAACACCATATTAAATGGTAGAATTAATAAAATTGCGCAACCGGAAAATGATGAGTTGATTCTGACAATCAAGGCCCAGGCTCGGGAACAATATAGATTATTATTATCAGCCGGTGCTGGATTACCGTTGGTTTATTTAACTGAACAAAATAAACCTAACCCCATGACAGCCCCTAACTTCTGTATGCTTCTTAGAAAATATCTTAATAACGCTAAAATTATAGATATTGTCCAACCAGATTTTGAGAGAATAATTAATATTGAGCTAGAGCATCTGGATGAGTTAGGTGATCTTTCAATTAAGTACCTTATTATTGAGTTGATGGGTAAACATAGTAATATAATCTTCTGTGACGAAAACCATAATATCATAGACAGCATAAAGAGAGTTAATCAGTTTGTTAGTTCCGTAAGGGAAGTTTTACCTGGCAGACCTTATTTTATTCCAAAAACCACCGAGAAACATAATCCCCTTACTATTGATTATGAAACATTTAAAGAATCTGTTTTAATTAAGCCGGCTTCTATTGGAAAAGCCATTTACACCAGCTTAACCGGTATCAGTCCACTGATGGCCAATGAGATTTGCTACCGAGCATCTTTGGATGCTGAGGCTTCAACAGCCTCTTTAAGTGAAGATATTGGACTACATCTATATAGAAACTTCACTAATCTCATGGAAGAGGTTAAAGCGGCATCCTTCCAGCCTAATATTATATATAGAGATGGAACTCCAATGGAGTTTTCAAGTATGCATCTAAAATGTTATGAGACCTTTGATATAGTCAATTATGATTCCGTATCCTCTATGCTAGAAACATATTATGCTAAAAAAAATGCTGCCAATAGAATTTATCAAAAATCAGCAGATCTGCGAAAAATTGTTTCCAATGCCATAGATCGAACCAGTAAGAAATACGACTTGCAGCTAAAGCAACTAAAAGATACGGAAAAAAGAGATAAGTATAGGGTATATGGTGAACTGATTACCACCTATGGATACGGCCTAGAACCTGGGGCTAAGGAGCTAACTGCTATAAATTATTATAATAATGAGGAAATTAAAATCCCTTTAGATCCTACCCTTCCACCTATGGAGAATGCTAAACGTTATTTTGATAAATATAGTAAGCTTAAGAGAACCTATGAGGCTCTTTCATCATTAATTAATGATACCAGAGATGAACTGTCACACTTAGAATCTATTCAAACAGCCCTTAACATAGCAACCCAGGAAGATGACTTAATCCAGCTAAAGAATGAGTTAATAGACTATGGTTATATGAAAAAGAAACATAGGGACGGAAAAAATAAAAAGAAGCCAAATGTTAAAAATAAAAGTAAGCCTTTTCATTATATCTCATCCGATGGATACCATATGTATGTCGGAAAAAACAACTTCCAAAATGATGAGCTAACCTTTCAACTGGCAGATGGCGGTGATTGGTGGTTTCACGCCAAGAATATTGCAGGCTCCCATGTAATAGTTAAGGCTGGCGGTAATGAACTTCCTGATAAAACCTTTGAAGAGGCAGCCAGATTAGCTGCATATTATTCCAGTGCCAGAGGATCTGATAAGGTGGAGATTGACTATACCTTAAAAAAGAATATTAAAAAGCCCAGCGGTGGCAAACCAGGTTTTGTTATCTACCATACCAATTATTCAATGATAGTTAGTACTGACATTTCAGATATTAAAGAAGTAGATGATTGATTTATGAAACCCTGTTAAATTAAATTAATAGTACTATACATTTTATAATGAAAAGGTGATTTATATGATTTTATACGATTATCATGTGCATTCAAATTTCTCCAGCGATTCCTCTACCCCCATGGAAGAGATGATTGAAAAAGCAATTAAACTGGGATTAAAAACATTGTGCTTTACAGATCATATGGACTATGATTACCCTTATGTGGAGGGCGGCTATAGCTTTATCTTTGATCCCGAAGAATACCTTAATAAGCTAAACGAATTGAAATATAAATATAGATCCTGTATTAAGATCTTAACAGGAATTGAATTAGGCTTAAAACCCGGCATCACAGAGGAAGTAGAGAAGCTTGTTAATAAATATCCTTTTGATTTTATCATAGGTTCATCCCATGTAGTTAACAATATAGACCCCTATTATTCTGTATACTGGGAAGGCAAGGATGAAGATGAGATGATACATGGTTATTTTGAAACCATCATAGAGAACTGCAAGGCATTTCCACAGTTCCATGTATATGGACATATTGATTATATAGTTCGTTACTCCCCTTCAAAAGGTCTGGGAACTGCTGGCAATACCCCCTATTCATACCATAAGTATGCTGATATACTGGACAAGGTTTTAACTACTATACTTTCCCTGGATAAAGGAATAGAGATTAATACCTCAGGTTTAAAATATGGCTTGGGATATGCCCATCCTAAAACAGATGTATTAAAACGTTATAGAGAATTGGGGGGTGAACTGATTACCATAGGTTCAGATGCCCACAAACCTGAGCATCTATGCTATGATTTTAGCTATGTTGAAGACCTCTTAAAATCCCTAGGCTTTAAATATTATGCCACTTTTGAAGCAGGGAAACCTAATTATATTAAACTATAATTATAGCTGTTGAATATTATATAAGGCTATCCCATATTTTAAATAATGGATAGCCTCTTTTTAATCTATCTTAAATTAAATTGGGGACTTATTTTATAGATTTTCTCATTATGGTTCCGCCGCCTACTACATAATCCCCTTGATAAAATACCACTGCCTGCCCAGGAGTTACAGCTCTTTGGGGTTCATCAAAGATACAAAGAACTTCGTCCTTATCTACCTTTTTAATAGTGCATTTTGCTCCTTTATGGCTATATCTAATCTTAGCTACTACTTCCATCTCTGACTCTAGGTCTTCAATAGCCATAAAATTAAGATTATTGGCATATAAGCTGTCAGAGAAAACATCCTGAGAATTGCCGATTACAACTTCATTGGTTTCTGGTCTTAGTTCAAGTACAAAGACTGGTTGTCCCATTGCTAAATTAAGACCTTTTCTCTGACCAACTGTATAGTGCATCAGCCCTTTATGCTGTCCTATGACCTCCCCATCCAAGGTTACAAAATTACCAGGTAGATTTCCCCTACCAGCTTTACCATCCAAATTATTCTCTTTAAGGTATTCATTTATAAAGCCAGCATAGTCATTATCTTTAACAAAACATATTTCTTGGCTATCTGGTTTATTAGCAACTGGAAGCTTGGCTTCTAAGGCGATTTGTCTTATTTCATCTTTAGTGTACGAACCTACAGGCATTAAAGTATGAGCCAGCTGGAACTGGGTCAAGTTGTATAATGCATAGGTTTGATCCTTACCTTCAGTAACTGATTTCTTTATTGTGTATCTACCATTTACAAGTTTCTCTATTGAGGCATAATGTCCAGTTGCAACATAAGAAGCCCCAATGTCTAAGGAACGCTTTAATAGCGATTCCCATTTTACATATCGATTACATGCTATACAAGGATTAGGAGTTCTTGCCTGCATATATTCTGAAACAAAATAATCTATTACTTTATTCTTGAATTCATTCTTAAAATTCATAACATAGTAAGGGATCTCTAATACAGAAGAAACTCGTCTCGCATCCTCAACTGCACTTAAACCACAACATCCACCGCTTTCCTCTAGAGTACATACATCCTCATCTTGCCAAATCTGCATAGTTACCCCTATTACATCATATCCTTGCTCTTTTAATAGGTATGCAGCGACAGAGGAATCTACTCCTCCAGACATCCCTACTACTACTTTCTCCATGTTATCCTCCAAACTAAATACTAATATTCAATTTCCTCTTCTTCTTCGGCAATATCATTCTTTGGCTTTTCTAAACCTTCGATTTTAATACCCTTCTTCTCAGCATAATCCCATAGGGCAGAATGTATTGCTTCCTCAGCAAGAAGAGAGCAATGTACCTTAACTGGTGGTAGTCCTCCCAGGGCTTCCATAACAGCTTTATTGGTGACTTTCAAAGCTTCTTGTACAGTCTTTCCCTTAACCAATTCTGTTGCCATACTACTGGTTGCAACAGCCGCACCACAACCAAAGGTCTTAAATTTCACATCCCTTATAACTTCATTTTCATCTATATCCAAATACATTCTCATTATATCGCCGCATTTGGCATTTCCTACTGTGCCAACACCACTGGCATTCTCTATTTCACCAACATTTCTAGGATTCGAAAAATGGTCCATAACAGTTTTTGTATACATAATTATTCCTCCGCAATCATAGTTTATCTTCAGATACTTATTTTAAATTCTTATCTCTTTTTAATGAAGTCTTCATATAGTGGTGACATTCCACGTAATTTTTCAACTATTTCTTTGATTTTATCAACAGTATAGTCAATTTCCTCTTTGGTTGTCTCATGGCTAAGGGTTAAACGTAGTGATCCGTGGGCAATCTCATGGGGTAATCCAATAGCCAAAAGCACATGGGATGGATCTAAAGAACCCGATGTACAAGCTGAACCACTGGAAGCGCAGATATTATTCATATCTAACATAATTAACAGAGATTCCCCTTCAATAAATTGAAAACTAAAATTAGCATTATTGGGCAGTCTGTTATGTCTATGTCCATTTAACCTTACATAAGGAATTTCACTTAACACTCTCTTTATCAAATAATCCCTTAGTTCTAGTTCTTTTTGTCTTCTTTCCTCCATAGTAGCCATGGCGATCTCAACTGCTTTACCATAGCCTACGATACCTGGAACATTCTCTGTTCCAGCTCTTCTTTGACGCTCCTGACCACCACCATGGATAAAGGAACGAATCTTGACACCTTTTCTGATGTATAGGAAACCTATACCTTTGGGACCATAAAGTTTGTGAGCACTGGTGCTCATCATATCAATTCCTAAATCGTTAACATCAATATCTACATGTCCATATGCTTGCACTCCATCGGTATGAAGTAGGATATTATGGCTTTTAGCAATTTCTCCAATCTCTTTCATGGGTTGTATGGTTCCTATTTCATTATTGGCAAACATAATAGATATTAAGATAGTTGTTGGCCTTATAGCTTTCTTTAGCTGGTCCAACTTTATAATTCCATATTCATCAACATCTACATAGGTAATTTCAAAACCACGGGTTTCAAGGTATTTACAGGTATGAAGTATGGCGTGATGTTCTACTTTAGAAGTTATTATATGATTTCCTTTTGATGCATAAGCTTCTGCTGTTTTTATCAAGGCCCAGTTATCCGCTTCACTTCCACTTCCTGTGAAATAAATATCTGATATATTGGCACCTATTGATTTGGCAATAATTTCTCTAGCTTCATCTACAGCCTTCTTGTTCTGTGATGCAAACTCATATATACTTGATGGGTTACCGAATTTCTCTGTTAAATAAGGTAACATAGCTTCCACTACTTCTGGTCTGGTCTTTGTTGTTGATGCATTATCTAAATATATCTTCTTATCCATATGTCATCTCCTAAATATTATTTTCAACACATTGAACTTGCTTTATCAGAATTCTTAATACTAATTTCCTCATGTACTTTTTTACTTTCATTAACCAGTTCGGATAGCATAATACCATCCACTGCATCATTTATACTATCACTAATACGCTTCCAGACATATTTTGTTACACATACATCGGAACTACTGCAAGTGCTATCTCCTTTTAACTCTGAACAGTCAACAGGGTCTAAATCCCCTTCTAAGGCTCTTAAAATATCGCCCACTGATATTTCTTCTGCAGGTATAGCCAAAACATATCCGCCTTGAGCTCCACGAATTCCATTGACAATGCCTGCTTTTTTCAGTCTTGAGATAAGCTGTTCGAGATAGTTAATAGAAATGTTCTGTCTAACCGCAATTTGGCTCAAAGCAACAACTTCATCGTTACCATGTACTGCAAGATCCAGTATTGCCCTAAGTCCGTATCTTCCTTTGGTAGATAATTTCATACACATTCATTCCTTTCATCGTACCCAACCTTCTCACTTCCTGTCCTCAAGTTTCTATTTATATATATATCTATTAGCATAAATATCCCAAAAATAAGACTTAGTTTAGATTTAGATTGTTGCTCATAAGTTGATTTTTAATTCCTAGTATTTTAATTCCTATTAATTCACTTGGATTTAAATATATCACTAGCAAGAACCTTTGTCAATATATTTTATATCACTTTAAATCATTTTTTCTTAATCCTAAACATAAGTTTATCCATATAGAATATATTAAATAAAAAAGGTTTCTGGTAAACAAAGATGGCTAAAAATAATATAAAATTAAAAAATATGTCTGTAAAAAAATATAATCTTTTTAAAGGAACAATTATCCTAACTCTGGCCGGACTTCTAACCAGGGTATTAGGTTTTTTCTACAAGATTTACTTGTCCAATGCTATGGGGGCCGAAAGACTTGGTATTTATCAATTGATATTTCCTATATATGGTATCTGCTTTACCATATATGCAACTGGAATTCAAACTTCTTTATCCAAATTGGTGGCGGCGGAATTAGGAAGGAACAATTATAAGAATATTAGAAGATTAATAAAAATCAGTCTAACCCTATCGGTTTCTATGGCGCTGATTTTGTCTTGCCTGGTTTATTGGAATGCTGATTATATCGCTTGGAGATTCTTAATGGAGGAGAGAACTGCCTCCTCTCTAAGAATAATGGCTATTGTTTTTCCATTCTGCGGTATCACTTCTAGCATTAATGGTTATTATTATGGTATTAAAAAAGCTGGAATACCAGCTTCTACTCAGCTTTTGGAGCAGCTTATTCGTATCCTTGTAGTATATATAATAGCTTTATATAGTGGTAATGGGGATTATGCAGTTACTTGCGAAATGGCTGTAATAGGTTTAGTAATAGGTGAAATTGCCTCTTGCCTTTATAATTCTATATCAATGTTCTTTAACCTACCTTCAAGGGGATTTGTAATTAATAATTCAAATGATAATTCACAATTATACAGTCATAAAAAGATTACAAAAGATATACTACAACTTAGTATTCCCCTGTCCACAAACCGATTATTAATCAATATTCTTCACAGTGTTGAAACAATATTAATACCTACTATGCTCCGCAGATTTGGCCTCAGCAATTCTGCTGCCTTAAGCACATATGGCGTTTTAACAGGAATGTCCATGCCTTTTATTATGTTCCCAACGGCCCTAATCAACGCTTTAGCTATCTTACTTCTACCTACCATATCTGAGGCCCATGCACTGAATAATGAGAAAATGATTGGAAAAACAACTTCAGTATCTATTAAGTATAGTCTAATAATTGGTATACTCAGCACAGGTATTTTCATAATTTTTGGTAAAGATTTAGGGATAACAGTATTTAATAATGAAACAGCCGGTTCTTACCTTTATGTCTTAGCCTGGCTCTGTCCTTTTATTTATCTTACATCCACCCTGGGAAGCATAATTAACGGATTAGGTAAAGTACATATTACCTTTATCAATTCCATCATTGGTACCTTAAGCAAAATAGCTCTGATAGTAGTACTAATACCAAAATACGGTATTAAGGGATATTTAATAGCCCTTTTAATTGGTCAATTGGTAATAACTATATTAGATACCTACGCTGTATTAAAAAATGTGAAGTTCACCTTTCCGGCAGCCGATAGTATTCTAAAACCAGGATTAATAACTGCACTGGCAGGCTTTTTACTTAGAAGCTCATATATTTACATAAAAAAAATGATACAGATAAATGAGATCTTCTTAATACTTATCTTCTGTTTCATTTTCTGTATCATTTATATTGGATTCTTGATTGTAACCAAAGCTATCTCCAAAATAGACCTTTATTAAAATGTATCGCCATAGATAACAAAATTATTCTTTCCCCTTTTCTTTACTCGGTATAAGGCTTCGTCAGCACGTTCCAACAAAGAATCAAAATATAAACCATCTCTAGGATATAAGGCAATACCAACACTCCCTGTAATAGGTATTGCTTTGTCCTTATCCTTGTATTCAGTATTCAGCACATCAATCAACCTATTAGCTTTATTTATTATCTCCTGCATATCATCAATGTTCCCAATAAATACAACGAACTCATCCCCGCCAATTCTTCCTATGATCTCTCCATCACCAAATACACTTTTCAGGCGCTTAACCATAAATGTTAAGGTCTTATCACCTACCAGATGACCATAGTTATCATTGACTTCTTTAAAATCATCCAAGTCTATGAACATTAAGATATGCTTACCATTTTTATTGCCATATATAAAATTCTCGATTTTCTTAACTGTAGCTTCTTTGTTGTAAATCCCTGTCAGCGGATCCCTTGTCGCTTTATAAGTAAGATGCTCTAATTCTTTCTTTTGGACATCCACATTGACCATTTTGCCAATTACCCTTACAGGCTGATTATTGTTGTCATATATGGTTTTACCCACCATCTGGCACCAGACAAATTCTCCATAAATATGCTTAAGCCGTATCTCACACTCAATAACATTGCTTCCTTCAAGCAGCTTTTGACAGAAATTCAAATATATACCTTGGTCATCAGGATGTACTACACTTTTGTAAATGATGTAATTTTCACCAAAATCATATATTGTTGCCTCATGCCCCAGTAAATCTTTAATCTTACTGGTAAATATTAATTTATTTGATTTAAAATCATATTCAAATATAACATCATTAGACAATTCCGTAGCTACACGATAGCGTTCTCTTTCAAGAATTATTTTCTCCTTTAATTGCTGTTGTTTGGTGATATCTACTACAATTCCTAAGGCATTAGGCTTCCCATCTTCTCCTTGAACAATATTACCATTAAACAGCAAGTAAACCAAGTTTCCATCCTTAGTCGTCATTGTAACTTCAGTATTTGAAATATCTTTAATAGTTAATTTATCTGAATTTTTAAACTTACTATTATCATTTGGATGAACTAAGTCCAAGATAGTATTTATATTTTTTGCCTCTATCTCATCATATCCCAATAAATCATAGAAGCATTTATTGGCATAAAATATCCGATATGGGGTCTCCAACGTAAAATAGAGTATCCCAACATTAATATCATTTGGGATACTGTTTAATTGTTCAAGCAATTTATTATCTTTTCTTTGACGTAGAAACTGAAAGCTAATCACTGTAATCCATATCATAACTACAATACTGACAATGGCAATTGTAATTACGGACAATAAAGATAGCTTGTTTACTACTTGCTCCATCAGTTTCATACTCACTTCCCCCATAAACTGCATTTGTATCAATATATGCCAGTATCATCTCTTCGGTCAATATTTCAGTTACTCAAAGTCATAGGGTGTCACTTGATATACATAATAATTCAGCCAATTTGTGTATAGTGCATTGGCATGGGCACGCCAGACTAAATTGGGTTTTAACTCATGATTGTCATCGGGATAGTAGTTGCAGGGGATTTTAATGTCTAACCCTCTGGATATATCTCTCTTATATTCCTTATCCAAAGAAATGCGATCATATTCTGGGTGGCCCGTGACGAAAATCTGCCTACCCTCCTGAGCCATTACAATAAATACTCCAGCTTCATCTGATTCGGATAATATTGTAAGTTCCTTGCATTTTAGTATGTCCTCTTTAGATACTGTAGTATGTCTAGAATGGGGGGCATAAAATATGTCATCAAATCCTCGAACCAAAGGCTCTTTTCTTTTTAGTACTCTATGTTTAAAATTTCCAAACATTTTCTCAGATAAAAGCTGTTTTTCTATACCATAATGATAGTATAATCCTGCTTGGGCACCCCAGCAGATATGAAATGTAGATGTTACATTGGTTTTTGACCATTCCATAATATTACATAACTCTTCCCAATAGTTAACCTCTTCAAATTCCAACTGCTCCACAGGTGCCCCAGTAATAATTAAACCATCAAATTTTTTATTCTTAACATCATCATAGGTTAAATAAAATTGATCTAAATGGCTACTTTGGGTATGGGTACCCACATAACTGGCTGTGGTTAATAATGTTATATCAATTTGTAGAGGTGTGTTGGATAGACTTCTAAGTAGTTGTACCTCTGTCTCTTCCTTTATAGGCATTAAATTGAGTATTGCAATTTTTAATGGTCTTATGTCTTGAGTAAGAGCTCTATGCTCATCCATTACGAATATATTTTCATCTTCTAAAATTTTCTTAGCAGGTAAACTGTTTTGTATTCTAATTGGCATCTTATCACCATCTCTTAATCTTCTTATAATCGTTCAATCTCAAACATTGTAGCATGTTTACATTAAGAAATCAACCAGCAACCCAAGTATTTGTCAAAAATATCTAATAAAATTAATTTTCTAACATATTTATTACATCTTCTTGAGACAATATCGGTATATTAAGTTCTGTAGCTTTGGTCAATTTACTTCCAGCATTTTCCCCTGCAATAACATAAGTAGTTTTTTTGGATACACTACCAGATACCTTACCGCCATATTTTTTAATCAGCTCCTCCATTTCAGACCTTCCCATGGATGGTAAAGTTCCTGTTATAACAAAGGTTAGCCCCTCTAGCTTAGCTTCCACAGTAGCATCCTCGTCATTGGCTTCAAAATTCACGCCTGCATTTTTTAATTTCTCAAGTATCTTTATATTTTGGGGATCATTAAAATAATCAACTATTGCCCTGGCACTAATATCACCTACGTCATTTATAGTGATTAATTCTTCATAGCTGGCATTCATTAATTTGGTAATTGATTTATAATGTTTCATCAATTCTACTGCAGCTTGTCTACCAATATTTCGTATACCAAAGCCTGTAATCAATCTATCTATATTATTATTTTTACTATCCTCTATCGCTTTTAGCAATTTGTCAGTATTTTTTACTTTGCCAATTATACCTTTTTCTATCAATTCATCCCTATAATTTTTAAGATAGTAGATGTCAGAAATATCCTTTAGATAACCTTCATTTATTAATGCATCTACATAGGCTTCTCCAAACCCTTTAATATCCATAGCTGTCCTAGCAACAAAATTTAAAATATGATGTAGTAGCTGTGCAGGACAATTGGGATTAGTACACTTGATATCTGCATTGCTATCATCTCTACTTGTTGGTCCATTACAGCTAGGGCAGATATTAGGTATTTGATATGCTACAGTACCTTCTGGCCTTTTCTCCTTTACAACCGACAAGACCTCTGGAATAATTTCCCCAGCCTTTCTTACAACAATAGTATCCCCTATTCTTAGGTCCAATTCGTCAATCCTATCTTGATTATGGAGGGTGGCCCTCTCTACATTGGTTCCGCATAAGCGAATTGGATCAAATATGGCCGTAGGTGTAATCCTACCGGTTCTACCAACGGTTAATCTTATCTCCCTAACTACAGTTTCCTTCTCCTCTGGAGGATATTTATAGGCCACAGCCCATCTAGGGGTTTTAGCTGTAGCCCCAAGAACTTCACGATAAGCTAGATCGTCAACCTTAACTACTGCTCCATCAATATCATAAGATAGGTTACCCCTATTTTCCCCAATCTCCACTATTGCATCCCAAACCTCATCGGCGGTCCTGCACCTTCTATAATCTTCAATAACTTTTAAACCTTGTGCCCTTAACCACTCCAAGGTTTCTGAATGCTTGGTAAATGTTTTACCTCTAACTTCTTGAATATTAAAGGCAAAAAGGGATAACTTGCGCTCTTTAACGATCTTGGGGTCCAATTGCCTTAATGTACCAGCAGCACAATTTCTTGGATTGGCAAATATTTTTTTACCAGCTGCCTCTAATCTTTCATTTACTTCATTAAAAGCATCGGTACCCATATATACCTCACCACGGATCTCCACATATGGCACAGGCTCTTTAAGCTTCCTTTTAGCATCCTTTATCATTTTGATATTATCAGTTACATCTTCACCATAAGTTACTCCATCCCCCCTGGTAATACCAGTGGTCAATTGACCATCAACATACCTTAAGCAAACCGATAAACCATCAATTTTCTTCTCAACAACAAACTCTGTGTCTGGTCGTTCTGCTAGTATCTTATTAACAAAGTTATAAACCTCTTCTTTTGAAAATACATCCTGTAGACTTAGCATGGGAACATTATGTTTTACCAATACCCCTGCTTCCCTTTTAGCTACTCCCCCCACCTTTTGGGTAGGAGAATCAGGGGTAAGGAGTTCTGGATATTCCTGCTCCAACTGTCTTAATTTCAATAATAATTGATCATATTCATAATCCGATATCTCTGGATTATCTTGATTATAGTATCTATCATTATGATACTCTATCTGCTTACGCAAATCCTCTATTTGCTTTTTTATATCATTTATTTTATCAGTTTTTTCATCATCTATTTTAAGATCATCAGATTTTTTATCTATTATATTCTTGTCCAGATCCATATGCTACCTTGCCCTTTCTTCTTATCATATCTATATACACAGTGCTACTAATTTCTTTTCTTCCCTTGATAAATCAATTTGTTTAATCCTTCTATTTCCTTTTCTGTTACATTACGCCACATTCCAGTCTTCAATCTTCCTAATTGAATATTCATTATCCTTATTCGCTGTAATGATAAAACCCGGTAACCAAGATATTCACACATTCGCCTTATCTGCCTATTTAAACCTTGAGTTAATATAATTCTAAATGTATATTTATCTATCGGTGTTATTGTACAAGGCTTAGTTATTGTATTTAGTATGGGAACCCCTGAAGACATATTCTTAATAAATTCTGAGTTTATTTCTTTATTAACCTTTACTATATATTCTTTTTCGTGTCCATACTCGGCCCGTAGTATCTTATTAACAATATTACCATCATTGGTTAACAGTATTAAGCCTTCAGAATCTTTATCTAACCTGCCTATTGGGTAAATCCGCATATCATGCTTTATAAAATCTACAATATTATCTGGTTCTCTTGAATCTGTCGTACAAACGATTCCCACAGGTTTATTAAATGCAATCAGCACCAACTTATCTTCCCTTTTAACCTCTTTGCCGCAAAATGTCACCCTACTATTCTTCGTAACTTTGGCTCCCATTTGCGCTACCTTGCCATCTATTAACACCTTGCCTTCCTGTATATAACGATCAGCTTCTCTTCTTGAGCATATCCCTGCCTCACTTAAAAATTTATTTATTCTAATCTCATCAGTTTCAATGTTTTGAGAGGTTAATTTTTTAGTTCTTTTCGCCATTTTTTATCCCATTCCTTTTCTATTCTTTATGTGTTCACACACTAATATTCTCTTTTGCATAACACGAATTTATAAGCAACTACTTAACTATGATATTATTTATTTATATGTACTTATCATTAACATCTACTTTCCAAAGTATTATACTTGATTTAGATTTCTTCGTCCATTGGTTTTTACCATCAGGATACGACAACAGCTTTTATTATGTATCACATTATGTAGTGGGCTACTTAATTTTTCTAATACAATTAGAAAAGCTACTGCATAAACCTATGTAGTAGCTTTTAATTTAATATATTAATTTATACAATCTTACACTTTTATCTGCTGGCTGTAGAGGCACCATCTTGAGCACTTTGATATAGTTCATCCATGGCACTCCAAAATGTAGCCAAATCACTATCCTTATTCCTAGCTTCCTTTCCAGCATTATTGGTCTTTTCCTTCAACTCAGTAATATCAGCATCATAATTTCTCATAACATAATATTCACTTAATTTAGAATCCATTGTTCCTGAATACACTTTTAAATTACCTTCTCCGTCTTTCACCACATAGAATTTGGAAAGTCCAGGGGCAGGTGTGTTAACACTGGTAAATTTAATCTCATGATAAACAAAAACAATATAGGCATCTTCTTCGTAGCTCTTCTTAACATAAACCTCTATATTACGGTAGTCATCAATATACTCTGTCCTAGACTTAAGTTCTTCAGCTGATTCTACTTTGTCAGGTACTGTTAACATAGTTTTTAACTTATCTATATCGCAATTATTTTTAGCAGTATAATAATCTACAAAGAGCGATTTTATCTCAGGATAGTTACTATCATCCTCTAAAGCATACACTGGTAATGGCGTCGGGGTTGGACTAGGGGTTGCTGTAGGGGTAGTATCAGGGGTTGTTGAAGGAATAGCACTTACATTATACATATTAGGTCCTACAAGCATGGCTGCTTCTAATTCCATATCACTATCTAAATCATCTGCATGCAACTGCTCTTCCTGATGTGTATCTAAGTTTAAACTCTCCTGAGCCTTAGGCATATCCCGGCTGATTGCTAAGGTCAATAAACCTATACCCATAGTACTCATTGCTGTTAACATTATCATCTTTTTATATTTAAGTTTCATGACTTCTCCTTAATTCCAATGTTAAAGTGTTTTCTTACTTAGCTATATATATTTTAGCAAAGATTACTATAAAATGCAACATAAATATTTCATTGTTATGTAACACAATTTAACATCTTTGTAACAATTCATAGTAAATTATAGCAGAAATCGAAGTAAAATCCTAAAATACCGGATATTATTTATTAATTACAAAATCAGACCTATACAATCTTTACTTTTCTTTTTAAATAAGATATAATATTAACGTTAAGCAGATTAGTCAGTACTCATAGTTAAAAATATGTGCACCTATAGCTCAGTTGGATAGAGCGTTCGCCTCCGGAGCGAAAGGCCGCTGGTTCGAATCCAGTTAGGTGCGCTAATAAAATAATCGGGCAAAGCTTTAATAAAGGCTTTGTCCGATTATTTTATTAGCTATCCAACCTTATAAAAATTTATAGCTTTACATTTAGGGCAAGTTGGCAGTGTGGTTTTTACATCATTTAATACAATGCACTGGCTACATTCCTTACATCGATACTTACCTTTACCTGGTTTTTGTCCGGTTTTGTACACAAACCTCGCCTCCCCTTATACAATTGAAATATTAAATAACCTACCTAATTAAATAATATAAGAACCTATTCAGTTATGTTACATTCTTTAATGTTATATTCTAATATCATCCAATTATTATCTTATTATATTATACCCCTAATTTTATAAATAGTAAATAATTTACATGAAAATAATAGTAATCTGCTTAAGGTGAGGTGTATATAGCGTATATAATAGTAGCCCCTGTCATTTGACAGGGGCTTATATAATGCTATTTTATTCTTTTAAGAATTATTCTTCAGATTTTTCAGGAGCATAAAGCTCAACTAATCTTTCTAAATGTTTGTACTTAGCCATAGCATTCTTTTCTGCTTGGGCGAATAACTCGGCAGCACGTTCAGGATTCTGACGAGCTAAGGAGCTATAACGTACTTCATTTTGTAAGAATTCTTGATAGCTGGTGGAAGGAGCTTTGCAGTCTAATTGGAAAGGATTCTTACCTTCATCCAACAGACGAGGATCATAACGGAATGTATTCCAGTAACCAGAGGTTACAGCTTTCTTCTCTTCAGTCATTGCAGTTGACATACCACCCTTAATACCATGGCTGATACATGGAGCGTATGCAATAATGATAGAAGGTCCATTATAACTTTCTGCTTCCACTAAAGCTTTTATTGTTTGATTGTAATCTGCACCCATTGCAATCTGTGCTACGTATACATAGCCATAGGACATAGCAATCTGTGCAAGATCCTTCTTCTTAACTTCTTTACCTGCAGCGGCAAATTGTGCTACGGCGCCAGTAGGTGTAGCCTTAGAGGACTGACCACCTGTATTGGAGTAGATCTCAGTATCAAATACTAAGATATTAACATCTTGACCACTGGCAATTACATGATCTAGACCACCAAATCCAATATCGTATGCCCATCCGTCACCACCAAAGATCCACTGAGATTTCTTAGATAGGAATTCTTTATTTTTAATAATTTCTTTAGCTTCAGCACTGTCACAAGACTCTAATGCTCTAAGTAGTGCACTGGAAGCTCCTGAATTCTCACGACCATTATCATATGTCTCAAGGTATCTTACAGCTGCTTTTTTGATTTCTTCGTTGTCAGTCTTCTCTACGATAGCTTCAACATGTTGTTTTAGTCTATCTCTCATTGTTTGCTGAGCTAGCATCATACCGTAACCAAATTCAGCGTTATCCTCAAATAAGGAGTTTGCCCAAGCTGGTCCTCTACCATGCTTGTTTACTGTATATGGTGTAGAAGGCATGGATCCGCCCCAGATAGAAGAACATCCTGTTGCGTTAGCAACAAACATTCTTTCACCAAACAACTGAGTAACTAATCTAGCATAAGGTGTTTCACCACAACCGGCACAAGCACCAGAGAACTCAAGTAATGGTTGATTAAATTGACTTCCCTTAACTGTTATATCCTTAAACTTCTCAGCAACTTCAGGCTTCTTGTCTAACTCCTGTCCATAATCAAAGCATTCTTGCTCTTGTAATTGAGTTTCTAATGGCTTCATAACTAGAGCTTTATTACCTTTCTTACCAGGACATACATTAGCACAAGATCCACAACCTGTACAGTCTTGTACAGAAACAGATATTGCAAATTGCATATTAGGAAGACCTGTCATTGCACATTTCTTCATTGCTTCTGGAGCTTTATTAGCCTCATCTTCTGTCATAGCTACAGGACGAATTACAGCATGAGGACATACATAAGCACAGAAGTTACATTGGATACAATTGTCAGGGTTCCATTCAGGAACGTCAACAGCAAT
>JAAYPX010000146.1 GCA_012519565.1 Clostridiales bacterium | reverse complement strand
TATTTGTCAATGAACTATTTATTCAACCCTTTAGGTCTAAAAAAGCAATGAATAAAATTCAGGATCTCTACCAAAATCCCGCATTAATCATATCTCCTAAGCCAGAAAAAACCTCATACATAGCAGAAGAAACCTCTCCTATACTAGAAGCAACCCGTCCTAGCCCTACTTTAAATAAAGGTAGTGACAGGTCCTCGGATGAGACCTTAACTTCTGATGAGATTGATATACATGAAAATTCTCTACAAGAAAGCTCTAATAAATCTCCTGATATAGCTACGGAAGTGGATACCTTAGGCAGGTTAATAGAATTTCAAGAATTATTAAAAATCAATGAGGATATTAAAGGCTGGATATCCATTGAGGGTACATATATTAACTATCCTGTATTGCAGTCCTCTACTGATGATCCAGAATATTATCTATACAGAAATTTCTTTAAGGAAAATGATAAGGCAGGCAGTATATTCCTTGATATAAAATCTTCTGTGGAGGATAATTCCAAGCATCTGATACTCCATGGCCATAATATGCATACCACAGACAGCATGTTCCATGCCCTTATGGAGTATAAAAAATCATCTTTTTATCATGACCATCCAATTATAAAATTTGACACCATATACGAGAAAGCTCAATGGAAGATATTTTCCATATTTGTTACCAATGGAACATCTCTATGGGAACCCCTTTTTGATTATACCCGTACTGACTTTGAAAATGATTCAGATTTTATGAATTTCGTCTATCAATTAAGATTGCGTTCCCTTTATAATATAGATTCAGTTGATGTTAATGAGAAGGATCAATTACTAACCCTCTCTACCTGTTCCTATGAATTAAATAATTATCGAACGGTTATAGTGGCCCGTAAAATCAGGGAAGGTGAAGAAATAACCGTTGATCTTGATACTGTAACGATAAACCCTAATCCCCTCTACCCAAAAAGCTGGTATGATTATTATGGTGGCAAAGCACCTAGCTTTACCAGCTTTGAAGAAGCCTTAGAAAACGGGGAGATTAATTGGTATAGTGGGAATTAAGTCAAAGAAAACCCAGGATTATGTTTTAACACTAATCCTGAGCTTTATAGTAGTAAGTTTTGTTAATATTATAATTAGGTCTTTATAGCCTGCTTTTAAAATCTTCATAAGAAAATTCTTTAATCTTCTCCATCTTACCCTCTTTTGTGAATAGATATATAGATGGTAGATTAATACCATTAAAGGTATTATTCTTAACCATGGTGTAGATGGCCATATCACAGAACACTAACCTATCTCCAACTTTCAAAGGTTCTGTAAATGAGTAATCTCCAATAATATCTCCGGCCAGACATGTGGGACCTCCTAAGCGATAGGTATAAGCTTTCTCCTTAGGATTGCCAGCACCTATTATATTGGGGCGATATGGCATCTCTATAACGTCTGGCATATGACAGGCTGCCGAAGTATCCATAATTCCCAGTTCCATACCATTTTCCAGCAGGTCCAGCACACTGCTTACCAGATATCCAGCATTAAGAGCAATGGCTTCCCCTGGTTCTAAATACACCTGAACACCATATTCGTCTTTTACATGATTGATGCAATCTATTAAGATTTCTAAATCATAATACTTCCTTGTTATATGATGTCCGCCACCAAAGTTAATCCATTTCATCTTATAAAGATAAGGAGCGAATCTCTTCTCTACCACTTCCAGAGTCCGCTTAAGCACGTCAGAGTTCTGTTCGCACATTGTATGAAAATGCAGACCTTCTATTCCATCTAAGTCAACATCTTTAAGTTTAGATATGGTTATGCCAAATCTAGAATTGGCTGAACAAGGATTATAGATAGCCGTTTCAATCTCTGAATATTCAGGATTGATGCGAAGGCCACAGGATATCTTTTTATTGTAATTGCTTACCCTATCTTTATATTTCAGCCATTGCCCTTGAGAATTAAATACAATGTGATCGCACAGTGACATAATCTCAGCAAATTCATCCTCCCTATAGGCCGGTGAGAATATATGGACTTCTTTTCCCATCTCCTCATAACCTAACCGAGCCTCAAACAGGGAACTGGCCGTTGTGCCGCTGAGATATTTCCCAATTAAAGGATAGGTAGAGTACATAGAATATGCTTTCTGAGCCAGCAATATCTCACACCCAGTTCTATCCATTACATCCTTTAATATCTTAAGATTATCTTCTAGTAACTCTTCCACTACCACATATGACGGTGTTGGAAGCATACTAAAATCAATGTTTATAACGATACACCACCTCTCCTTATTCCACCATATCTGGATTAAAGTTTTCCTGCCAAGGCAGTCCAAATTTGCTTAACTCCTCCATAAACGGATCCGGATCAAATTCTTCAACATTATACACCCCTGGCTTCTTCCACTTACCTGTTAGTACCATGGCTGCTCCAATCATGGCAGGGACACCGGTGGTATAAGAGATAGCTTGGGAGCCAACTTCTTGATAGCACTCCTGATGGTCACAAACATTATATAGATAATAGCGCTTCTCCTTGCCATCTTTTAATCCGGTAAAAATACATCCTATATTGGTTTTACCTTTGGTTCTGGGACCTAAGGATGCTGGTTCTGGCAATACTGCCTTAAGAAATTGTAGTGGTACAATCCTATGCCCTTCAAAATCAATGGGTTCTATAGAAGTCATACCTACATTCTCTAGTACCTTAAGATGGGTCAGATAATTCTGGGAAAATGTCATAAAGAAACGAATCCTCTTAACTCCAGGGATGTTGATTGCCAGGGATTCCAGTTCCTCATGATACAGTAAGTACATATCCTTCTCACCTATTTCAGGAAAATTATATACCCTCTTAATCTCCATAGGCTCTGTCTCTACAAATTGACCATTCTCATAATATCTACCTTTGGCAGTAACCTCCCTGATGTTAATCTCAGGATTGAAATTGGTAGCAAAGGGATATCCATGGTCTCCTGCATTGGCATCTAGTATGTCGATGCTATGTATTTCATCAAAATGATGTTTTAGCGCATAGGCAGAGAATATACCTGTTACCCCGGGATCAAAACCACATCCAAGAACTGCTGTTATTCCTGCTTCTTTAAACTTCTCCTTATATGCCCATTGCCATTTGTACTCAAACTTGGCAGTATCTGGTGGCTCATAATTAGCAGTATCCAGATAATCCACCTTGGTGGCCAGGCAAGCATCCATTATAGTAAGGTCCTGATATGGTAGGGCCACATTAATTACTATATCTGGCTTAACCTTCTCTATTAAGGCAATAAGTTCTTGAGTATTATCAGCGTCCACCTGGGCAGTTGTTACCTTAGTTTTGCCCCCTTGAAGCCTATCTTTTAATGCCTCACACTTAGATAAGGTTCTACTGGCTATGCAAATCTCCTCAAAGACATCTGAATTCTGACAACACTTATGGGCCACCACTCCGGCTACACCGCCAGCACCAATAATTAACGCTTTTCCCATAGAAAAACCTCCTTATATATATAAATTAATTTCGAACAAATATCATAACTGGGCAATCATAACTATCCCTACATCTGCAGTAATATCTCCCTTAACAACTTACAAGCCAAAGCTGTGGATGCACCGCTTTGATCATAAATTGGAGACAGCTCATTGATATCAGCCCCAATTATATTTAACTTAAAGACCTCTGATAAAGCTAAAAGTAAGTCATTAAAACTAACGCCCCCAGCTTCTGGTGTTCCAGTGCCTGGAAATATTCCTGGATCTAAAACGTCCAAATCAATAGTTAAGTAGACAGGTTTACCTTTTAGTAATTTCACTGCTTCTTTAAGATTATCAAAGTTAAACTTCTGCATCTTAACATGGTTTCTAGCCCAGAGAAATTCTTCCCTGTCACCGCTACGTATACCGAACTGGTAAATCCTATTATCTCCCATAAGCTCCCAGCATCTACGGATAACACAGGCATGGGATAACTTCTCCCCCAAATATTCATCCCGCAAATCTGCATGGGCATCAAAATGTATCATATATAAATCTGGGAAATGCTTGACTGCAGCTCTTATACTACCTAAGGTTACCAAATGTTCTCCTCCAATCATAAGGGGTTTCTTACCAACCTTAAGTATCTTAGCAGTCATATCTTCTATATCCTCTAGCACCCTAATCGGATTTCCAAAGCATAAGTCCAAATCCCCAGCATCAAAAATCCTTCTATCTGTCAAGTCTTTGTCCAGATAAGGGCTATAGGTCTCTATACCATAACTTTCGTTTCGTATTGCAGAACTGGCAAATCTTGTCCCAGGTCTATAGGATGTAGTACCATCAAAGGGAGCACCAAATATGACAATATCACTTTCTTCATAATAGCTGTCACAGGCAATAAAGGTATGAATATTTTTATTAGGCATATGATCCCTCAATTCTTATTAAGATAATAATAAAACTTTAATCGATTTTAAAAGGGTCTCCATACTCCAACTGCTCTATAATATAGTTGGGTAAGGCAAAGGCTCCTTTATGGAGCTTTGTATTATAATACTTAGTCCTCAGTCCAATATTATTCCACTGCTCTTCCCTTAAATCTTTGATAGGATGGAACTTCTTAGATGAAAATCCAAACAGCCAATGCCCTGATGGATATGTGGGTATATGGGCTTGATAAATATTGGCAATGGGAAAGGTAGATTTAAGTCTTATATGGGTTCGTATAACCTCATCAACATAGGAATCATAATATGTACTTTCATGTTGATTAACCATTATACCTTCCTTATTTAAAGCATTATAGCAGTTGCCATAGAACTCTTTAGTAAATAAGCCCTCTCCTGGACCAAATGGATCCGTGGAATCTACAACTATCAAATCATACTCCTTGACTTTTTTCCGAACAAATTTAAGCCCATCCTCGTAATAGATATGAACCCTAGGGTCATCCAAACAGCAGGTGGTTTCAGGAAAGTACTCTTTACAAACTTCCACCACCATAGGATCTATTTCAACCATGTCTATAGTTTCAATGGATTTATACCTAGATAATTCACGAAGCGTACCCCCATCCCCTGCACCTATTACCAGCACTTTTTTAATATCTGGATTAACTGCCATGGGTATATGAACAATCATCTCATGGTAGATAAACTCATCCTTTTCTGTAAGCATTATATAGCCATCAAGCACGAGAATACGGCCAAATTCATAGGTATCTAAAACTGATATATGCTGGAAATCACTTTGTTTATTATATAGTTCTTGCTTGATTTTAATATTAAAGGTTACTGAGTCTGTATGCTTTTCTGAAAACCATAAATCCAAATTAATGACCTCCATTCTCCACGATATCTATAAAATTAACTTCCATATCCCTTGGACCTGTTAAAACACTTCCTTTATCCTTGGCAAATTTAATATATTCAATTACCTCCCTGCTTATCCTTTCACCAGGAGCCAGTATTGGAATACCTGGAGGATAACACATAACAAATTCACCAGAAATTTTATTCAATGCATCTTCTATACTTACTGATTTCTTATCACTATAAAACGCCCTTTGAGGAGTGAGTATAACCTCTGGTTTTATGTATTCGGTACTTAGTAAATCTGATTTATCTTTACCATAGATACGTTTTATTTCTGAGAGGGAACTGATCAATCTCTCAATCTCAAAAGCCCTATCCCCTGCAGAAACAATGGCAAGAATATTGCCAATATCCCCAAATTCAATCTGTATATTATATTCATCCCGCAGTATATCATAGACTTCGATACCAGCCAGTCCTATGGCTCTAGTATGGATTGACAACTTAGTTCTATCAAAATTAAAAACCGTATCTCCATTGATTAATTCTGAGGAAAAGGCATAATAGCCACCCAGCTTATTAATCTCCTCTCTGGCATATTCTGCCAGCTCAATTGTTTTCATAACTATTTCACTTCCATGAAGAACCATGTGTTTTCTTGCTATATCCAAGGAAGACATAAGTAAATAAGAGCCACTGGTGGTTTGGGTTAAATTAATAACTTGCCTCACATAACTAGGGTCCATCTGCTGACCCACAAGTAAAAATGAACTTTGGGTTAAAGAACCACCGGTCTTATGCATGCTGGCAGCGGACATATCAGCTCCTGCTGCCATTGCACTTATTGGCAGTTGATCACTAAAGGTAAAATGTGCCCCATGGGCCTCATCCACTAATACCTTCATACCTCTACTATGGGCTATTTCAACAATTTTGGGTAAATTGGAACAGATCCCATAATAAGTAGGGTTATTAACAAAAATCCCTTTAGCTTCTGGATATTCATCCATAGCCTTTACTATTTCATCTATAGACATTCCTAAGGGAATACCTATCTCCTTATTAATTCCTGCATTAATGTAAATCGGGATAGCACCACAGACTACTAAAGCATTGATAGCACTTCGATGCACATTTCGGGGCATTATAATCTTATCCCCTGCTTTACACACTGCCATAATCATTGCCTGAACTGCAGATGTAGTTCCATTAATCATTAAAAATGCCCCCTTGGCTCCAAATGCTTCTGCTGCCAATTCTTCTGCTTCTTTAATCACAGATACTGGATGTATTAGGTTATCCAAGGGTTTCATGGAGTTTACATCAAACCTAAGGCATTCTACCCCTAAAAATTGTGTTAATTCCGGATTCCCCCTGCCTCCTTTATGGCCTGGGACATCAAAAGGAACAACACGGTTTTTCCTATGCCTAATTAAGGCTTCTGCAATGGGTGCCCGCTTCTGTCTATATTCCATAACTAATGACCATACCTTTCTTTAAAGATAATACTATTTACAGAACACAAATCTGGATGTAATTTATAGCCTAGATAAAATATTTAATAGATATTAATTCCACTAAATATCTCAATCATTTCTTTCCTAAGCCTATTACTAATCTCTAATCTCTGTTTAGGAGGCAACTCATATACGTCCGTATTAAAGAGATAGTTCTGTAGGTTTATTTCTTTTATTAGCATCTTAGTATGAAATATATTGGATTGATATACATTTACATCAATGGCATCGTATTTATTTAAGGTTTCTTTATCTATATAATCTTGGATAGAAGTTATATCATGGTCTATGAAGCATTTCCTTCCCAAGACATCTCTGGTAAAACCTCGCACTCTATAATCAATTGTAATTATGTCAGAATCAAAACTGCTTATTAAGTAATCTAAGGAATTTAAGGGTGATATCTCACCACAGGTTGAAACATCAATGTCTACTCGAAATGTAGAAATCGAGTTATCAGGGTGATGTTCAGGGAATGTATGAACCGTTACATGGCTTTTATCCAAATGGGCATGTAAGGTCTCCCTGGGTCCTAAGATGTTAATTCCCTGGTTACAAGATTTATCAATATGTTCGGGTGCAAAGGACCCTTCAGCAATAAGAATATTAACACTGGCCCCTTGAGGTTCATAATCCTGTTTTGAAATATTAAGGATATGGGCTCCAATCTGTTCAGTTACATTTACTAATATATTGGTTAATCGCTCTGAGTTATATTGCTCATCAATATAGGCAATATAATCCTTTTGTTCCCTCTCGCTCTTAGCATAACTAACATCATAGATATTAAAACTAAGTGTTTTTGTAAGGTTATTAAAGCCATATAATTTAAGCTTATTGTTCAACCCTAACATCACTACCTTTCCAATATATGATATTTATAAATTGTTTACCTTACGGAACTATGGCGCAAAGTGCGGTGAGCCTGTAGAGTCATAGACTAGTTTCGCTTGCCCATCCTGCACATAATGCCTGGAAGTCTTATTTATTGTATGGGAAAGTAGGAAGAATTTTCTATACAATAAATAATGCTTGCATCATTATACTTAAATACTGTATAACATGCAAGCATTATTTTTAATTTTTCTAAACTTCAAGTTTAGTATTACTGTTATTTATGGGTTGAAATTACTATAAACCCAAATTATATATCTAATTTTAACTGAACTTCTTCTTCTGCCTCCAGCTTAAAATCTTCAACTTTTTCAGGGTTCATAGCCGGAAGGGCTTCTAAAGATTGTAGGCCAAAACAACGTAAAAACTCTTCTGTTGTTCCAAATAGAAGGGGCCTTCCAGGGGCATCCATCCTTCCCATCTCACAAACCAGATTATATTCAATTAATTTGTTTACAGCATGGTCTGATTTGACACCACGAATTGCCTCGATCTGCTGTTTAGTAATCGGTTGCTTGTAAGCAATAATTGATAAGGTCTCTAATAAAACATCAGAAAGCACATGCTTTTTAGGAACATGGGTCACTTTGACTATAACATCATAAAGAGAAGGCTTAGTGCAAAGCTGAAATGCACCGTCCAGTTCGATTATATATATACCTCTATCCTCTTCTTTATACTTATCCATCATGTTATATATTATTTTTCTTGTAGTATCCTCATCGTGTTCAATGGCTGCAGCTATCCTCGATAACTCAACAGTTTCTCCTATGGTGAAAAGTATTGCTTCAATTTCAGCTTCTACCTGTTTAATTTCCATTAAAAGCTGACCTCCTCAATCTGTATTATGTCTTCTGCTAAATATCTAATGTTAATATCATCAAACAAATTCTCTTGTTCAATCCGTAGTCTCCCTATTTTAATTAGCTCTAAAATACCAAGAAAAGTTACTATAAGCTCCATCTTAGTATGCTTTTGTGCCAACAGGCTACGGAAACTAAATGTTTTATAGGCTAGGCCATATTTTTGTATCTCGTATATAGTTTTAGTAAGATCTACTGACTCTTTCTCAATCTTACCAAACTTACTTCTTATGGGATCTATCTTATCATTTTGCCTCTTCATTAAAGATTGAAAAATATTGTGTAGTTTGGATAAAGTTATATTTGATAGCAAATCACTAACATCAACTTCCTCTTTATAATCGGCTATTTCCTCAGGTATTGCTGGTTTTCTATAAAATGATCTGCCTGCATCTAACTGCTTGTCCTTTAACTCCTCTGATATATACTTAAACATCTTATATTCCAGCAATCGCATAACCAGTTCCTGTCTTGGATCCTCTTCTTCTCCCTCATCATCACTTTCTTCCTTGGGCAGTAACATTTTTGATTTTATATTAAGAAGAGTGGCAGCCATAACTAAAAATTCACTGATAATATCTAAATCCTTAATTTCCATATGATTGATATAGTATATATATTGTTCGGTTATATCTGCTATTGGAATGTCATATATATTAATTTTATTTTTATCTATCAAATGAAGCAGGAGGTCCAAAGGACCTTCAAATGCTTCTAACTTTATATTTAAACTCATATAATACCCTTGCCTTTCTACCAATCTCCCCACTGGTTCTATTAAATATTTCTATTATTTTCCCTTATCAATTTTATTGATACTATTTCTGGGCGATTAAAGATTCGCAGCATAATAGAATGGGATCCAAGTCCTCTAGATACAATCATATTTTTTCCATCCTGGCTAAACAATCCAGCATCATATTTGGGAAATAATTTAACTTGGGGAGAAATAACCCCACCGATCCACGGTAATCTAACTAATCCACCATGGAGATGACCGGATACTACTAAATCGGCCCCCCATTCCATATAATTGTCAAAATAATCTGGGGTATGGGCCAGTAGAATTTTATAATCCCTATCTATATCCTTAGGTAGTAAGTTCTTTAGATAATCCTTATCCATAACCATATCAGTAAAGCGGCTAAAATAAGAAGAATCAATGGTTAATCCTATAATTCGTATATCCCCTTGTTTAACCTCATAATTCAACTGCTTCTTGTCATGACTTCTATGGTTATCCTTATTGTATATATTACTTTTATTATTGGCTTTAAATTTAGCACTTAAGGGGATGCTATCATTTTTCAAAAAGATTATACCCCGCTTTTCTAACTCTGCCTTATATTCTAACCATGAACTATCACAACTCAGCTCCAAAGCCTGTTCATGATTCCCATATCCATAATACACTGGGTATTTACTTGAGAGCTTCTCCAACAAAGAAAAAGCTACACTGGGATAAGACCTCTTATCCTTCACAATCATATCTCCGGCTACTAGGATAAAATCCGGTGATAGTCGTTCAATTTTGCGGATAAGCCTAATATTATTTATACCATAAGAGCAATTATGAAGATCTGCCAGTACTATAAAGGAAGTGCCGTCATATTTTTTAGGAAGATTATTAGAAGATATCTTGTATCTTGTTACCTGTAAAAATCTTTGTTCAATTATAGAATATATTATCATAAAAACTGCTAAAAATCCTGCACCATATATAAAATACATAATATCTCCCTTCATAACACTAGCAATATATATGCAAATCTAGGATAGATAACAGATTTATACTATACTAAAACATCCATATGTGTCAATAGCAATTCAGGGACATTAAGAGCCCTGAAATTATTATAAAAAAGAATAGGGCCGTCGCAATAATACTTGGTCTACCCCCATATATTGCTATGCCCCACTCTTATCAATATTAAACATAGGAAACTATTCTTTATTACTAAGGAAAAATCTCTTTAATACCTTACTAAAACAATTGTTAAATCGGGCTTTATCCACATTTTGTGCTGCCAATATATCTATAGAGCCGATTTTTTCTCCATCAAAATAATACTCAATTTCCCCTATTTTATCGTTTTCTACAACCGGTGCCTCCACCTCTTCGTATAGGATAATCCTCTTCTCTATATCATCGGATGTCATACCTTTGGAACAAAGATAGGAAAATGTTCCTCCTGGTTTTCCTTCTACCATATCCTGAACACCTTTTATAACCCTAACTGGTAAAAGCTCAGTATTTTCATTATCATCAGCATAAATACTATAGTTGGCGAAACCATAATTAAGAAGCTTAGTAGCCTCATTAAATCTAGTTTTAGTATCCGGTGCTGCCATTATAACCGCAATCAGGTCCATATTATTCCTTCTGGCTGTGGCAGATAGACAGTACTTAGCCAGCCCCGTTGATCCAGTCTTAAGTCCTGTAATCCCATCATAAAAACGAACTAATTTATTGGTATTAGATAAGCCAAATTCTGTCTGACCTCTTCTAGTTGTATGTATAATAGTGTCCATCCATATGGTGGCATAATTACTTACCTGAGGAAATCGGGTAATCAGCTCCCTTGACATTATAGCAATATCATAGGCCGAGGAATAGTGACCGTCGGCATCAAGACCACAGGAATTTACAAAGTTAGTGTTAATCATCCCCAGTTCCTTGGCTCTTTTATTCATTCTAGCTACAAACTCTTCCTCAGAACCTGCTATATGTTCGGCCATGGCTACACTAGCATCATTGGCACTGGCTACAGCAATACATTTTATCATAGTATCAACAGTTTGTTTCTCATTGGGCTCCAAATATACCTGAGAACCTCCCATAGATGCAGCATGTTCACTTACCGTAACATCATCGGTAAGTTTTATCTGGCCTGCATCCAATGCTTCAAAAATCAACAATAAAGTCATAATCTTGGTAATACTGGCTGGTTTAAGTTGTTCATCCTTATTTTTCTCAAAAATAATTGTCCCAGTAGAACCTTCCATAAGTATAGCTGAAGGAGAATTTAGTTCCAATCTAGTATCCGCCATGGCCGTAACCATGATTACTTCATCCTCCAAATCAGGAGAGGTATTTTGGGTTTTTGCTAAACTAGTATCTGTAAAAAGTAAGGTGATGACAATAGAACACAAAAGAATAAGAGAGGTTATTTTTTTCATACTAACACCATGCCTTTCGTCACAGTATGCACTATTATTAATATTTTAATCCATGCCATCAGATTTTAGACCTATCCTATAAGAATTTGTCTATAAAATTTAAGAGGCCAATCATAATACTATATTACTTCAACAACACATTTTACTACCTTCCCTTTAACTTCTGCAGTTATGGTTGTTTTTCCTTTGGTTTTTGCAGTAACTTTACCAAAACCACTTACCTGGGCTATCTCCTTATTGCTGCTAGCCCATTTTGGAACAGCCATAATACCTTTTACCCTAAGGCGGTAAGTATCTCCTTCATTTAAACTTATATGATTCTTGTTTATTTCAATAACCCTTACCCGACATTTAAGTATCTTATTATCTACCTTAGCTTTTATAAATGTTTTACCAGGTTGATAGGCAGTAACCTTTCCAAAAATATTAACACCAGCCACTCTAAAGTTGCTCGATGAAAAGGAAACCCTTTTATTAATTCCATAAACAAATAATCTGAACTCTTCTCCCCTCACTAAGACAAGATCTTGTTTATTTAAATGAAGGGAAAATGGTAGATATGGCCTTTTTAAATAAAAAATAGAGCTATTATGTAGAAGTAACCTTATTATTAAAAGTAAGGCTATGACTATGATAAAAACTTTCAAGATTTTAGGTTTCATTATATCACCTTTCCCTAATCAAATATCAAAAAACCTATAATTATTACTATAATATGTATAATCCTATAATAAAAAACTATTATTTATAAATTAAAGAATAAGGGGAATTACTAAGGAAATAGGACAGATTATTCATATTTATACATTAATCAAATTTAACAGCTGGGAAATTTGTGCATAAATATAATTGACTTAACCTCGTAAAAAGGATACAATTAACCAACACAGAAAGGGGCTTGATATAATGAGTTTTAAGTTTGTTAAAGAAGTTATCTCACCGGAAGAGTTGAAATCCACTTATCCTATGTCAAAGGATAATATCCTTATTAAGAAGGAAAGAGATCAGCAGATTAAAGATGTTATAACCGGTGATTCTGATAAGCTATTGGTTATTATAGGACCTTGTTCAGCTGACAATGAAGATGCCGTATGCGACTATATCTCAAGACTTGCTAAGGTTCAGGAAAAGGTTAAGGACAAATTAATACTTATCCCTAGAATCTATACAACCAAACCTAGAACTACTGGAGAAGGTTACAAGGGAATAGTTCATCAGCCAGATCCTGAAAAAGAACCAGATTTACAAGAAGGGCTTATTGCCATGAGAAAAATGCATCTTAGGGCCATTTCTGAATCAGGCTTGACCGCTGCCGATGAGATGCTATATCCAGAAAACTGGCCTTATGTAGAAGATATTTTATCCTATGTAGCTGTTGGAGCTAGATCTGTTGAGGACCAGCAGCACCGACTAACCATAAGTGGTATGGACATTCCTGCCGGAATGAAAAATCCAACCAGCGGAGACTTTTCCGTTATGTTAAATTCAGTTGTTGCTGCCCAAGCCAGTCATACTTTCCTATATCGCCAATGGGAAGTTGAAACTACTGGAAACCCTCTGACCCATACAGTTCTACGGGGCGCAGTGAACAAGCATGGACAATCTATACCTAATTATCACTACGAGGATTTACTTCGTCTCTTAACTATGTATAAGGAGAGAGATTTAAAAAATCAAGCTTGCATAATTGATTCAAACCATGCTAATTCCAATAAGCAATATCATGAGCAGCCTAGGATTGTTAAAGAAGTACTCCATAGCCGTAAGATATCACCTGATATAGCTAAATTAGTCAAAGGCTTTATGATAGAAAGTTATATTGAAAGCGGTTCACAGAAAGTAAATGAACGTATATATGGTAAATCCATTACTGATCCATGCCTTGGTTGGCCAGAATCAGAAAGATTAATATATACTATTGCTGATAGTATTTAAAGAATGGTTTAAATTAGACAATAGTAGAACAAAGCGTTTCGTAAGCGAAACGCTTTGTTCTTATAGAATATGTTATTATAGAAAATGACTTAAGGCTTTCTTTAACAAAGAAGAACCCAAATATGCTTCTAAAAAACTCCCAATAATCAGAGCTATAAATAGTATTAATATAATCATTAAATATTGTTTGATAATCGGCTTTATACTACCCATACTGTACCTTCTTTCCCGATAAACAGTACTACAAAGGTCGTAACCCTTATATAGGCACAACAAGGCAAGAGGTAGGTATACAAGCCCATGGGGAAATATATAGGCCAAAACCAATAGTATTCCTTTGGTACCATACTCCATGGATAATACTGATAAGAAAAAACCTGTAAGAAATCCAAAGGATACTATCTTATATATTATATAGGGAATACCTAGAATTGTAATAGATAAGAGCCAAAATACCAAAAACTCTTTTATATTTTTTCTTAAAATATAAGAAAAAAGACCTGAATAATCTATTTCTTCCCCTATAATCTGCACTAAAACCCTTTCTTTATACAAAAATAACTGCTGGGAATATGAGGTTCGGAATATATTTGCAAATAATACTCCTATAAATAAACCAATAATTAAAATTAATAAGGCTAAATATGCATTATTTAACTGATTTATATGTAATTTTAATCGTTTCATAACACGCTCCATTCTGACCGTCTTAATCTCATTAATATCATGTTAATAGATTACATATATTAATATATGATAAAATAGCCAAAATAGAACAAGCTTAAATGCCTGCTGGAGTATTATGGTTGTCCCCTATAAAGCCATCTTATTTTTATAAGCCAGAATACCGCTTATAGTTTTAGCATCTACAATTTTCCCTTCAAAAATCATACTTGTTAACTCATCAATAGAGTATCTCTCCACAGTCACATATTCATCTTCATCCAGATTTTGATTAGTGGCTATTAATTCATTAGTATAGTAAATGCTAATCTTCTCATTACTAAAAGCTACAGTTGTATATAGATCAATCAAATGATGGGTTTCCCCTGGTTTATAACCAGTCTCCTCTTCACATTCCCGCATGGCACAGATCTTACTCTCCTCACCGGGATTTAGGCCTCCAGCAGGTATTTCCAAAGTATATTGGTCTATAGCGTTCCTGTATTGCCTAACTAATATAATTTTTCCATCTGCATCTACAGGGATCATAGCTGCAGCACCTTTATGGCCTACGAAATCAAAGTAGGCTAATTTCTCACCATTTATCTCTATAGTATCTTTATAATAATCTATAACTGCCCCTTTACGAACCAGTTCTCTTTTAAGTCGTTTATAATGTTCCATAGCAATCCATGCCTTTCCAATTTATTTAGATTTACTTAACTCCAATGATTTAGCATAATTTGCATCGGTTGCTTTGATAATGGCATTGCGAAAGCCGTTTTCCTCCAGTGCCTTAACCGCTGCTATTGTAGTGCCCCCTGGTGAACAAACTTTATCTTTCAAGGCTCCAGGATGCTCCTTAGTCTCAAGTACCATTGCAGCTGCCCCTAATACAGCCTGGGCTGCCATTGTATAAGCTTTATCCCTTGGCATTCCGTAACTTACTACACTATCTGCCAGAGCTTCTATAAACATATAAACATAAGCAGGAGAACTGCCACTGGCGCAAACAACAGCATCAATTAATGTCTCATCAAATACCTCATATCTTCCGAAGGAATTAAAAAATTTATCAATATCTATTTTTTCATCCTCGGTAAAAGTATCCCCAGAGAAACTAATACCTGTCATCCCTTGTCCTACTAAAGCTGGGGTATTGGGCATAGCTCTTACAATCCTAACAGAGGAGCCTAACATTTCTTTAATAGTATCAATGGTTATACCAGCCGCAATGGAGATAATAATTTGATTATCCTTTAGGACATCCTTTATCTCCTCTAATACTTCAGGGTATACCTGGGGCTTTACAGCCAAAACAAGGTATTTACAATTCAGAGCCGTAGCTTTATTGTTATCTGTGTATTTAATACCGGTATCCTCCATCAGAAATTGGTTTCTTTCCATAGAATTAGTAGTATAAATAACTTGCTCAGTCCCAAAGGTAGCAATTGCCGCCTTTAATAAGGGATAGCCCATATTACCTGCACCAATAAAACCAAACAATGCCATAACATGCCTTCTTTCTTTTTTATTTTATTATAACAGATTAGTTACTCCTTTTCACTCCAGATTAAAATATAAATTATTTACTCCTATATATTAAATATAAGGTAGTATTATAACAGTTGCTGTTAAATACTACCTTATATCATCTTATACTAATTTATTTAAGAAGGATTCTATTCTATCCAAACCTTTTTCAATCTGCTCTAAGGAAATTGCATAAGATAGTCTTATATGATCTGGGCAACCAAAATCCTGGCAGGGAATTACAGCTACCTTAAATTCTTCAATCAAAATTCTGGCCAACTCATTAACATCTCCTATTTTATTGCCCTTATATTCCTTCTCTAAAGCCTGGCTTATGTCAATAAATAAGTAGAATGCTCCTTGGGGTTTTAAGGCAGAAATCCATTTCATTTTGCTAAGTCTGTCATACATGTAATTTCTTCTTGTATTAAATTCCTCATTCATACTATTAACAAAGTTCTGAGGACCTACCAAGGCTTCCAGGGCGGCTTTTTGGGCAATAGAGTTAGGGTTAGAAGTCTGATGGCTTTGTACACTACTCATTAATTTTGCAATTTCTTTTGATGAACCAGTATAACCTATCCTCCAGCCAGTCATGGAATAACTTTTTGATAAACCACTACAGGTTATAGTACGTTTATAAATCTCATCATTTAAGGAAGCTATACTGATGGCTTCACCTTCATATACTAAATGCTCATAGATCTCATCGGATACCACATAAATGTCTCTCTTAACTACAACTTCAGCAATTGCTTCTAACTCTTCTCTGGTGTAAATCATACCAGTAGGATTGTTAGGGGAATTTAGAATAAGAGCTTTAGTCTTGTCAGTGCAAGCTTCATCTATCTGCTGTGCTGTGACTTTATAATTCTGATCTTTTTCAGCTCTTATAAAAACCGGTACACCATCAGCTAGTTTAACTATCTCTGGATAGCTAAGCCAATATGGAGTAGGAATAATAACCTCGTCCCCTGGATTAAGAATAGCAGTAAATACATTGGTTAGAGAGTGCTTTCCACCATTACTAATAACAATTTGATCAGGGTCATACTTTAGTCCGTTGAACTTTAAAAATTTCTCTGATATTGCTTTCTTTAATTCTACTGTTCCAGAAGCAGGTGTATATTTGGTAAAGCCTCCATGGATTGCATCTACCGCTGCTTCGCAGATATTATCAGGGGTATTAAAATCTGGTTCACCAGCACCAAATCCTACCACATCAATACCTTTATCCTTTAATTCCTTGGCCTTAGCTGTAATTGCTAATGTAGAAGATGGTTTTACAGCTTGAGCTTTTATAGATAATGATAATGCCATTTTTTACACCGTCCTTAACTAATTTTTCTGATTTCTCTGTTTCTTAAGAATTTAAAATTTCTTTTCTATTGTATATTAAGAAATACCAATTTGCAACATTAAATAATAAAATTAGCAAAATATATTGTGTATGACTTTCATTTGTCCGCCTAGCAGGGAATCGTTGTGCATTTTGCACAAGTATCAATGAGTCTTTATCACTCAAATAGCCTTCAATAAAACAAAAAAGATAGCCAAAAACAAATGGTATACTAATGTTTTTGGCTATCTATATTTTTCTTTCTTTATTAAAACATATGCATTAGTAGTTCTCAAGCTATTTTATAACATATGTTCAAGAATGCTATATCGAATATTATTTTGCATATTCGGTAATTCTTGATTCTCTTATTACATTAACCTTAATCTGGCCTGGATACTCTAATTCACTTTCTATTCTCTTAGATAAATCACGGGCAAGTAATACCATATCATTATCAGTAACTTGCTCAGGGATTACCATAACTCGTACTTCCCTTCCTGCTTGTATTGCATATGATTTATCTACCCCCTTAAAGCTATTGGTGATATCTTCCAGTTGTTTTAGTCTGTTGGTATATGTCTCTAATGTCTCACGTCTTGCGCCAGGTCTTGCTGCTGAAATAGTATCAGCCGCTTGTACAATACATGCGATTAGCGATTGGAATTCAACATCTCCGTGATGGGCTTCCACTGCATTAATAACAACAGCTGATTCTTTGTATTTTCTACAGAGGTCTACACCGATCTGGACATGGGTACCTTCCATCTCATGATCAACTGACTTTCCAATATCATGTAATAATCCGGCACGTTTTGCAAGCCTTACATCAACCCCAATTTCTCCGGCCAATAAACCAGATAGAATTGATACTTCAATGGAATGTTTCAAAGCATTTTGACCATAACTTGTCCTAAATTTCATCTTACCCAAGAGTTTCACAAGTTCAGGATGTATACCATGAACACCAACCTCAAGGGTAGCTGCCTCGCCAGCTTCTCTTATCATGGTTTCAACTTCTTTTTGAGCTTTCTCAACCATTTCTTCAATTCTGGCAGGATGAATTCTTCCATCAACTATAAGTTTTTCCAATGCAATCCTAGCAATTTCTCTTCTAATCGGATCAAAGGCAGACAAAATTACTGCTTCTGGAGTATCATCGATAATTAAATCTACACCTGTTAGAGTTTCTAAGGTTCTGATGTTACGACCTTCTCTACCAATGATTCTTCCTTTCATTTCGTCATTCGGAAGCTGAACAACGGAAATCGTTGCTTCTGCAACATGATCTGCAGCACATCTTTGAATAGCTGTAACTACCAGATCCTTTGCTTTCTTATCAGCTTCTTCCTTAGCCCTATTTTCCATTTCTTTGATCATTATTGCGGTTTCATGTTTTACTTCATCTGCAACAGTCTTTAATAGATATTCCTTAGCTTGTTCGGAGGTAAGTCCAGAAATCTTTTCTAACTCCTGCAATTGTTTTTCATAGAATTCTTCAGTCTCTTGCCTTAGCTTTTCTAGTTCATTTTCCTTAGTAGCGAGTTTAGCTTCCTTTTTTTCCAGCGCTTCAGTTTTGCGGTCCAAGTTTTCTTCCTTGCTCAAAACTCTTTTTTCATAACGCTGTAGTTCAGCTCTTCGTTCCTTAGTTTCCCGCTCAAATTCATTTTTAGCTTTTAAAGCCTCTTCTTTAGCTTCTAATAAGGCTTCTCTTTTCTTAGTTTCAGCGGTTTTTAAAGCTTCATCTATAATTTCTCTTGCTTTTTCTTCCGCACTACCTATCTTAGCTTCATATACTTTAATACGATAAGTAATCGCGAATTTCCAAGTAAGAGCAGCTACAATCACCAAGGCTATAAAGATACCTAGCACTAATAAAAGCGTATCATCCACAGGAGCACCTCCTTATTTAGTTTTCATTGTACAAAAATAATACAACATATAAATTTTATCCTTTTTTTACTTATATGTCAAGTATACTGGACGAATATTTTATCAATTATACCAAATATTAGTGTATTTTTTATATAAATATACATATTTTTATTATTAAAAATTATAGAATTGCACTGGATTATTTTTTATAGTATTTATTTAACTAAAGTGCCAATATAGTAAAAGCCTTTATTTTCATCCAAATATACATCTACAATCTTACCAATCAAAGAAGAATCTCCTTTGAAATGAACCAATATATTATTACTTAATCTGCCAGTCACAAGGCTTGTATCCTGTCTATTAATCTCTTCTACCAGTACCTTTTGTACAGTCTTCTCTTCTTTTGTTACTGCCATCTTCTGATTGGCTTGTACTTCTTTTAATAATCGGTCAAACCTCTCCTTGGCAACAGACTCCTCTATCTGATTCTCCATGGATGCTGCTGGAGTACCTGTTCTCCTAGAATAGATGAATGTAAATGCACTATCAAATTTAACTTTTCTAACCACATCCAGGGTTTCCTCAAAATCTTCTTCTGTCTCACCGGGAAAGCCTACTATAATATCCGTTGTTAAGGATATATGGGGCATTTTAGCCCGTATACGTTCCACTAGGTCTAGATACCCTTCCTTAGTATATTGACGATTCATAATCTTTAATAATCGGCTACTGCCGGATTGTAATGGCAGATGGAGATGATCACATATCTTCTCACTTTTACTCATAACCTCAATTAACTCATCGGATAAATCCTTAGGATGGGATGTCATGAAGCGAATTCTCTCAATACCATTAATCTGCTCAATTTCAGTTAAAAGCTGGGCAAAGGTTATAGGATTGGGCAGATTTTTACCATAGGAATTAACGTTCTGGCCAAGAAGCATTATCTCCACTACTCCATCCTTAGCCAGCTCTGTTATTTCTGCGATAATATCTTCAGGATTTCTACTTCTTTCCCTTCCTCTAACGTAAGGCACAATACAATAGCTACAGAAATTATTGCAGCCAAACATAATATTTACGCCAGCTTTGAAAGGATATTTACGATCGCTGGGCAGATTCTCAACAATCATATCTGTATCCTTCCATAGATCAATAACCAAACGGTCTGATTCCAAACGAGTATTTAATAACTCTGCCAGTTTAAATATATTATGGGTACCAAAGATAATATCTACAAAGCTATAACTTTGCTTTATCTTTTCTACAACTGTAGGCTCTTGCATCATGCATCCACATAAGGCAATTATCATATCCGGCTTATTCTTCTTTAGTTTTCCCAAATTGCCCAGTCTACCATAAACCTTATTATTAGCATTCTCCCTAACTGTACAGGTATTAAAAATAATAAAATCTGCTTCTTCTGAATCTGTTTCCTCATAACCTATCTGTTTTAATATACCAGATATTTTCTCAGAGTCTCTAGCATTCATCTGACATCCAAAGGTTTCTATGTGATAAGTTTTTCTTACACCTGTTTTTTCATAATCCATCTCAAATTGGGCTTTTAATTTATTTATAAACTGAAGTTGTTTTGCCGCCTCAAATTCATTAGTACTTAAATCCATAACTTCCTCCATTCATGTGCTCTTATACACATTTATCTTATAAAATTATTAAAATTTTTAATTATCTGCTTTATATTTTTGTTTTTAACATTCTAAATTATTAACCCCCCAAATTGGAGAAAAACTAATTTTATCTCATCATATGTTATCTGGCGGTAGCCTTGCTCAAGGGGAAATGTAGCCTCATCATCCACTGTTTCTATGGTTAGGGCAGGTCTAAAGAAATGTTCTGAAAAATAATGGACAGTATTACCACCAGTATCCCCCTCTTCTATCTCTTCCTGCGGTTGTACCAATTCATAGCCTGTTATCTCCTTTAACTTCTCTCCTATTATCAATTGTCTTTCATTATATTGATTAGACATTTCCTTGCGATAATAGTAGATAGATTTGCCTCTAGAGTGAAAATCTATAAAACCTTTTGATTTATAATCATGGAATACCGAAATCAAAGCTATAGTTTCATTTTCACTGGCCACATAATCTTCAGAATTTTTAGGTCTCCATAATCTACTGGGGAAATTCCTATTAATATCAACGCCTCTTCCATTATACTTCCATTCCCTATGGGGGATGTTTTTTGACAAGCACTTCTCCCTTAACTTCTCATCGCGAATCTGGTCAAACCCTTTTAATGATATCATATATCCATCGGGATTTAAAAGTGGTACAAATAGGATAGTAAAAGTTTGTAATAATTCATATATACAAACCCCTAATATCATCTCATCATATTCAGGTCCTACATGAACATTAAAGTCTTTTAATTTCGAGCTTAATATGGCTTTCTGCTCTTTGTAATTGGCATATATATCTGCATAATACTCTATTAATGCCAAAATAACAATGGGATTAATAGTTTCTCGGCCATGGACACCTGAAGATATTGTAAAATATCGCCTTCCATAACCTAGTTTTAACAAAATTATATCACGATTGTCATGGGACTGTCCAATCGTGACACATTTAATTAAATCCTCATATTTTTTCTCCATCTTTTTAACATCATCTAAATATTTTTCATAGGAATATAATCCTTCATTTAAATCAACTATCATATCTTAAACTCCATCTTATAATACATTCAATTATATGAAGCATCATAAAATAATATGAAGGATAAACTACATGATATGTTATAAAAATGAAGGATTAAGTGACAAAAACCATACCCAAATAATCATAGATGGTTTATTCAATATTATAAAATATCTGAGCAATTGGAGAGTCAGCCGATAATATTAATGTATTACCTTCTCCCCTTAAGGAAGCCCTTGCCGCATCTAAGGAACGGATAAAGGTATAAAACTCACTACGCTCAGGATTACTATAGGCTTCAGATAATATTCTCATATATTCCGCTTCACCTTCTGCTATAATCTTGGCAGCTTCCTTTTCAGCATTGGAAATACTAATAGCAACTTCCTTATCTGTTTGGTTCCTAATCATCTGTGCTTCTGATTCACCCTCTGCTGTATAGGTGGCGGCAATTTCTGCTCTCTCAGACATCATTCTTTCATATACTGCATTCTTATTATTGTCTGGAAGGTCTAAATGCTTTGTATCAACAGTAATCAAATCTATACCATAATGCTCCATAGTATCACCGATGTTCTCCATAATAGCTTGACTAAGCTCTCCATCCCTGCCACTAATAACTTGATTCTGCATATTACTACTGATAACATTTTTAAGAGCATTATATACTGTGGTATTAATTCTATCTTCTGCTAAAGATATGGAAGAATTTAAGGTTTGTGAAAAACTAACAGGCTCTTTTATTCTCCACAGAACATAGCTATCGGCTACCATAGTCTTCTTATCCATAGTAATTACATCAGATTGTGGCATATCATAGAATAACAGATGCTTTGGAAGTTTCTCAACGTTATCTATAAATGGTGTTTTAAAAGAAAGACCTGGTTCATTTACCACTTTTTCTATTTTACCAAACCTTTTAATTAAAGTATATTCATCTTCATAGGTAACAACCAAAGAGGAAAAAAACAATACTATGGCTGCAAATAAAACAATTAAAACAATTACACTGGTAATTCCTTTTTTAATACTTTTCATTTAATTATTACCTCCTTCACCTGCAGTACTATGGGTTCCCATAAGAGGTTCCAAAGGAAGAAGCTTTTGAACACCAGAATTACCACTGTCAATAATCACTTTTAATGATGGTAACACATCTTCCATAGCCTCATAAAACATTCTTTGCTTGGTGATTAGAGGATATTTTTTATATTCCTCATACATTTCATTGAATCTTGCCACTTCTGCCAGGGCTTCATTAATTCTCTTTGTTTTAGTTGATTCAGCTTCCTGTAAAATCTTATCTACCTGGGCCTCTGCCTGGGGTATCTTCTCATTACGATATTTGTTGGCATTATTAACCAAGGTCTCTTTCCCCTGTTTTGCAGTCTCAACCTCTTTAAATGCATTCATAACTTCCTCTGTCGGTGGCTCTGAATCCTGTATGGTTATATTAACTAATTGTAATCCAATATCGTGAATTTCCAGCTTATGTAGAATGGTTTCCTTAATCTCGGCCTGTATCTCGTTCTTACCTGTAGTAATAACACTATCCACATCATAACTTCCCACTGTTGAACGAATACTACTTAAAGCTATATTTCTCAATATCTCCACAGGATTCTCAGAAGCATAAAGCACTTTTACTGGATCAGAAACCTTATACTCTAAATAGAAATCAACATTAACAAAGTTAAAATCATTGGTTATCATTAAGGATTCTGTTTCGTCTTGTTCATTGGTAACCTCATCATATCCAATGGCAAATCCTTTAGTAGTTGTATCTACCTTTTGAACCCTTTGAATTATAGGTATTTTAAAATGTAATCCAGCTGTAGTAACAGACTTCGCCTTCCCAAAGGTAGTTAAAACAGCCTGCTCCTGCTCATTTATTGTAAAATAAGATCCAAAGAAAATGGAAGCTGCTAATATTCCCACTATTACTAGAACTATAATTTTCGGAAAATTTTTAAATGAATCCCCCCCCTTACGGGGCATTTCATATACATTATTATTGTCCATACAAACTCCTTCCTTACTATTTACTTAAAGTTACACCCTTGTTACTCCCTTATCTGACCATTACCCAAGATTATATATTTGGTAGTTGTTAAGGCTTTCAGCCCCATAGGTCCTCTTGCATGGAGTTTCTGAGTACTAATACCAATCTCTGCTCCAAAACCAAATTCATTACCATCAGTAAATCTGGTTGATGCATTGACATACACACAAGCAGAATCTACTTCATCAAGAAATTTCATGGCATTGGCATAATTATCTGTTATTATACTTTCTGAATGACTGGTACTGTATTCATTAATATGATCTATGGCTTCATCAATACTATCAACAACTTTTAATGATACTATCTTATCTAAATATTCTGTAGCGAAATCTTCTTCAGAGGCCAGAGCCAGCTCTTTACAAATCTTACAAGCCCTTTCATCTGCCCGAATTTCAACATCCTTACTGTGAAGTCTTTCATATAAAAGTGGAATAAAAGCACTTGCAATTTTGCCATGAATAACTAAGGATTCACAGGCGTTACATACTCCAAGTCTCTGATTCTTGGCATTGTCAATTATATCTAAGGCCATATTAAAATCTGCATATTCATCTACATAAATATGACAATTTCCAGTCCCTGTTTCAATAACTGGTATGGTACTGTTTTCAACAACAGTCTTAATAAGTCCAGCACCACCCCGAGGAATGATAACATCTATGTATTGATTCATTCTCATAAAATCCTTAACAATCTCCCTGGAGGTATCTTCGATTAGCAATACAGCATCTTCAGTGCAGCCACAGGATCTAAGACCTGCCTTCAGAGCCTTAACAATTGATTTATTTGATTCAATGGCATCACTACCGCCTCTTAGGATAACTGCATTGCCAGTCTTAAAACACAAGCCAAAAGCATCGGAGGTTACATTGGGTCTAGATTCATAAATAATACCCACAACCCCTAAAGGTACTCTTTTTTGACCGACATTTAAGCCATTGGGACGAACATTCATGGAAAGAACTTCACCGACAGGATCTGGTAAGGTACTTATCTGCAATAATCCCTCTGCCATATCCTTAATACGATCATCATTAAGACGTAGACGATCTATTAAGGAGCCCTTTATTCCATTATTCTCAGCATTCTGAACATCTATGGCATTGGAAGCTAGAATCTCATCTTTCATATCTACCAGTGACTTGGCGCAGGCTTTTAAAACATTATTCTTCTCCTCCTGACCCATACGATTAAGTTCGACTGAAGCTTTTTTAGCTGCTTTACCAATATCAATTAGTGTCATATCCCTTCCTCCTTCTACATTCATAAATTTTATCAGGACTTATAATATAGTCTACTTTTATATCGTGCTCCTCAGCTTCCAGTTGTTTCTGTATCTGAAAATCATAGGACAAAGCCATTTTAACAAACTTCTGCTCTTTATGCTCAGTAAGAAACCTATCATAGTAACCAGCTCCATATCCTATTCGATTTCCAGACGGATCAAAGGCTAATCCTGGTATTAGCATTAACTTTAATTCATCAGGATTGGTATTTGGCCCATAGGCTATATGGACTCCTTCCAATGGTTCCAGTATACCAAACTTACTACGACTTAGGGATTTAAAGTCATAAATTTTATAAAAAATTAATTCTTTACCTTTAACCTTAGGAACATATACAGTTTTATTGTCACTCCAAGCTTTCTCAATAATAGCTATGGTATCAACTTCTGGGGGAAATGACACATAAGTAAAGATAATACTACAGTCCTTATAATAGTTGGACTCCTCTAGCATTAAGGCAATTTTTTTACTCTGAGTAGCCAATTCTTCCTCTGCCATATTCTTACGTCTTTCTAATATCGATTTACGTATCTGAGACTTTGTCATATAAACCATGCCTTTCCCATATATGTGAACTTTGATGTAGTTAATTACTGATTTATCAACTATCTATACTTCCTTACTATCTTTCTTTACCACCGGTTCTACTGATCCATCAGGGTTTACAAAGGAGACATTCTCCAGTGTTCCCCTTAAGTTCCTTCTTATATTAGCAATGTAATCTTCTCTTAGTTTTTTCTGCTCTTTCTTTTCTTCCTCTGTTAGACCTTCATTTTTAGATTTATGATATAATTCATTAATTCTTTTTATGTTTTCGCTATTCATCTTTATGCCTCCTATATTTTATGTATTACGGTATATGGGGATATTGCTTAGTAGATATATAATCCATCAGATTAAATTCTTTCTGGGGATTGGCCGTAAACAGGGTTCCAATCTCTTTTCCTTCTAATATTGAAATTATATTATGAACATCTGCCCCATTGGTAATTACCATATCTGCTCCTGAAAACGTAGCTATTTTAGCTGCAGAAACCTTGGAAGCCATCCCTCCTGTCCCCACTGCCCCTGTTGAGGATTTTGCCATGGAGCATAAATTCTCATCAATCTTTTCTACAAGGGGAATCAATTCTACATTGGAATTAGTTCTGGGATCATCTGTATATAGACCATCAATATCGGAAAGTAAAATCAGCAAATCCCCACCGATCAAGGCGGTTACAATTGCAGATAAGGTATCATTATCACCGAAATCCAATTCATCGGTAGAAACTGTATCATCTTCGTTTACAATAGGTATAACTCCCATATCTAATAGCTCATTAAAGGTATTCTGAGCATTCATCCTACTAATATCATTAATCATAGTGTGTTTTGTCATTAATATCTGGGCTGTTATTTGATTATATTCCGCAAATAACTTTTGGTATACCATCATTAATCTTGCTTGACCTATGGCTGCACAGGCCTGTTTCATAGAGCGTTCTCTTGGTCTTTCTTTTAAACTAAGGGCTGTAGCGCCTACTGCAATAGCGCCAGAGGATACTAAAATTACTTCTTTTCCTTGATTTCTAAGGTCAGTAAGTATACGAATCAGTCTCTCCATTTTATCAAGATTAAGCCTTCCTGTTTCGGCATGGGTCAATGAGGATGACCCTATCTTTACAACTATTCTTTGCTTATGCATTAAATTCTCTCTAATGTTCATCTTCCATTCTCCTATGTTATATATTATGTCTTAATATATTTTATAATATAAGATATATATTTTTATCTCTAATATTGAGGAAAATATTTACTGGCTATACTTTCAAATACCTTAATTCCATCCATGGCTGCAGAAGTAATTCCTCCTGCATACCCAGCTCCTTCACCACAAGGATAGATCCCCTTAATATTACTTTCAAAATCATCCTTTCTATGAATTCTTACCGGTGATGATGTGCGGGTCTCTACAGCCGACAATACTGCTTCCTCATGGGCAAAACCTTTAATCTTATGTTCAAAAGCCTGTATTCCCTCTATCAGGTTATCGATTATATCTCCAGGGAGACACTCTCTTAAATTAGTCAATTGATAATTTCCTTTAATATTGGGTTTTATATGGCCAATTGTAATACTGGGCCTATTCATTAATAGGTCTCCAAATAACTGTACTGGCACTTGCCCCCTAGCAGACTTATAGGCTAGCTGTTCCCATTTTTTCTGAAAGGCAAGACCGCTTAGGGGGTCAGTATTTCCAAAATCCTTGGGGCCAACGGTCACAACAATAGCACTATTGGCATTTTCTTCATCCCTGGCATTATTACTCATACCGTTTACACACATATGCCCTTCTTCTGAAGAAGCATTTACTACAAAACCCCCAGGGCACATACAGAAGGAATAGACCCCCCTACCCAAGCTACTTTGGTGGGTTAACTTATAATCGGCAGGGGGTAGATTAATAAATTCATCCCCATACTGGGATTTACCAATCATTATCTGCTTATGTTCTATTCTTAATCCAATAGCAAAGGGTTTTGGTGACAAATGTAGTCCCCGATTAAGAAATAGTTGAAAGGTATCTCTGGCACTGTGGCCAATAGCCGGTACCAGTACACTACAGGGAAGTAGCTCATTGTTATTTAGTTCAATTGCCTTAAGCTGTCCATCTTCTATAATAATATCTGTTAGCTTTGTATTAAAACGGACTTCTCCGCCCATCCCTATAATTTCTTCTCTCATATGTTCAACAACAGTACGTAATTTATCTGTACCTATATGGGGTTTATTTAAATACAGTATCTCTCCCGGTGCCCCATGGGCAGCAAAGATGTCAAGTACAAATCTATTGCGGCCCTTGACATCCTTAACCATAGTATTTAATTTACCATCTGAAAAAGTTCCAGCACCGCCTTCTCCAAACTGGACATTACTTTCTGTATTTAATCTTCCTGTATCCCAGAAATGTTCTACGGTTTGAACTCTCTTTCTAACCTCATCTCCCCTTTCAATAACCAGGGGCTGATATCCATGCTTGGCCAAAAGCCAGGAACAGAATAAGCCAGCCGGCCCTGTCCCAACTACAACAGGCCGCCCATTAAGCTTAACATCTCCTGACGGGGTAAAAGAATAATCAGAGACCTTTGCTATAGATACATTGACATTCTTACTCCGTTTAATAATTGTATCTTCATTTATATTCTCTTTCTCCTCAACTGCTATGGCTACATCCACTGTGTAGATATAGAGAATATTATTCTTCTTACGGGCATCAATAGACTTTTTAATTATTTTATAATCTAATATTTTATGTTTAGGTAGTCTTAGGGCTTTTCCAATTCCATCTATTAAATCCTCATCCTTATGATTTATAGGTAGTTTCAATTGTGTTATTCTAATCATGACCTTTCCCTTTCCCCTGCTGCCATTCCTGCTAAATATCCTGTGCTCCATGCCCATTGTAGATTATATCCACCACAAGTTCCATCCACATCCAGAAGTTCTCCGATAATAAAGAGTCCTTTAGCCAGTTTGGACTCCAGTGTTGCAGGATGGACCTGGGCAGTAGATACCCCTCCTGCTGTTACCTGGGCATTATCAAATGTATTGGTGTCTTTTATATTAACTTTAAATCCTTTTATCACTGTGGCCAAAGCTTCAATTTCCTGCTTCTTTAGCTTACCAGCTAAATTGCTAGGATTTATGCCAGCCACCTTTATAATAGTGTAAGAAAGCTTATGATTAAACAAGCCCACAAACATCTGCTCTACTGTTTTATGGGAATTAGTGCTTATTCTAATTTTTAAATAATCTATCACTTCTTCTATAGCCATTTCCTTCATAAAGTCCAGTAAGATTGTAACCTTTTTTCCTTGATTCAGTGACTTGGCTGCAAATCTACTTACTTGCATTATTGGGATACCTGATATTCCATAATCGGTAAAGAGTATCTCCCCTTCTTCCTTAACCAGAAGCTTCTTATTTTCATATAGTGAAAGCCCAGCTATAATTCTAACTCCTGAAACAGATTTACAAAACTTATCTGAGGACTTTAACTGGACCAAGGCAGGTAGGGGTTTGATGATTTTATGGCCAAAAGCTTTAGCCAAATCATAACCACTGCCATCGGAACCCAGCTTGGGAGATGCGCAGCCACCTGTGGCTAATATAAGCTGTCTACCACGATATCTATCTTTACCTATGGCTATGGTATAATTAGGTGAAAGGATTTTATCCACATGTTCATTATAGATAAAATTAACTCCCAATCGTTCACACTCCATTAGTAGGACAGAAAGAACACTGGCAGCCTGCTCTGAATTAGGATATAGATATCCATTTCTCTCTTTGGGGTAAATACCCAGTTCTTTAAAAAAATTAATGGTCTTTGCTACATCAAAGTATGATAAAACCTTCATGGCAAATATCCTATCATCAGACCGATAACATTCTGGTGTCTGTATCAAATTCGTAAAATTACATTTACCATTACCTGTAGCTAATATTTTCTTACCTGCTTTTTCCTTATGCTCTATCACAAGTACAGTGGCACCCTTCCTGGCCGCAGTAATTGCTGCTACTAATCCGGAAGCCCCTGCTCCAATTATTATTACATCGTATTTCAATTAAATGCCTCCAATGACATTAAAGTCACATTTGTTACATTATATTTTAAGGTAAGCATTATTTCAAGCCTTTATTCGTATTATAAGAATTCTTACTAAAATTTAATTTTAATAAAAAAGAGCACAAGGGCTGTCCCAATAGGAGTGAGGGGACACAGAGTTGCCGAAAATGTATAGAGTTGCAGCAACCCATGTTTCCTCATTCTTATAGAACAGCCCAAATTTTTAACTGGAATAGCTCTCCAGTAGGGAAAACAACTCATCCTGAGTATTAACTGGAATTCCATAACTTAGCTTAACCCTATCCTCTTCTGGTAGGGTACTGGCATCAATATGGGTGTATCTAAATACACTTTTTAAATCACTATTATAAACTACCACATAACCGTCTTTTACGACCACATAATACCTGTAGGGTACAATTTCCTCATCATAAGTTTTTCTAAGCACCACCTGTTTCTCTGAAAATGATAGAAGTTCAAAAGCTAGAAGTCCTTTGTTATATTCCGATAACTTTATATCTCTCATATACTCATCTAGATAATCTTCGACACCTTCCCTGGTTCTTCCCACTAGGTCACTGGGAGGATTTAGATTCTCCCTTACCGTCTCTCCCGTCTTCTTATCATAGATCTCTAAGATATAATCTGTAGTAGGTAATATTATTTCAGGAGAATGGGTATCAACAGAAACAGCATCATCTTCATTTTCAATCGGGGTTGTAGTATCTTGATCAGTTAATTGGATATATTCTTCACGGCGTTTTACAGCGTTATTATTAAACTCATTTAAGGCACGTTGGTAGCTTAAATAATAGCATAGGGTAAATAAAATAGATAAACATATAAAGCTTAAAGAATACATATATGCCTTTTTCAATTTCATGGTAAAACCACTCCTTCGACATATAGTATTCTCCATTATTTGCTTGTTTAAACATATTTGATTTACTTTGTTATTTACATTAGATGAATTTTCTTTAATAACTTAACTATCTTGCTTCCTCTAGGTAATCCCTTTAACTCAGCTTCATCAATCCCCTTTAGATATATCATAAATCCAAAATATACAAGAACAGATATGAATATTGCAATAATTACAGAGATAGCATTTCTCTCTGTAAATATATATAAGCCCTTATAGGTTAAAAAGGCTGCCAAACCCATTAAGCCTGAACTAATTAAAGGAATTACAAATGATTTCATCATCTCCTGCTTATAATCTACGTATTTAGATAAGCTGTACCAATTTAGGAAAGAATTGACCATGGCAAATACCACATTACCAATTACTAAAGCATAGGTACTAAAAGGGGTGAATTTTAGTAGCAGGAAAACCAGTAAAATATGTATCAATAGAGATATGGCTGCATTAATTACTGGTATTTTTAATTTATTAATACCCTGTAGCATGGATGTGGTTACTGTGGAAAAGGAGTAAAATATTATGGAGATTGATCCTAATTTTATAAGGTTGGCGGCCATATCCGAACCGTCATTAAATAAAAGTTTCAATATGGGCGATGCCAGTACAGCCATCCCTACTGCTGAAGGAATAGCAATCAGCATATTAAACTTAATAGCAACATGAACCTTAGACCGGATAAGCCCATCATCACCCATACCTTTAGCTGCTGCTATACTGGTTATGGTTGCTGCTCCAATAGCAGAAGCAATTGATACTGGTAAATTAGTCAGCACTCGATACTTACTACTATATACCCCGTATAATACCCTTCTGTTTTCCGGGGAATATAGTTGTCCCACAACAGTATTACCTAAGAAAGTACTATCAAAAGCACTTATCTCCTTGGTAGCCATAATATGACCAAATAAGGATTGATCAAGAACCCCACTGATATGATATACTGTCTGACTAAGGATTATTGGTGATATAGTTAAAATTATTACCTTAAATATATCTCCATAGCTTTCCCTATGTCCTGTTTTATCATGCCGCAATTGCTTATTTAATACTGGTTTATATATAAGAAAAACAAATACTAAAAAAAGCAAACCTGAAAGAGCACCTAGTAATGTTCCTAAGGTACCTCCAGCCGCCCCATATGCGGCAACACTGGCCGAGGCACTATAGTTTTTTATTAGCCAATAACAGGCTATTACACTGACAATAGCATTAATTATCTGTTCAATTATTTGCGAGACCGCTGTAGGAATCATGGTATTCTTGCCCTGAAAAAAGCCTCTAAAAACACCCATGATTGAAAACACAAAGATGGTTGGAGCTAATACCTTAAGCGCTAACCCTGCTTTGGGATCAGGATCATTATTTATAATTGCTGGAAAATAATCTGCTCCAAAAAATACAATCAAAGAAGCAATCAATCCAACGGAAACAGCAAAAATCATGGAACAGAGAAAAACTCGATATGAGTTTCTATGTTCTTTATTAACATTTCTTGCGGCAACCAACTTAGACACTGCTATAGGTAGGCTATAGGACGATAATATAAGTGCTATATTATATATCTGGAAAGCTGATTCATAAAATCCCATACCTTCATTACCTATTATTCTTGTCATAGGAATTCTATAAATAAATCCAATTATCCTAACGATAATCGAAGCAAATGCCAGAATACTACCCTGTATTAAAAAATTATTATTTCTCTCAGTAGACTTCATGGTAATCTCCTTATTTCTTCTTCAGTAATTCCCCTATCTTATTCATTTTCGATTTTAACCTTATTAGTTCTATTATTTGGGAAAAGCGCAATAAAAGTCTTACCTGGGTTAATACTTAATTCTTGTCCATTTTCATCATAATATCTCATCCACCGACTCTTTTCTTTCTTCTTCCAAGTAATAGAAACCATCTTTCCATTGCTTATATAATATCCTTCTCCACTGGCATCCTCTAAATCCATAGTCTGGTAACCATTTTTATCTATATCCCATTCTTTCACAAATTGAATTATAATATTCTTGAAGTTAAGCTGCTCCTTGGTATTAGAATCTATATGGGGAGCACCAAATTGAAAGCGATAATAACTTCTATCCTCAGTATTGTATATAAAGTATGGTGTATTATATCCTGAGAAGTCAATGGTAACCTTATTGGCAATCTTATCACTAGCTAAATCAGTATCCACTTGATAGAAGGTAAAATGAGCTTCGTAACCATCATCATATTCAGTATCGTATTTTTTGGATTTTATACCAGCCAATATACCTTCCAAACTGGTAAAGGCATTATTAGGAGCTTTTAAAGATTTATCCCGGTAAAATACGGTAGAACCTATACCAGTCTCCCCATCCAGATTATCAATTTTAGTTTCTTGGATTTTTGCCTTAGCATATTTAGTCTTACCATAATGGACATATATTGCATCATACTCATCAGCAATACTAACAAAATAATGTCTAGAGCTTCTAATTGAGCCGATTTTATTCCCTGTAAAATTCTCACCGATAGCTAGTAGCCTGGTAATTCCACCTTCCACCAAAGCTTCATATAATATATCAGCTTGTCCAATCCCCCATTGATTAGATACTGATTTATAATTATTAAACTGGATAGCGTAAGGCCTTTTATTGCCTACTTCTTCTGCCACCCATAAACCAGTGATTTTGCTTCTAACTTTTCCTTCCAGGCTTTCCTGTGCAGCTGCTGTGGGAGTAGGCTCATCCGGTATTATGCTAACCTCCGGAACACCAGTTATATCAATATTCTTATCGCCTTGATTATAATCATTACTATCCCCATCTTTTTTCTTGCATCCTTGAAATAGCAAGATCAATGATATTATAAATATAAATACAGCTCTTTTTCTCATAAAGTCCATACCCTTCCAGACTGTCTGTTAACAATGACTACTTAACCCTCTATTACTATACAATCCACTATGTAAAACAGTCTTTTATTAAATAATTCATATTAAATGTAATTTATCTTAAAATATTAAGTCTTTCAAGTACTTCCCTTTGTTTTTGCTCCATGACTAATCGTTCTTCATCCTCCATATGATCGTATCCAAACAAGTGAAACATGCTATGGGCTGTTAAAAAGGCCACTTCTCTCTCCACAGAATGGCCATATTCCTTGGCCTGTTGCAAGGCTCTTTCTACAGAAATAACAATATCCCCCAGAATCAATTCGCCGGTTTCTGGGTTAAAACAATCCTCATGTTCTTCCTCTAGTCTTGAAAAATCCCCTGGACTTTCATATTCTATCATGGGAAATGATAAGACATCAGTGGGCTCATCAATCCCCCTATACTCCATATTAATCTCTCTTATACCCTTATCATTAGTAAAAATTACACTTATTTCACATTCATATGGGCAGTCCTCATACTCAAGGCATTCATATATAACTTTCTTAACAAGTTTTTCATAATCAAGTCCTAAAGAAATATCCGCTTCATAATCTATCTGGAATGTCAATTGGAGTTAACCACCTTTCTATTTGTATTTATTATATATAAATTGCTTAAAATATACAATTATTCTTTATATGTATTTTGATAAAATTCTTTCAATATTTTATAGTCTTTAATTGATAAGTCTGAGTCATCAAAGATTCCTTTATACATATTTAATTGAAATATATGTTCTATTATTTTATTGGCTGTAAAGCGATTATCTTTAACCTTCTCTATATAGTCTATAGTTGTAACAATATTGTCGGAAAGCATAACAATAGCGGCCTCCACAGATGATGGTTTTTCATATTTGTAATTATGTTGTCTTATAATATCCTTTAACTCCTTGGGAAAACCATAATCATCGGCAAGATTTAATCCTTCTTCTATATAATTACTACCTCTTATCTTGCCAATCTCATGGTATAGGCCTCCTGCTTTTGCCAGCATTTCATCTACCCCTATTGCCTTAGCCGCCTTGTAAGATAGATCAGCAACTTTTAGTGAATGGGAATATATCTCATCAGAATGTGTTCTCATCTCCTGTAGCAAGGCATTATTTTCATCAATTAATAATTCTAAGCTTGTCCTGGAATCGTATTGGTAATCCTTAGCTGTGCAACTTATGTCAGACACAGCTATGGGGACTTCTTCCCTACTTGTATAGCGTTCATATAGACGATTCAAATAAAAGGATACAAATATAACTAAGGCAAAACTTAGCAATGAGGTTATATAATTATATTTTTTACTGACTTCAAATATAAAATTATTGACCAGAAATATTAAGGCCACATGGATAGATAATAATATAATTGATGAGTAGATTACCGTTGATCTATTCCTTATATATGGGGTTAATATGGCCATGATAAGTCCTATAATAAGCATATAAACCAGCTCTTCAAGGCGGATATACATTATGATGGCTGACAGAAAGGAAAGATTGAAATGAAAAAGTAATCCCAATTTACTATCTAGTATCATTGCAACAACAAAACCACCTAGCATCCAATAATTGCTTCCTAATTTTAGGGGTATAAATAATAATATTATGGATGCCAAATATGCCATGCTGATAATATGCTTGGTATACATTTTGCCAAGGATATCTTGCTGATAAAGTCTAATATAAAATATCATAGCCGAGGTTAATATGATAGTTAACAAGCCTGCCTTTGCTATATCTATAAGGGGATATTGGCATATAAAGCTAAGTAGTACAATTAAAAGGGTGGATAGAATAACTAAGCCCTTCTGTCCAAGATACCTGTGTACAGAAGCCTTAGAAATATCTATTTCATTATCCTTCTTATCCAATCCTTTTTTTAGATTACCCAGTTTCATCCTTATTTCACCTAATTTTTTCAGATTTATAATTTATCTTTCTGATTTTCTTTAAACGTCCCTGGTCTGAATCTTTCTTTTTATTTAACCTTTCCTCATAAGCATCATAGGCCTTAACGATCTTCTGAACCAAGGGATGACGTACCACATCTTGGCTGGTAAGATATGAGAAACCAATATCATCAATCTTACTTAATACTTTAATGCTCTCTTCCAGTCCTGATTTTGTATTAAAAGGCAGGTCTTTTTGAGTCAAGTCACCAGTGATTACCACTTTTGATCCAAATCCTATTCTGGTAAGGAACATCTTCATCTGTGCCGGGGTTGTATTCTGTGCTTCATCTAGTATTATAAAGGCATTATCTAGGGTTCTACCACGCATATATGCCAAGGGAGCCACCTCAATTAAGCCCTTTTCAGTATTTTTGACATATGCATCTGGACCCATTATCTGATACAAGGCATCGTATAAGGGTCTTAAATAAGGATCTACTTTACTTTGTAAATCTCCAGGTAAGAAACCTAGCTTTTCACCGGCCTCGATTGCTGGCCGAGTCATTATTATCCTACTTACTTCGTCATTCTTAAAAGCGGTTATGGCCATAGCCATAGCAAGGTATGTTTTACCTGTACCAGCGGGACCAATACCGAAGACAATCATTTTCTCACGTATTAAATCCACATATTTTTTCTGACCTATGGTCTTGGGCTTAATTGGTTTACCATTAATTGTATGACAAATTAAATCTTTATCTATCTCTACGATTGCTTTCTCCTTTTCATCAAAGCTTAAGGCAATGGCATAATTAACATTTTGTTCTGTGATTGTATTGCCCCGTTTAGACAATTCCAAGAGCTGTAGAAATACTCCCTTAGCCCTCTCTACATCTTCCTTGCCACCGACCAGTTTTATTTCACCGTTACGGGCTATTATTGTTACATTAAGTGCCTTTTCAATAATTTTGGCATAGGCATCAAATTGGCCAAATACATTTTTCTCGTGTTCAACGGGAATATCAATTATTGTTTCCATTATGCTCATCTATCTGCTCGATCCTCCACTCGCTCTCCTGTATTATTTTGTATTCCCAAGCTGGCTCATCGACAATAATCTTCCCCTGGGCAATACATAAATTGTCTTCTATAGTTATTGTAACATTATTTTCAAGAATTAAAACATCATTTTCAGCTAATCGGTCAAAGTATCTTTTTAATTGCATAGAAGCCTTGGCTATCGCTTCCTCTTCAGTGTATTTCTTATTTAGCTCTTTATATTCCCTGACACTGATTGTACCATAACGAAAAGGTAAGTAAAAGCTATTGGTAAGATGAAGAGTTTTTTCGTTAACAATTATATCATATTTTTCATAGGAATATATAGGCTTCCGTAAAAATATTTTATTATTCCATAAAGTTATTTGATATCCCCTTTTTTCCTCTCCTGTATATTGCTTTTCAATATAATTCATAGAAAATACATCTTCATAATTATAAAATGATTTGACTCTTATATCTGCATCTGCCACCACTGGTTTCTTACTGATTTCTGTTCCAAAGTCATCTAAAACAGTGATAATTCCTGATACCAGCATATCACCTTTTTTAACCACATCCCCTTTCTTCACCAAAGGAGTTCCAGACCGGGTTATTATACTTTGAATTATCCCATCCTTACTGGCAACAATATGGCTTGGGGCTATGGCAACTCCAGCGGGTTTAGGCATGTTGGTTTCTGTTATTTTTATAATTAATCTAGTACCTCTGATTTCCGCAGAAACCCATCCGATATCGTTATACTCCAATCGAATAATGTCTTCTATCCACTGGCAATCTACCTTACGCTTTTTTATCCCAGTATAAATATCATTATTATCAAGAAATTTAATCAAGGCTTCAGGGGTATATTTAGAACCTCCCATAACACTAATATCCCATATATGCAATGACATTATGTACACTAATATGGAGCAAATTATTACCCCTATAAAAAAACCCTTTCTCTTACGATTACGATATATATAAAAAGGTAATCCGTGTTTTGCTGTAATCTTGGGAACCATTCCAGTCTTTCTGACTATAGGCCTTAATTTCTTAAAGTTTTTTATAGTAATGTAAAATTGGTAATCTTCCTCTATCTTCATAAGATCCCATATGAATATTCTATGGTGACGACAGAGATTTATAAATCTCTCTGGTGAAGTTCCACGGATTCGGACGCAAAGGTAACCTCGCAACCAGTTTACCAGTTTCATCCACATGTTTACCTCCATTCTTGCACCCAGTGGCGCAACTTTTTAACTATTCAATTTGTACTCATGGCAAATCCAATGAGATTTATTATTGATAATATATGGCCTGTATGTACCCATCGATGCGCATTTCAACATCAGTATAATAGAGAATATTTAGTTGCTTACCTTCGATGCATATTTTGCATGCTTTGGTTTGAATTTTAATAAAATTAGTGTTGTACTCTATAATACTTTTATAATTTTCAATACAGATCTGGTTTCTTCCTACCGTAGTAACTATAGGAGCTCCTGTTAATAAATCAGCAGGTAAATTAAGAGTTTTAGATATTGACTCCAGATAAGATGGTCTATATTTATTTTTATTTTTTGTATCTAATCCTTTATAAAGTGTTTTTTTGGCCTTCTTTTTAAATTTCTCATGGGTAGATTTCAGGTTTTTTCCCATCACGTCCCCCTCAATCCTTAGCAGATACTGTTAATAATATATGATTTTGATAAAATATGTATACTATTACATTATGCCTTATATCAAAAAAATTGCCTTGAAACATAAAATGGGCTGACGGAGTATAT